>NZ_JBFUHO010000092.1:0-25511 GCF_056402355.1 Variovorax sp. P4_B11
CGGGTCGGCCAGGCGCTCGGTGTCGACGGCAGCCTCAACGGCATGGCGCTGGACGCGCCGCCCTTCGCGCTGCTCGCGCGACCCGACGAGCACCCGCCGCTGAAGGTCGAGGTCGGGCCGCGGATCGGCATCTCGAAGGCGATCGAGCTGCCCTGGCGCTTCGGTGAGAAAGGCTCACGCTACCTGAGCAAGCCGTTCCGACGGTCGACGACCTCTTGAGTGTCGCGGCCCGGCCGTATCGCACCCTCTGGAAGATGACGATCGAGGAACGCAAGAAGCAGTTCCCGGACGGCGAGCGTGACCTAATGAGCAAGGAGGTCAGGATGGCCCAGAGACCACGGGAGAGACGCAGCTCGACCAGGAGCGGTAGCTGCAGCATCAAGGATGTGCCTCTCTTGGTGGTTCTGTCGCGATAAGCCAGTCGATAAGCCGGTCGGCCGCAATCGAGCCCATGGTACCGCTGCACGTCCAACTTGCGAACTCAACCCTGCGAGGGGTGATCAAGCGGCTGCATTTCCCGCTGGAGATCATGCTGGTGTGCGTTCGCTGGTACGCGGCCTACCCTTTGAGCCTGCGCAACCTGGAAGAGATGAGTCCAACTTCACTCCTTCGTTCTCTGAACTGTTGGAGCGGCCTAAATCTGTCGTTCAGCTGAATCCTGCCAAGGTGCTGGCGTCATGGAGATCAACGCCGCCTGTTGCTTCAACCTGGCGAAGACAGGCCCCAAGTCTCGGCGCGACCTTATCGGCGTGAACAGATGCATCTCGTAGCGCGGAAGGGCCTCGCGCAGACGCAGGGGCACGACCTGGCCCTTCGGCGCACCGTCCAGCAGGGCTGGGTGAGGGAGCACGCCAAGCAAGTCGCTGTGGGCCATCAGATGGAGAAGGCTTGCGTAGTTACGAGGCCAGCGACCGCTTCATCGTGGGCGACGCCGTCACCTGGAGCACTCTAAAAACCGAGCGGAAGGTATGGATGGCGGCCTGAGACCCGGCGTCATTGCACGGTCCTTCGCCTCCAAGGCGGCGGCGCAAGAGACTGGCGCAGCATGGCCAGAAAGGCCGTTGCACGCGCACTGCGCCCGAAGCGGGTGCCCAGCATGGCGACGACGTCGGCCGCAGGAAACTCCCAGCCTGAAAGCACCCGCTTGAGCCGACCGGCTGCCAGATCGGCAGCGACGTTCCACTCCGACCGGATGGCGACACCCTGCCCTGCCACCGCCCACTCGCGCACCACCGCGCCGTCATTGCTGCACATGGTGGGACGGATCCGGACGGTCTCCGGCTCGCGCGAAGCGTGCACGAAGCGCCACAGCGTGACGTCCTCGTCGTTCTCTCTCACCACCAGGCATCGATGCCGCAGCAAGTCCGAAGGTGACTGAATCGGAGAAGCACTGGCGAGATAGTCCGGGCTGGCGCAGAGGATGCGTCGGTTCGGTGCCAGCGTCGTGACGATCTGGTTTTGGGCACCAGGCGGTCCGATGTGGACGATGACGTCGCTGCTTTCGACCAGGTGCGCGCCGGGATGGTCGGCAAGGTCCAGGGTGACCGTCACGCCGGGATGCGCTTTAGCAAACGCATCGACCACGGGTGCGACATGCAGCCGGCCGAAGCCATGCGGGGCGGCTATGCGTAGATGCCCGCTCACTGCCTTCTTCCGATTGGCCAATGCCTCGGACAGCGCCTCCATCGCCTCGGCCACGATCGTCCCGTGCGATGCGACCAGATCGCCTTCATCGGTGAGGACCATCCTGCGGCCGGAACGGTCGATCAGCCGGATGCCAATCCGTGCTTCCAGCGCTTGCAGGCGCTGGGTGACGGCCGGGGGCGTGACATCCATCTTCCGGGCAGCTTCAGCGAGCGACGCGGACTGGGCCAGCACGTTGAAGAAGCGCAGATCCTCAGAGCTGATCATTTAGTGGGACCTTAACTCGCTATGCAGGTTCGATAAATTGTAGGTTCAATCGATCAGGCGCAACATCCGGCCATCTCACTTGATAGGTGCCGGTCCGCATCCAGCAGGCCGCATCGGACAAACACAACTCGGAGCACGACATTGGGCCAAGCCATAGCCATGAAGCAGACGCAAGCCGAACAGATCGCAACGACGCTGGGGGAACTGGCGACGCCTTGCCTCGTCCTCGACGCTGAGCGGATGGAGCGGAACATCGCACGCCTGAAAGCTAGGCTGGACGGCCTGGGCGTCACGTTGCGTCCCCACCTCAAGACGTCCAAGTCGGTGGACGTCGCGCGGCGGGTCATGACGTCGCCGTCGGGTCCGGCAACCGTTTCGACGCTTCTTGAAGCCGAGCAGTTCGCGGCGGCCGGCGTGCGGGACATCATCTACGCCGTCGGGATTGCACCATCGAAACTGCCACAGGTGCTGGCGCTGCGCGCCGGGGGCGCCGACGTGACCGTGGTGCTGGACACCGTGGAGCAGGCGCAAGCCGTTGCGCAGGCCTCGCGCCAAGCAGGAGCGCGCATTCCGGCGCTCATCGAGATCGACTGCGACGGCCATCGCTCCGGGGTGCTGCCGACCGACCGGCAGCTGCTGCTGGACATCGGCCACGCCCTCGAAGACGGAGCGAAACTGCGTGGCGTGATCACGCACGCCGGCGCCAGTTACTCGGCCCGTGGGCTCGAAGCCTTGCGTCAATGTGCCGAGGTCGAGCGCCGCAGCGTGGTCGATGCCGCCACCATCCTGCGCCAAGCGGGGCTGCCCTGCCCGGTGGTCAGCGTCGGCTCGACACCGACCGCACACAACGCCGCCGACCTCACCGGCGTCACCGAAGTCCGGGCCGGCGTGTTCGTGTTCTTCGATCTCGTGATGGCCGGGATCGGTGTCTGCCTGGTCGACGACATCGCGCTGTCGGTGCTGGCGACGGTGATCGGCCACCAGCGCGACAAGGGATGGATCCTGGTCGACGCCGGCTGGATGGCGCTGTCGCAGGACCGCGGCACCCGCAGGCAGGCGGTCGACCAAGGCTATGGGCTGGTGTGCGACGCCGCCGGCGTGCCCTATCCCGACCTGATCGTTGCCGACGCCAACCAGGAGCACGGGATCATCACGGTGCGTCCTGGATCAGGGGGCAAGCTGCCCGATCTCGCGATCGGTGATCGTGTGCGGATCCTGCCGAACCACGCCTGCGCCACAGGCGCCCAGCATCGGGCTTATCACGTCGTTCGCGGCGCTTCCGACCGGGTCGAAGCCGAGTGGTCGCGTTTCGGAGGCTGGCGATGAGCGGCGAGCGGCTCGTGACCGGCATCCTGACGGATCGGGCACCGATGCCGGCAGGTCACTACACGCAGGCCATTGTCTCGGGCGCCCACGTCTTCGTCTCCGGCCAGTTGCCGATCCGCCCGGATGGACGTCCGCTGGACGACGATGGATTCGAGGCGCAGGCCAGGCAGGCGATCCAGAACATGCTGGAGATCGTGCGCGCCGCGGGCAGCTCGCCGCAACAGATCGTCAAGGTGACGGCCTACATCGTCGGCATCGCCAACTGGACCCGCTTCAACGCGGTCTATGCGTCCATGCTGCCGGGTGCGTGCCCCGCGCGCAGCGTGGTTCCGGTGCCAGAATTGCACTACGGGTGCCTGGTCGAGATCGACGCCATCGCGGTGCGCGAACCATGACCGCCATGGCGACCCACCCCGGCCACTACGACCACGACGATGTGGTGCTGGTCCCATTTGACACGGAACACCTGGAAGGCGCCCTCCAGCTTTCGCAGGAGATGTCCTGGCCGTATCGGCTCGAGGACTGGGCCTTCGCACTCGAGCTCGGCCAGGGCTTCGTGCTCCGCAACGGCGCCGGTACAGTGATCTCCACTGCGGCCTGGTGGGCCTACGGCGAGGACCATGCTTCGGCCGGGATGATCATCGTCGCCGGGGCTGCCCAAGGCCGTGGCCACGGTGCCCGGCTGATGGATGCGCTGCTGGCAGCGGCGCACCCGCGGACCATCACGCTGAACTCGACGGCCGAAGGTCTGGCGCTTTATGAAAGGCGCGGCTTCGTCCGCATCGGCGTCGTCCAACAGCATCAAGGCGTTCCCGACGAGCGCCACCAGGCGCCACCGGCCAGCCTGGTCAGGGCGATGGCGCCATCGGATGTCGAGGCGGTCGCACGTCTGGACCGGCAGGCCACGGGCTGGGCCAGGCGGCAGATGCTGGATCGGCTCATCCAGGCCGGTGACGGCCAAGTGCTCGTGCGTGACGGCGAGCCGCGCGGCTATGCCATTTCACGCCTATTTGGCCGCGGGCACGTCATCGGTCCCGTGGTCGCCGAAAGTGCGGACGATGCGCGCGCCTTGATCGAAGCCGCGCTCGCACGTCTCGGCCAGGTTTTCGTCCGCGTCGACACCGCTGCCACCTCGCAGCTCGGGGACTGGCTCGAAAGCATCGGCCTGCGCCAGGTTGGTGACGCCACCACCATGGTCAAGGGGCTGCACATCCCGCCGGCGGGGCCAGCACGCATGTTCGCGCTGGCCAACCAGTCGTTCAACTAGGAGACATCGCAATGCTGCGCTCGAAGATACCGGAAACGCCACTATGAAGCTGACCTCGTATTGGCTGGACACCTCGGAACCCTTCCGGAGTGCCACTGCAGGACCGGTGCAGGGCAGCTGCGACGTGGCGGTGATCGGCGGCGGCCTGACCGGCTGTTCGGCTGCGCTGGCGCTTGCCAAGAAGGGTGCACGCGTCGTGCTCCTTGAAGCCGAGACCATCGGGCACGCCGCCTCCGGTCGCAACGGCGGCATGTGCAACAACGGCTTTGCCCAGGACTACGGCACGATGTCGGCCAAACTCGGCAAGGAAGTCGCCGACCGGCTCTATCGGGCCTTCGACGCCGGAGTCGACACGGTCGAGCGCCTGGTGGCGGAAGAGAAGATCGACTGCAGCTTCGCGCGCGTTGGCAAGATCAAGCTCGCGGCCAAGCCCGAGCACTACGACAAGCTGGCGCGCAGTCAGGAACTGCTGGCGGCCAACGTCGACCCCGACACAGAGATGGTCAGTCGCGCCGACATTGCCGGCGAGGTGGGGTCGGACCGCTTCCACGGCGGGCTGATCTACCGCAAAGGCGCCGGCATGCATGTCGGGCGCTTCGTCCGCGGCTTGGCGGAAGCGGCAGCGCGGCGTGGTGTGGAGATCCACGAGCAGGCGCCGATGACGGGCCTGCGACCCGCCCCCGGCGGAGGCCACCAGATCGAAACGCCGAAGGGTCGGCTCAACGCCAAGCAGGTTCTGCTGGCGAGCGGAACCTCGCAGACGGGGCCGCTGGGCTGGATTCGACGTCGCATCGTGCCGGTCGGCGCGTTCTTGATCGTCACCGAGCCCCTGCCGACAGAGACGCTCGACCGGCTATTGCCGCGGCGCCGGATGGCGGTCGATACGAAGAACCTGGTCAACTACTTCCGAACGACGCCCGACAACCGACTGCTCTTCGGTGGACGCGCCCGCTTCGCCGTCTCCAACCCGACCTCCGACGAGAAGAGTGGCGCGATACTGCAGGCGGCATTGCACGACGTCTTTCCCGACCTTCGCCACGCGCGCATCGACTATTGCTGGGGCGGCATGGTCGACATGACGCGTGACCGCCTGCCACGCGCCGGCGAGCGCAATGGCATCTACTACTCGATGGGCTACAGCGGCCACGGCACCCAGATGTCGACACTGATGGGGACGATCATGGCGGAAGTCATGGACGGACGCGCCGAACTCAATCCCTGAAAAGACTTCGACTGGCCCGCGATCCCGGGGCATGTCGGACCACCGTGGTTCCTGCCGCTGGTAGGGGCCTATTACCGGCTCAAGGACAAGCTCGCCTGAAGCCGATCTCGCCACTCATCGATCGAGGAGACAACCATGAACGAGACAAACATGAGCATTCCAGTCGAATTGCAAAACCTGGCGGAGGTCATGACGCGGTACCGCTTTGCCTACCTGCTGACGGCCAGCGCGCATGGCGCCCCGCATGCGGTCGCAGTGGTGCCGATGCTCGAAGGTAGCGTATTGGTGATTGACGGCATCGGCCGCCGCACACGCAACAACCTGATCCAGCAGCCCGCCGTCGGGCTCATCTGGCCGCCGCGGGAAGAGTCCGATTACTCCCTGATCGTCGACGGGCAAGCAGCCCCGGATGGCGAAATGCTGCGGATCACGCCGAGCCGAGCGGTGCTGCATCGACCCGCGCGCCGACCCGACCCGGTCGAACAGGGGGCCTGCGGATCTGATTGCGTAGAACTGAAGGTGCCAACCGTTGCTACAGACGTCGGCCTCCCCTGATTCCGGCGCCGCCGCAGCGCCGTTCGCCGCGGGCACGGTCCATCGATGCAGCTCCAGCCTCGAACTCGGATAGCGGCCTACAAGAAGCGATCGCGGTCCGGGGTGATCGTACTTTCGGTGCGGAATGAGTTTCAAGTTCGTAAGTCCCTGTCGCATAACGAGTTTTCGACCCAAAGCGCACCGATTTGCAAGATAAGTACGATCACCCCTCTGATCGCTTCGCCGTCGGCGCGCCGATCAGATCTCAGTTTGCTCGGAGATCGCCAATGCGTCGTCCACGTCGATGCCGAGGTACCACACGGTCTTGGAGTGCCCAAGCAGCAACTGCACGGCACGAAGGTTTCCTGTGCGTCGATCGATCAACGTCGCCTTGGTTCGCCGCATCGAGTGGGTGCCGTAGTCTGCCGGATCAAGTCCAAGTTCCCCGACCCAGCCGTCAAGAATTCGAGCATACTGCCGCGTCCCCAGATGTGGTGAGCGATGGATGCGGCTTGGAAAGAGGAAATCCTCAGATCGCAATCCCGCTTTCTTGATCCAATTCTGCACGGCTTCCCGCGTTACCTGCGTGATCTCGAACTGCACAGGGCGCTCGGCCTTGTGTTGCATCACCACGGCTCGACCTGCCACCTGATCGCCGCGACAGATGTCCCGAACCTTGAGGCGGACGAGGTCGCACCCGCGCAACTTGCTGTCGATGCCCAGATTGAAGAGAGCAAGCTCGCGCACCCGGTCTTCCATATGGAGCCGCGCTCGAAGCACCCAGATGTCCTTGAACTTGAACGGGGCCTTCTGCCCAATGACCTTGCCCTTGTTCCATGGCTCGCGGCACGCAGCTTTGACATTGGATTCCATGATGGACTCCCATCAAGTTGGGGGTCATCAAAGATGCGCCTTTTCGCCTTTCAGAGACCAAGGCACTTGCCGTGGGTCACGGCGGCAGCTGGAGCAAGGGTGAACCGCTGTGGACGGGGTCGTGCTTGGTCCCAGGCTCTCATGCCGGACGTCAGCTTCCCGGCCTCGCTACGACCTCACGGTCCTGGCCGCGAGCGTGAGTTCGCGGCCGAGCCTGGCAGCTACCGTTCGGCGTGATCGCCCGGTTGGCCAACGCTGCTGTCGGCGAGTTTTGGTGAACGGGCAGTCCCGGCCTCTGCAGTCGCGCCGCAACCTCAGACGTCTGCTTCGGCGGCAAGCAGACGTTGGTTCAGTGGCTGTCCTTGGTAGACGGGCGCCTTGTGCGTCGTGAAGCGCCGAGCCTTGTGGGGACGCGGTCGCCCTTGCCCATCAACAAGGCGATAACCTTCGCTTCGGTTGTCGTCGGCAGGGTGACCTTGCCCCTCTGTCCGCCTGTTCACTCCGCGAGCAGCCGCATCGAGATGTCCCTTGCCGCAGCTGTCAGGAGCGGCAAATGCGCCTTGACCATCTCTTGAACCGTGGCAACCTTGTGCATCCACGTCAGGTTGATCGCAGCGATCACTTCGTCATTGACCCAAATCGGCACCGCGATCGAATCCCTCCCATCGTTCCACTCCCGGCGACTCTGTTCAAAGTGGCCGCCAAAATCCGGTGTCCTGTGCCCGTACCCCAGACGCCGCGTCTCTTCCAGCAATCGCTCCACCATGGCAGGCTTACGCGCCATAAAGTTGCCCGGCTCGTTGCTGGCTGCCAGGCGCTGAATCATGGCCTTGCGCTCGCTCTCGCTGCAGAACGCGATGTACGCCCGTCCCGTTGCTGAACGCAGCATGTTGATTCGGAAACCGATCGGACCTACCGGCACATTCGAGAAGTAGGACTTCGGGCGATTGGTTTCGATGACCTCCATGCAATCAAGCCGCGGGACCGCCAGTACCGACGGCCAATTGACCTTCTTGCACAGGCGCTCCATTACCGGCGATGCGACCTCCACCAGGTAGTTCTCGTCGCTGAGTTGCGGCGCGCGCGGCTGCAGGGTGTGACTGGCCATGTATGCCCCGTCGGCCAGGCGTTGCCAGACCATTCCGCGACGCTCGAGCGTCAAGATCACGCGAGTCAGCGTGGCCTTCGGCAAGCCCGTGGCGAGGAAGAGATCGTGCAGGCTGGCCGCCCGCGCCTGATGCAGGTGCGCCAGGACTTCGAGGCCGCGATCCAGCGCCCTGATTGTCTTGACCTTGTAGTCACGCATGCGAAGTCTCTAACGCGGTAAGTTTCACTAGGAGAAAAGCTGATGCGTGATGCTACCCGGCGAACGCCATGGGCGCCAATACTTTCGCCATGCCCCGGAGCATCAAGAGCCGGGAAAACAAGAAGACAGGAGACAAGCGTGCGAAGGCCGTCCTCGGCCGCCGCGAGCCATGGCTCCTTCTTACCTGTGCGGCGATGCCGCGCCTTCAAGGAGTCATGCTCATGAGTTTTTCCCACGAAGATGTTCAGCGCCTCTTGCAGCTGCTGGACTGCTCGCAGTTCGACGAGCTGCAACTTGAAGCTGAGGGCATCAAGCTGTCACTTCGCCGCAATGGTGCCGGGTCGAATTGCACCCCTTCGGCGTCGAGCGCCGCACCCGTGGCCCTGCCTCGCGTTTTGCCCGCAGCCGCGCCCGCAGCACCTGTGCAGCCAGCCCCCACCCCAAGCAGCGACCCTTCGCTCCTGGAAATCCGTGCGCCGATGCTCGGCACCTTTTATGGCGCTCCAAAGCCTGGCGCTGAACCTTTCGTCACCGTGGGTGGACGGGTCGATTCGAACACCGCCGTGGGGATCATCGAGGTCATGAAGCTGATGAACTCGATCTCCGCCGGCTTGGTCGGCGTTGTGGTCGAAGTGTTGGCGCGCGATGGTGATCTGGTCGAGTTCGACCAGGTGCTGATGCGAGTACGTCCAGAGTGAGCGCGGTCATGAGAACGGCAGACGAACTGGCGATCGACGGACCGATCCGCCGGGTTTTGGTGGCGAATCGCGGCGAGATTGCGGTGCGCATCATCCGCACGCTCAAGCGCCTGGGCATCGAGTCGGTGCTGGCGGTCTCGGCCGCCGATCGCGAGAGCGTGGGGGCTCGGCTGGCCGATCGCGCGGTGTGCATCGGACCGGCGCGCGCGACTGACAGCTACTTGCGTATCGGCACGCTGATCGAGGCCGCGCGCGGAGTCGGCGCACAGGCCGTTCATCCGGGCTATGGATTTCTCTCCGAGCGTGCCGAGTTCGCCGCAGCCTGCGAAGAGAACGGTCTGATCTTCATTGGGCCCACCGCTGAGCAGATCGAGCGGGTGGGCAACAAGCTCGAGGCACGCCGCTGCGCCGAACAAGCAGAGGTGCCGATTGCCCCTGGTGGGCAGGTCGATACCTTGCCTGCCGCGCTCACGATGGCCGAGCAGATTGGCTATCCCGTGCTCATCAAGGCCGTGGGCGGGGGTGGCGGCCGTGGTTTGAAGCGTGCGAACACGCCGGAAGAGTTGACTGCGCTGTTTGATCTCGCGAGTTCCGAGGCCCTTGCCGCCTTCGGCGATGGACGCGTGTACGTGGAGTGCTTCGTCACCCAGGGACGCCACGTCGAGGTACAGATTCTGGGGGACGGCGAGAGCGTGATCCACATCGGCGACCGCGATTGCTCTGTCCAGCGCCGCTACCAGAAGCTGGTCGAGGAGGCGCCCGCGCCGAACCTGACCGAGGCCATGCGCCGCGACCTGCACGCGGCAGCCGTGCGCTTCTCCAAGCACATCAACTACCGCAGCCTGGGGACGATCGAATTCCTGGTCGACGCGGCGCGCCAACGCTTCTACTTCCTGGAGATGAACGCGCGCATCCAGGTCGAGCATCCGGTGACCGAGCAAATCAGCGGCCTGGACCTGGTGGCCGAGCAGCTTGTCGTGGCACAGGGCCATCGGTTGCGTATGAAACAGGCCGACGTGAGCCTGACAGGCCACGCCATCGAATGCCGTATCAATGCCGAGGATCCCACGCATGACTTTCGGCCCGCGCCGGGCCGAATCACGGCGGTCCACTTTCCAACCTGGCCGAAACTGCGCGTGGACACCCACATGGAGTCGGGCGCGATGATTTCTCCGTACTACGACTCGATGATCGCCAAGGTCATCGCCACCGGTGCGGACCGCGACCAGGCCCGGAGGCTCCTCGAAAGCGCCCTGTCAGACGTTCGCATCGATGGCGTCTTGAACAACATCGCCTTGCACCGTGCTGTCCTCGCCACGCCCGAGTTCATCGAAGGCGGCTTCGACACCGGATTTCTCGGTCGCTTCCTGGCGGGCTCCGGCGCTGCCGTCTTCGGCCAACCGGCGGCACAGGCCTAACTCAAAGGACACCCTGATGACCTCAACTCGACTCGACTTCATCGATACGACGATGAGAGACGGCAACCAAAGCCTGTGGGGCGCCACTGGCCTTCGTACCGGCATGATGCTGGAGATCGCGCCCGATCTCGACCGCGTCGGGTATCGCGCGATCGACTTCACTACCAGCACGCACATGGCCGTGACGGTGCGCTTCCACAAGGAGAACCCTTGGGAGCGCATCCGCCTCATGAAGGCGCGCATGCCGCGCACGCCGCTGAGCTTCTTGTCGACCGGCATGCGCTTCATCTCGTGGGAGACGGCCCACCCCGAATTGATGGACCTGTCGTATCGGTTGCTGGTGCGCAATGGCATCGAGCGCTTCATGGTGATGGATCCCATGAACAACATGCAAGCCGTCGCCGACAGCGCAACCGCCATCGCCGCTGCCGGCGCGCGCGAGATCGTGGGGGCTGTCGTCTACACGGTCAGCCCGATCCACGACGACGCACATTTCGCCGACGCCGCGCGAAAGTTGGCTGCGGTGCCATCGATCTCGCGCGTCTACCTCAAGGACCCGGGTGGCCTGCTGACCCTGGAGCGCGCCCGGACGTTGCTGCCGGCACTCCACAAGGCCCTGGCCGGCAAACCGCTGGAGTTGCATTCGCACTGCACGATCGGCCTCGCGCCCTTCACCTATGCGGAGGCGCCAGCCCTGGGCGTGGAAACGCTGCACACGGCGACCCGGCCGCTGGGCAATGGCAGCAGCCAGCCGGCGATCGAGAACGTGGTGGCCAATCTGCGCAGTCAGGGCATTGCCGTCGATTTGGACATGGAGGCGGCCGCACGCGTCAGCAGCTACTTCGCTACGCTGGCCGCCGCCGAGGGCCTTCCGCCGGGCGTGCCGCAGGAGTACGACATGCGTTACTTCCAGCACCAGTTGCCCGGCGGAATGATCGGCACCATGCGTCGACAACTGCGAGAGATGCGTCAGGAGCATCGCTTGCCGGAGGTATACGAGGAGGTCGAGCGCGTCCGGCGCGAACTGGGCTACCCGATCATGGTGACCCCGTTCTCGCAAGTGGTCGGGACCCAGGCCGTGATGAACGTCTTGGCCCCTGAACGCTATGCGAACGTGCCTGACGAGGTCATCCGCTACGTGATCGGCCGGTTCGGCACGCCGCCCGCACCGATGGACCCCAACGTGCGTGACCGCATCGAGCAACTGCCCCGTGCACGAGAACTGGCCAACCAGAGCGCGATGCCGGAGCTCTCCGAGCTTCGCCGCCGCTTCGACGCCGGGCTCTCGGACGAGGAGTTCCTGCTGCGTGCGACGATGCCGGCCGAGCAGGTGGACGCCATGGTGGCGGCCGGTCCCTGTCGCCAGCACTACAGCGCGGTGGTCAGCCCGGTGGAGCGGCTCGTCAGCGAGCTTTCCAAGCGGCCCGACGTGAGCCATGCGCGCATCGAGCGGGACGGTTTCCTACTGGACCTGCGCGCCAGAAAGCCAGCCGCCCCGGCAGGAAGTGCGGCATGAACGACAAGATTCACCTGGACGCGGCACGAGAGGCGGAGACCGTCGTGACCGCTCCTACATTGGCCGGCGTGCGTGGCTACGTGTTCGACATCGATGGAACCTTGGCGCTGGCGGACAAGCGCCTGAGCGGCTATCAGGCGCTTCCGGGCGCCCGTGAATTGCTCGCGTTGCTGCGCGAGCGCGGACTTCCTTATGTCGGCTTCACGAACGGGAGCACCAAGACGCCGCAACAGCTCTCGCAGGCGCTGACGGAGATCGGCATCGACATGGACGAGAAGCACACGTTGACGCCGGTCAGCGTGGCGATCGACCTTTTCAAGCGCCGTCGCTACAAGCGGCTGCTGGTGCTGGGCGGCGAAGGTGTCTGGAAGCCCCTGGTCGAAAAAGGCTTCGACGTGGTGCGCTCTCCCGAGCGGGCCGACGATGCCGAGGCGGTGTTGATCGGGTGGCATCCGGAGTTCGCTCTCGGCGATCTCGATGCGGCCTGCCACGCGGTATGGGCCGGCGCGGCCTTCTATACCGTGTCCAAGGCTGCTGTCGTGGCCAGTCGAGAAGGCCGCACGCTGGGCATCTCCGGGGCGCTCTCAGCGGCCGTCGGCAGCGTGACGGGCAAGAAGGCAGTGGTCGTCGGCAAGCCGTCTGCACAGGCCCTCGTGTGTGCCAGTGGGCGGCTGGGCGGCGTCAAGCCCGCCCAGATGGCGATCGTCGGCGATGACATCAGTCTGGAGAACGCCATGGCCCTGCGCGGTGGAGCGATGTCGGTCGGCGTCCACACGGGATTGAGCAGCGCCGAGGACTTTGAGCGTCTGCCCTTGGGCAGCCGTCCCCACCTGTCGATCAGTGGTGTGGACCGGCTGCTGGAGATGCTGACATGAATGCCACGGACACCACCAGTGCTCCCGCAGAGGTCTTGTGGGCACCTCGGCCCGATCAAATCGAACCGACGCGCCTCGCCGCTTACATGCGTTGGCTGGCGGCCGATAGAGCTTTGAAATTCGACAGCTATGACGCGTTGTGGCGCTGGTCGGTCGATGAACTCGAGACATTCTGGCAGTCGATCTGGGACTACTTCGATGTACAGGCCGATGGCAGCTGCGAGCCCGTGCTGGGCTCGCCCGCCATGCCCGGCGCGCAATGGTTCCCGAACACGCGCTTGAACTATGCCGAGCATGTCTTTCGCCAGGCCAGCGACGAGCGCCCCGCCCTCATCGCGCGCAGCGAGGACACCGGCACGCACGAGGTCTCGTGGGCGGACTTGCGGCGCGACACTGCAGCGCTGGCAGCCCGCTTGCGCGGCCTCGGCGTCGTCGCTGGCGATCGCGTGGCCTCGTACATGCCGAATCGGGCCGAGACCGTGGTTGCGTTCCTGGCCTGCGCCAGCCTGGGTGCGATCTGGTCCAGTTGTGCGCCCGACATGGGCGCTACCGTGGTTCTGGATCGGTTCCGTCAGATCGAACCCAAGGTTCTGCTGGCCGTGGACAGCTACAGCTACAACGGCAAGGTTCACGACCGCCGTGAGCTGGTCGATGAGTTGCTGCTGGAACTGCCGACCGTTCGACACGTCATTCATGTGACGGGGCCGATCTGCAGGGCCGCGTCGCACAAGCCGCCGGCATGGCGGGATCGATCGAGTTGGCAAGACGCGGTCTCGGCCGATGCCGAACTGCGCTTCGAGCGGCTGCCCTTCGATCACCCTCTCTGGATCGTCTACTCGTCAGGCACGACCGGCCTGCCCAAGGCCATCGTGCACAGCCAGGGCGGCATCGTCCTGACGCACCTGAAGACCATGGCGCTGCAGCACGACCTGCGCCCCGGCGATCGGCTTCTGTTCCTGGGCGGCACCGGCTGGATTGTCTGGAACCTGCAACTCGGTGCGTTGCTGACCGGGGCGAGCATCGTGCTTTACGACGGTAACCCGGCCTGGCCGGAAACCGCTTCCCTTTGGCGCTTCATCGATGAGTATGGTGTCACGTTGTTGGGTTGCGGTGCGGCTTACCTCACTAACTGCATGAAGGACGGTTTGCGGCCGCGGGATCTGGCTCCCATGAAGAGCCTGCGCGCGATCAACGCCACCGGATCCCCTTTGCCCACCGATGCATACCGCTGGGTCTACGACGCGATCAAGCCCGATCTCTGGCTGGCCTCGATCAGCGGCGGAACCGACATCGCTTCTGGCTTCGTCGCTTGCGCGCCGATCCTCCCTGTGACCGCCGGCGAGATTCAGTGTCGTGAGCTGGGTGTCGCTGCCTATGCGTTCGACGACAACGGACACGCGGTGATCGACGAGGTGGGCGAACTCGTGATCACGAAACCCATGCCCTCGATGCCGATCTACTTCTGGGGAGACCCGGAACAGAAGCGCTACCGCGAGAGCTACTTCGAGGTGTACCCGGGCCTCTGGCGCCACGGCGACTGGATTCGCTTCACGGATCGCGGGACCTGCGTCATCTACGGCCGCTCCGACTCGACCATCAATCGGCATGGCATCCGCATGGGAACGGCGGAGATCTACCGGGTGGTCGAAGAATTGCCAGAGATCCGCGACAGCCTGGTGGTCGACCTGGAGTATCTCGGGCGGCCGTCCTTCATGCCGTTGTTCGTGGTGCTGGCACCCGGCGAAAGCCTCGACGAGGCCCTGAAGGCTCGCATCGCCCAGCAGATCCGCACCAAGGCCTCCGCAAGGCATGTGCCCAACGAGATCTACCAGGTGAGCGAGATCCCGCGAACGCTCACCGGCAAGAAGATGGAAGTTCCTGTGCGCAAGCTCCTGCTGGGGGCTTCGCCCGACAGGGTGGCCAGCGCGGATGCGATGGCAAACCCGAAAAGCATCGCGTTCTTCGTGCGTATGGCCGGGGAGATGAAAACCTCGGAAGCGACGTAACTCAATCGTCATCAAATTCTTAAACCCGCGATAAGCCGCATCTCGACGGCCCCGCATTTTGACCGTGTCGCGCGACACAAGGAGACATGAAATGAGCAGCAAGCCCAAGGTACTGATGATCATCACGCTCGACACCAAGGCGGTGGAGGCAAAATACATTCGTGACGTGCTGGAATCGCAAGGAGTGGACGTGGTCCATCTCGATGCGAGCATCCGTGAGTCTTCCGATTCGAGTGCCGAGATCACGCCCGAGGCTGTGGCCGGTGCGGCCGGCAAGACGATCCAGGAGGTGCGCGACCTGAAGCACGAAGGCAAGTGCCAGGCCGTGATGATCGAAGGCTCGGTCAAGTGCGCACTCAAGTTCCACGAGGAGCATGGCCTGAGCGGCATCATCGGAGTCGGCGGATCCATGGGCACGGCGCTCGGCACGGTCGTGATGGGTGCCTTCCCGTACGGTCTGCCCAAGGTCATGGTGTCGACGATGGCCTCGGGCTTCACGAAGCCCTTCATCGGCGCCAAGGACATCAACATGTTCAATCCGGTGTGCGACATCGCGGGGCTGAACAGCATCACGCGCGACGTCTTCCGCAACGCGGCCCTGGCCACGGCAGCCATGGCGAAGGACTACTCGCCGAAACGCGTCGAACCGAAGCCACTGATCGCCATGACGACGCTGAGCACGATCGACAAATGCACGGTCAACGTGCGCAAGCAACTGGAAGCCAAGGGCTACGAGGTCATGGTGTTCCACACCCTCGGTACTGGTGGCATGGCCATGGATCAGATCGTCGGCGAGCGCGACGTCGCTGCGGTCGTCGACACCTCGCTGGTCGAGATCAACGACTTTCTCAACAACGGCCTCTGCAGCGCCGGACCGGACCGGGCGAAGTGGGCCATCCGCAAGGGCGTTCCGGTAGTCTTCGCCCCGGGCAACGCGGATTTCATGGTGGCCGGCCCCATCGACCAGGCCAAGACGATGTTTCCCGGCCATCGGTACCACATGCACAATCACGCACTGACCGCGGTGCGCACCGAAGCCGGCGAGCTTGAGGCGCTGGCCAAGCACATGGGAGGCCTGATCAAGGATGCGGAGAAGACGCGGGGCCCGGTGTCGTTCTTCGTGCCGTTGAAAGGCTTCTCGAATCACGACAGTCCGGACGGCTATCTGCATGATCCGTCCCTGTGCCCGGTGTTCCTGGAAGCGCTGAAGAAGGCCCTGCCGGCAGGCATCGTGCCCCGCGCGTTCGACTGTCACATCAACGATGCGGAGTTCGCAGATGCGATCGTCGAGCAGGTTCTGGCGTACACCAAAGACAAGAGCGCGGCAACTGCCTGAGCACGGAAGCGCGTGTAGCAAACGGTTCATCACGAAAGGGACTCGACCAATGACCACGGATCCCAGGAACCCGGCCAGCCTGGCCGCTCAGCGCGCCTTCGAGGGCAGGGTTGTCCTCGTCACCGGGGCGAGCACCGGGATCGGCCGGGCCACCGCGATCGCCTTCGCGAGCGCAGGCGCCCGACTGATGCTCGGCGACATTGACAAGCGATCCGCCGACACCGCTGCCTCCATCGTGGCGGGGGGCGGCGAGGCGCGATTCGTTCTTACTGATGTCAGCGATCCGGAATCGGTTCGCGCCTTGGTCGAGACAACTGTGCAGACCTATGGCAGGCTGGACGCCGCGTTCAACAACGCCGGTCTCCTGCCTCCGACCGCGGACTTCGCAGACATGACGGTGGAGGATTTTGATCGCACCATCGCAGTCGACCTACGTGGAGTGTTCCTCTGCCTCAAGTACGAAATTGCCGCGATGCTCAAGACCGGCGGCGGCGCCATTGTCAATACTGCGTCCGTCGCCGGTGTCGTTGCTGATCCAGGCATGGCCTCCTACGTCGCTGCCAAACACGGCGTGGTCGGGCTTACCAAGGCAGCAGCGCTGGACTATGCGACACGCAACATCAGGGTCAACGCCGTCGCGCCCGGGCTCGTGGCGACCCCAATGACAAACCGGTGGCTCGACGATCCGAATTTCGCCGCGAAACTCATGCAGAACAGTCCGATCGGGCGGCCCGCGCAGCCGGAGGAAATAGCCGGAACTGTTCTGCATCTGTGTTCGTCAGTTGCGTCCTTCATCACGGGTCAGACCTTCGTCGTCGACGGGGGTCAGACCGCGCACTGAGCTGAAGCGCTCGGACCCTGCCGACAGGGTCTGAGGCCCACGCAAGCGACGGTACACGCAGATGCCACTTCGTCGCGCGCTGGAAAGCGGCGCCAAGCGCCAGGAGACGAGGTTCGGTCCCGCCTCGTCCGACGAGTTGGATGGCCAGAGGCAGGCCGTGGCGATCAAACCCGGCAGGAAGACTGATCGCACAGCCGCCGACGTGGTTGACCCAGCGCGTGAACTGGCCGAGCGGTGTGCTGCGTTCATCGATCGAATCCAGTGAAGGGGCGCCGCAATGCACCGTCGGCAGAAGCAGCACCTCGTCCGCCGGCAACCACTGCTCGAAGCTGTCGGTGGCTTCGCGGCGCGCATGGTGTGCGGCGGCGACCTGGACCGGATCGGTGCTGCGCGCCTGGTCGAGGCGGCGGCTGATCTCCTCGCCAAATGCGCTTGGATCCATTTCGAATCGCGTGCGATGGACCGCCCAGGCTTCGGAGGCGATCAGCACCCCGGCTTCCCGCGTAAGGTCGGCCAGTGCGAAGGGCGTGGCGCGCTCGTGCAACTCTGCTCCCAGGCTCTCTAGCACTGCGGCCGCATCCTCGAGCGCTTGCTGCACGTCAGGCTCCACGTCCACGGGGTAGTCTTCTTTGGAGAGCCGTCCGATTCGCCAGCCCCGTGGCTCCCCCATCGGCTGCAGCCGCGTCCGAGCCAGTACCTCGAAAAGACGCGCGCAGTGCTCGGCATTGAGAGCCATGGGACCAACACTGTCGTAGGACGGAGCGAGCGGGAACACGCCGTCGAGCGGGATAAGACCATGGGTGGTCTTCAGGCCGGTGATGCCGCACAACGCCGCTGGCATGCGAATCGATCCTGCCGTGTCGCTTCCAAGCGCCGCCGTCGCCATGCGCGCTGCCACCGCCACCGCCGAGCCGCTGCTCGATCCGCCCGCCACACGTACGGTCTGCGGGTCCCAGGGGTTTCGCGGCGTACCGAGCGTCGCGTTGATGCCCCACCCGCCGAAGGCCAGTTCGACCATCTGGGCTCGGCCGGCGATCCGCGCACCGGCATCCAGAAGGCGCTGAACAGCGGGTGCCGACCCGGTGGCGCGCCTGTCTGCGAACATCGGCGCGCCGACGCCAACGAGCTCTCCGGCCATGTCGAAGTTGTCCTTGATGGCGATGCTCCACGCCTGAAGGACGCCCGAGGAGGCGGGCCCGTGGAGCGATCCGAAGCCCACGAAGGCGTGCAGGGCGTCGTTCAAGCGCGCGAGGGATGGGTCGATCGAGGCGTCCTGCATCACTACGCTCGGCGGGTCAAGACTTGGCGACTGGATTCGGCGCTGCGACGGGCGGGGCCTTCTGGTCGTGGAGGCGACTCCGCAATTCCAACCAATATCCCACAGGAAGCAACTGCACGCCCAGCCGACGTTCGATCTCGCCCCAGATGCCTCGCGGCAGCAAGAGCGCGAACAGGAGCGCTGTCGCACCCAGCCCGATCAGATAGATCACACCGGTTGCGCCGAACAATGTCTCCAGCGTGAAGAACAGTACCGCACCGAGGATCGGCCCTTCGTACGTGCCGATTCCGCCGACCAGCACCATGAAGATCATGTACGCGGTCCATTGGACGCTGAAATAGGTCTTGGGCTGGAAGGTAATCGAGGTGGCGAGCCAAAGCGCGCCCGCGGCGGCACAGCCGAAAGCAGACAGCACGAAGATCAGGCGCTTCGATTGATGGACGCGAATGCCCACCGAGCCGGCAGCCTCCTCGTTGTCCCGGATCGCCTGCGCCGCGGTCCCCATCTTGCCGCGCAGCATGACGAAGACCAACCAGGCCAACGCCGCCATCGTGGCCAGCGCCGCCCAGTAGGTGTAAGCGCGCCGCGCGTCGGCGTCATAAGCCTGCAATGCGATCAACGAGGTACCGGTCTCCCCCTGCACCAGATTGTCGAGATTCACCAGCAGATGCGCCAGTGCCGCCAAGACCCACATCCCGATCGCGAACTCCCCGCCACGCAGGCGCAGCATGAAGGAGGAAATCGGCAGCGACAGGACGGCGACGATCGCCGCGGCCAGCAACAGGGCGGGATAGGGGCTCACGCCCCAGTCAGCCAGCCGTACCGTGAAGTAGGCGCCAAGGCCGAAGAAGGCCTGCTGGCCGACCGACAACAGGCCCGCATAGCCAGCGAGCGCGTTCCACATCAGCGCGAGGATGCCGTAGATGAACAGCGTCGAGAGGCGCTCCACGAGATTGGGCGACAGGAATAGCGGTCCGAGAGCCAGCACCAGTTGCGCCGCGACCACCAGCGACACCGTGAGAATGGAAGCCGTGGTCCAGCGCTTGACGCGGGAATTTTCAGGCGGCGAAGTCATTTCATGCCTTTCTGGCGGTGCGGCGCATCGATCGAATGAAACTGCGAAAACGGTCCGTGGCATAGACACGGGTAAGGAGGACGACAAGGAAGACCACGTGGCCTGCAATGAGGAAGCCCTGCGGATGCACCTGCGCGCCGATGCTCTGTGCAACGCCAAGCACGATGCCGCCGACCAGCGTTCCCCACAGCGAGGCGCCGCCGATGATCACCGCCTCGAAGGCGAAGATCAACTGCTGCGGCCCCGTGTAGGGGTCGAAGGTCGCGCGCATCGCAAGAAAGCCCCCGGCGATGGCCACGGTCGCCAGCGCGATGACGCTGGATGCGGCGTAGACCGACCGGGCGTCCACCCCCACCAACTGTGCGGTATCGGGGTCATGCGCGGCGGCGCGAATGCGGCGCCCGAGCGCAGTATGCGTCAGCATGAGGTGCATGCCACCGAGCAGCGCAATGGCCACCGCCAGTGTCAGCACGGCGAGCTGGCCGACGATGATGCCACCCGGCAAGGTCCAGCTGTCATAGCTCAGCGAATCGATGTACGGCGCCAGCGAACGGGTGTCGGCGCCGAAGCCCTCGAACATCGCGTTGTCGAGCACGCTGGCGAGTCCAAAGGTGCTCAGCAGGGGCACCAGTGCGCCTGCACGCGCGCTGCGCTCAAGAACCAGCCGGTGCAGCACCCAGCCGAATAGCGCCATCACCGGAACCACGGCCAAGAGTCCGAGCAGCGGGTGCACCTCGAAGCGATCGGCCAGGAAGTACAGCATGTAGGCGGAGAGCACGGCCAGGCTGCCATGGGCCAGATTGATGATCCGCATCACGCCGAACATGAATGAGAGCCCACAGGCGAGCACGGCGTAGTAGCCGCCGAGCATCAGGCCCTGGGTGATTTGATTGAGCCAGATCATGGGGTGGCAGTCGAAGCGGTGGTGGCCTGCGACGCGGGCGCGCGGTGGCCGAAGTAGCAATCCATGACTTGCTCGCGTGTCATTTCGTCGGTGCGTCCGCTGGCGACGACCCTGCCCTCGAGCAGGCAGACGATGCGGTCGGCCACCTGAAAGGTTCGCTTCAGGTCCTGCTCGACCAGCACGACGGTGGTGCCCTGTTCGCGGCCCATGCTCATGAGGGCGCGCAACGAATCGTAGACCCCCTGCACAGCCACGGGCGAGAGGCCGAGCGACACTTCGTCGAGCAGCAGCACGCGTGGATTGGTCATCAGCGCGCGGCCGATGGCCACCGCCTGCTGCTGGCCTCCGGACAGCGTCCCCGCGGCAGCCTTCAGCTTGGGTTTGAGCTGCGGGAAGGCCTCGAGAACCGTCGCTAGATTCCACCTGCCATCGCGTTTGGCCGACCGGGCGACCAGCAGGTTCTCCTCCACGGTCATCGCGGGAAAGAGGCGCCGACCTTCTGGCACCAGCGCCAGGCCGGCTGCGGCGCGCCGGTACGCAGGCATGTTGCTGACGTCCTCGCCGTCGAAGACGATGCGTCCACCGGCCACCGGATGAACGCCGGCCACCGTGCGCAGCAGGGTCGTCTTGCCGGCGCCGTTGGCGCCGACCAGCGCGAGTGTCTCGCCCTGCTCGATGTCGAGGCTGATGCCCTGCACTGCAGTCAGCAGGCCGTGCCGTGCGACCAGGCTTTCGATCTTCAGCAAGCTCATTGGCCGCCTCCCATGTAGGCATCGACGACAGTCGCGTTGGCCAGCACCTCCTTCGGGTCGCCCTCGGCAATGACCCGGCCGGCATCCATACAGACCAGCCGCTGCGCCACTTGCAAGAGGACATGGACGATGTGTTCGATCCAGACGATGGCGATATTGCGGGCATGCAGCACACGGATCGTCTGCACCAGTTCGGAGGCCTCGCCATCGGTCAGTCCCCCGCCGATCTCATCGAGAAGAAGGACCCGAGGATTGGTGGCCAGCGCACGTGTGAGTTCGAGGCGCTTGCGGTCCAGCAGCCCGAGCGTCTCTGCGCGGCGGTTGGCGACCTGGGTCATGCCGCACAGGTCGAGCGCGTCGATGCAGCGATCGTAGGCCTCGGTGCGTTTGAACCCGCCGCCGTGCGTCGCCGCGGTGAAGACGTTCTCGAACACCGTCATGCCTGAAAACGGTTGCGGAACCTGGTGCGTGCGCGCAATGCCCAGGCGGCATCGCGTGGCGGCGTCCAGCGAGGACACGTCCGCGTCCCGGAACTCGATCTTGCCCGCTGTGGCAGCCTGGGAGCCGGAGAGAACGCTGAGCAGCGTCGTCTTGCCGGCACCGTTGGGCCCGACGATCCCGATGGCGTCCCCTGGCCGGACATCGAAATCCACACCGTCGAGCACGACCAGCGCACCGTAGTGCTTGCGAATTCCACGCGCGGACAGCAGCGAATCTTGAGCCGACATGAGAGGCAGGGTCCTTCCGATTCAGGCGAGCGGAAGGAGCTTGGCGCCAACCGGTACGTTTGGATCGCTCGCGTTCTCCGTGATCACGTAGTCGAACTTGTACTTCGAACCCGCTGGCGCCTTGACCCACTGGGTCCCAATGATCGAGGTGTTGGAAACGTTGGGCACGGGTCCCTTGGTGAAATCGACCTTGCCGATCATGGTGGTCACGACCAGCGTGCTCAAGGCCTTGGCGACGGATGCCTTGTCCTTCGGATTGCCGCTGGTCTTGAGGGCCTCGGCTCCCGCATCGAGGAGCGCCATGGTCGCCCCGAGCTGCTGGGTCCATTGCTTGTTCGCGGATTTCTCATAGCTGTTGGCCAGATCGACGCCGCTGATGCCCGTCAGCGCCGACTTGTAGGGGAAGGTCTTGTGCCAGTAGCAGGCGCTCGAGAGGTTGTATCCGAGCGGGCCAAGGGCTTCGACGTTGGAGGGGAAGAGACCGAACTTGGCCACCTGCGCGATCTTGAGTTGCTTGGTCAGACCCTGCTGCGCAGCCTGCCGCCAGAAAGCCGCGAAGTCGGGTGGAATTGGGAAGGTGTTGAAGATCTCGACCTTCTCCGCCTTGAACTTCGCAATCTGCGCGGAATAGTCGGTGGTGCCGTCTTCATATGGGCCCGCATCGACGATCGTGAATCCGGCCTTCTGCAACGCCGGCGCCAGGTTGGCCCGGATGGCGTTTCCGTCCGCATCGTTCGGGTACAGCGCGCCGACCTTCTTGTTGGTCGGCAGCAGGCTCCACTGAGACGCGTAGCATTTCGCGAACTCGTCGACCCCGAACGAGAAATGGTAGGTCCACTTGAATGGCGACGGGGCGCCAGGCTTGGCGCCGCGGCCGAAATACCATGCCTCCCAGGGCATCACCGTCGACAGGCACGGCACTCCGGCGGCTTCGCAGGCGTCGGAAACCGGGTTGACAGTCTCCGGTGTCGAGATGGCGAGCATCAGATCGACCTTCTCGCTGTTGATCAGCGCCTTCGCCAGCTGGCTCGCCCGGGCAGGGTCGGACTGGGTGTCGCGATCGAGGATCTCGACCGCGTACTTCTTGCCGCCGACAGTCAACCCATCCTTGAGGGTGGCACGCGCGAGCCCGAGGATGAAACCATCGGCTTCGCCGAAGCCGGCCAGGGCGCCGGTACGCGGGCTGATGAAGCCGATTCGAATCGTGCTGGAGGCATCGGATCCCTGGGCGAACACCGAGACGGGATTCAGCAATGCCAGTCCGACTGCGCCTCCGGCACCAAGCACTGTGCGGCGGGTGGGCATGGACTCGTTGCCGCTGCTGAGGTTCAGGTCTGCATTCATGGCTTTGTCTCCTAGGTTTTGTTTGAGTGAAAGAAGAATCGAAGGCCTTGCAGGCCTACTTGGCCATGCAGCCGCCGTCGGTGACGAGCATCATGCCGGTGGTGAAGCTGGAAGCACCCGACGCGAGGTACAACGCCGTGCCCTTGATCTCGCTTGCGTCGGCCACGCGCTGCATAGGCGTGAAGGCGGTCACGGCCGCCACGAAGTCGGGGTCGTCGTATTTGCCATCGGCCAACCGGGTCCGAAAGAAGCCCGGGCAGATCGCGTTGATCTGGATGTTCTGAGTCGCGTACTCGAGCGCCAGTTCGCGCGTCAGGTTCACGACGGCGCCCTTGGCCGCGTTGTAGGCCGGGATCGGCGCGACGCTCGATGCCCCCGCCAGCCCCCACATCGATGCGACATTGATGACCTTGCCGCTGCCTTGGCGCACCATGATCTTCAGCGCCTCGCGGTCCGTGTAGAAGACCCCCTGGAGATTGACGGCCAATACCGCATTCCAGTTGTCGGTGGGGTAGTCGTGCAAAGGCTGAGGCGCAGCGTCCGCAATGCCTGCATTGGCGAAGGCGATGTCGACCCGTCCGAAGGTATTGTCCGCAAGCTTGAACAATTCAGCCACGTCGGCTTCGCGTGTCACATCGCATCTCACGCTCAGCGCCTTGCGTCCAAGTGACTGCACCCGGGCTGCAATGGCCTCGCACCGGTCCATGTCGATGTCGGCACACACGACATCGGAGCCGGCCTCTGCCATCGCTTCCGCGATCTGATAGCCCAGGCCGTTGCCGGCACCCGTGATGACGCTGACCTTGCCGGTCAGGTCGAACATTTTCATCACGTGCCTATGAGCGCCGCTAGATGGAGTCCTGGATGGGCCGCCGGGGGGACCGGCGGCGATCATGTTGGCCGAATTGTTCATTGATGTCTCCTTGACGGTGAGCGGCGAATCTCTGCTTCCGCGTTCTGCTTCACGCGCTCTTTGTGATGTCTCGATCAGGTACAAATCGAAGCGGATCATGTGTGCCGTCGACCGAGTGACTGAAGCTGCATCGAAGTTGTTTTCACTAGGTGAAAATGCCTGACGCGTGAGGGCAAGCCCTAATGACGGCCCCGTGGCGCGCGCGTCAGATGACAAACATCAAACGCTCGCAAGGGCCCCTTTCATGCTCCAAGGCAAGACGATCATCGTGACCGGCGCCGCGTCGGGAATCGGCGCTGCTTCCGCGGTACTCCTGGCGTCCCAGGGTGCGGATGTCATTTCGGTCGATATCAACGAACCGGGGCGACCTGTGGGGCGATTCATCAAGGCCGACCTTTCGGACAGGTCTTCGATCGATGAGTTGGTGGCCGCGCTTCCGACCGGTGCGAATGGCTTGGCGAACATTGCGGGTCTGCCGCCGACCCGGCCAGCCGAGGCGGTCGTGAAGGTCAACCTCGTGGGACTCAAGTACCTGACGACACAGTTGGTTCCGAAGCTGTCGGACGGCGCTTCCATGCGGGTCTTCATGAGTTGTGCGCGCAGCCGGTGCAACGACAACACAATCTGCTGGGCCTCAGTCTTGACTGGCACGAAGCGCATGCCGGGCTGTTGACTCGCCGTCCAGATCGCCTGAGCGTCCGCTGCATCGGTCTTGTTGCGCTGCACGAACGGGCGAACCTTCCTGGGCGAGATCAGTCGTACCTCGTGGCCAAACTCGAACAGAGCACGAGCCCAGTCGTGCGCGCCCCCACAAGCTTCCATCACGACAAGCGATGCAGTGCGGGCGGCAAACCATTCGAGAAGCTTTGCACGCTTGAGCTGCAAGCGCTCGATGCACCCGGTCTCCATATCGACCCAGTGCAGCTGAAACACCTTTTTGGCGATGTCGACGGCGATGACGGTACGTTCCATGATGGTCTCCAGTTCGATGATGACGACGAGGTCACCACTCTGGCACTACCCGGGCCGGGCGGAAGCCGTACCAGGAGGGAGGCGCCCATACCATCTGCAGAACACGCGCAGCGCGGACGGTTGAATGAACAAGGCAACGCCGATGAATCCGAACGTCTCAATCGAGCCGTTGTGGCGTCGATTTGCCGCGCGGCGCAGCCTTCAAGCAGGTCTTGTGGGCTCGATTCCGGCCCTGCAGACACACTCATCCCTCGATCCCGATCAAACGCCGCCGCGCCATCCACAGGTTCGACAGCGCGAACAGCGTGACGATCTGCGCCGTGTTCTTCGCCAGCCCTCGGTAGCGCACCTTGGTGAAGCCGAACTGCTGCTTGATCACACGAAACGGGTGTTCGACCTTGGCTCGGATACTGGC
>NZ_JBFUHO010000093.1:0-24810 GCF_056402355.1 Variovorax sp. P4_B11
CCCAGGATCACCACCCGCGCGGCCTTCACCGTGCCGGCGGCGGTCATCAGCATCGGGAAGAAGCGCTGGTAGCGGTCGGCGGCGATCATCACGGCCTTGTAGCCGGCGATGTTGGCCTGCGAGCTCAGCACGTCCATGCTCTGGGCGCGGGTGGTGCGCGGGGCGGCCTCGAGCGCAAAGGCGGTCAGGCCGGCCGCGGCCAGGCGCTGCAGGCCCGCGGCGTCGAAGGGGTTGAGCATGCCGATGAGCACCGTGGCGGGCTTCATCAGCGCGCACTCGCGGTCGTCGGGGCTGCGTACCTTGAGCACGATGTCGCAGCCGAAGGCCCCCGCGGCATCGGCGATCTCGGCACCGGCGGCCTGGTAGGCCGCGTCGGTGACGCTGGCGGCCACGCCCGCGCCCGATTGCACCCGCACCACATGGCCTTGCGCCACCAGCTTCTTCGCGGTCTCCGGGGTCACGGCGACCCGGGTCTCGCCTGGCACGGTTTCTACCGGCACGCCTATCAGCATGGGAATGTCCTTGTCCTGGCTTTGTCGGACACGGCGATGCCCAGCCTATCGGCCGTGCTCGCCTGTCGCATGGATCCCGAGGGGCTCCGGGCGGATGCAACCCGACCGCGCTCAGGCGGTGGCGCCGACCTGGTACAGCTCGACGCGCGTGCCGTCGGGGTCGGTGACGTAGATGGTCAGACCATAGGGCCCGTCGTGCAGGTCCTGCTGGAACTCCACGTCGCCTTTCCTCAATTTGTCGCGCAGCGCGCGCACGTCGTTGACCTCGAAGGCCATGTGGTCGATCTGCCGATGCGAGGGCGCACGGCCGCCGACGATCGCCACGCCCTGATGGAAGGCAGTGAAAGGCCGGCCATCGGCCAATGGCTTGGCCGGCCGGATCGTGAAGCCCAGCTGATCGACGTAGAAGGCGGTCGAACGCGCAACGTCCTGCACCATCAGCAGCATGTGGCCGTAGCCCAAGGTGCGCGGCGCCGACTGCGCATCGATCCAGCTGCCCATCTCCCTCGAATCGGAGAGCTCGCAGAAATACTGCTTCCAGACCCGCTTCGCCGTTTCTTCCCACTCTCCATTGACACCTGAGATGCAATCGTTCAATGCAACCACGTCGTAGTCGCGCAAATAGGCTTCGCGGATGCTGGTCTCGACGCAGGCATTGGTGGTGGTGCCCGCCACGAAGAGCGTGCGCGTGCCGAGCATCTTCAGCATCATCTCGAGCCGCGTCTCGTAGAAGGCGCCGAAGCGGTGCTTGCGGATCACGTAGGCCGGATTGACGGCCGCCAGCGGCTTCAGCTGATCGACGATCTCCTCGTCCCAGGTGCCGGCGACCGCCGAGACCTGCTTGCGCCGCGAGGTGTGGCCCGCGAGCTTCTTGCGCGCGCGGCTGGCGTCGACCGCGAAGTGCTCCTGCACGGTCCAGATCACCGGAATGCCGGCAGCCTGGCAGCGAGGGATGAGCTCGCCCAGCACCGGCACGATAGACGACAGGCGTTGCGTGTCGACGCCCGACATGCCGAGCGTTCCCTGGTCGTGAATGAACGCGTTCTGCAGGTCGATGACCAGCAGGGCCGAGGTTCGCGGATCGAGGTTGTCGAGCGTCATCAGTTGTCCTTCATGTCGATGCCGAGCACGCCGTTGCGTCCCCAGCTGTCCTTGGGCGTGTCGTGAATCACGACGTGCAGGTGTTCAGGCTTGCAGCCCGCATGGTCGACCATGGCCTGGGTGATGGCCTTGACCAGGTTGCGTTTCTGGTCGACCGTGCGGCCCTCCCAGAATTCGACGACGACGAATGGCATGTCGGTGCTCCTAAGGTTGAATACCGGCCCAGCGCGGGACCGTGGGCGAAAAGCCCGTGACGAAATCGTTGTGCGCGCGGTCCTCGCCGCGCACCATCCAGAGCGGCCGCGTGGCGTAGTTGACCAGCGGCTGCTCCTCCATCGCGATCCAGTTGGCCGGCGCGCGCGCGTCGCGCACGAACTTGCTGGCGCCGGGCATGTAGCGGATCACGAACAGCGGTGCATGGGGGTCCAGCACCGGCAGATTCCCCGCGATCGCTTCGAGTGGCAGACTGACGACCGGCTGGGCGGCCGTCGGCGCGACCAGCACCACGGCACCGGCCAGCGGCAGCACCGGCCAGTAGCGCCCCTCGCGCCCGGCCTCGACGAAGCGCTGGTATGCCGCGGCTTCCAGATGCAACTCAGCATCCCACAGCACGATGTCCGGGCCGATCAGCCGCTCGACGCGGTCCAGGATCCCCGGGTCTTCGCACAGATCCAGGAAGCACCAGGCATCCGTCAGCACCGATGCGTGCCCCCACGGGTTGTGGACGCCCGACAGCCGCTCCGGACGCAGCGCAGGCCGCCGGGTCGCGAGCGCACGCGCGGCCGCGTGCATGGCCTCGATGCGCTGCGCCAGGCTTCGGACCACCGGCGCCACGCTGCCCATCAGGGGTTCGCGCAATCCGGTTTCCATCGTCAGGCCGGCACGGACAGGCAGCGGCCGCGGCCGAAGTGGCTCTCGCCGACCTGGCCGTTCTCGTAGATCACCGCGCCCCGGGCCACCGTGAGCACAGGCCAGCCCTTGAGTTTCCAGCCTTCGTAGATGCAGGTGCCCTTGCCGGTGTGATGGACCGTGCGTTCCTCGTCGAGGTCGACCAGCACCAGGTCGGCGTCGAAGCCGACCTCGATGTTGCCCTTGCGCGGCCAGAGGCCGAAGCGGCGCGCCGGATGGGCCGAATTGAGCTGAACCAGACGCGACAGCGGCAGGCCTCGCTGGTGGACGCCGAAATGCAGCATCAACGGCAGCTCCCAGGGGAACGACACCACGCCCGGCAACTCGGTCCAGAGGTCCTCAAGCTTCTTCGGCAGGAAGGGCACGTGATCGGTGCCCAGGCTGTAGACCGAGCCGTTCAGGATGCCGCGCCAGAGGCCGTCCTGCTCTTCCTTGTCGCGCAGCGGCGGCGAGATCTTGGCCCGCATGTCGAGGTCGCTGTCGTACGCGGTGCGGGTCAGGTAGTGCTGGCAGGTCTCGACCGTGACGTGCACGCCGCGCGCCTGCGCCTCGGCCGCCAGCACCGGGCCCATGCCCACCGAGGTGTGGACCAGGTGCAGCGAGCAGCCCGTGCGTTCGGCCAGGAAGATCATCCGGCGAATGGTCTCGACCTCGCAGAAGGCCGGACGCGACTCGGTGTAGGCGGCAAGATCCTGCCGCCCCGTGGCCTTGATCTCGTTCTTCATCCACGAGGCGATCTGCGTGTTCTCGCAATGGACGTTGATCACACCGCCCGGAATCTTGGCAAGGATGCGCATCGCGGCATAGACCCAGCCGTCGGTCGCGGGCACGATGCCGATCGGGTTGTCGGGCTCGTAACCGAAGTAGCACTTGAAAGAGCGCACGCCGGTCTTGGCGACGATCTCGGGGATCTCGGCGATGTGCTCCTCGCGCTGGATGCCGAAGTGGAAGCCGAAGTCGATGATCGAGTTCTCTTCGCCGACGGCCTTTCGCTCCTCGTAGAACGGCAGGTACGACGGCTTGAGGTTGCGGATGTAGAGCAGCGCGGTGGTCACGCCGCCCGAGGCCGCGGCCGCCATCTCGGTGCGCATGTCCTCCGCGTACGGGTACTTGACGCCCAGGTGGCAATGCGGATCGATGACGCCCGGCATCAGCACGCGGCCGCCCGCGTCGATCTCGCGATGGCCCTTCGGCAAGGCGCTGTCGGCGCCGGTGAGGATGATCTTCCCGTCCTTGACGGCCACGCCGCCGTGGAACTCTCCGTCATGGCGCACCACGCGTGCGTTTCGAATCACCAGGTCGGCGCTCATTGTTTCTCCTTCAGGATGTTGTCGATGCGTCGTTGCACGCCGCTCCACTGGCTGCGGCCGACGGTGATGGGTGCACGGGCGCCCAGGCCGCGGGCCCAGACGAACTTCAGGCCGAGTTCCTGCGCCGCATCGCGGTCGATGCCGCCGGGCGGCGCGGCGAGGTCGACCAGCAGGGCGTGCTGGGGCAGCAGCCCGAGCAGATCGCGCCCGAGCACGCGCGCCGGCACGCTGGCGATCACGATGTCGGTGGACGGCAGCACCTGCGCCAGTTCGGTCAGTTCGTGCGACTCGGCACCGGCCGCATGGGCCGCGGCGCGCTGCACCGCATTGCGCGCGGCCACATGCACGCAAGCGCCCAGCGCCAGCAGGGTGTGGGTGACCAGCGAGCCGATGGTGCCCTGCCCGACCAGGCAGATCCGGGCCCGGTGGATCGTGATGTCGGTGTTCTCGATCAGCACCTTGAGCATGCCTTCGACGATGGCCGGCCCGCGCAGCAGCATCAGGTCCTCGTCCCATTCGTACTCGTGCAGCGCGATGCCGAGCGCCTCGCAATGGGCCTTGAGCTTGGGGTCGGCCCAGCCCAGGATGATGTGGCCGCCGCGGCGCATGCCCGCGAGCATCTCGCGGTCCGGAATGATGCGCTGGTCGCACTGCGGCGCGAACAGCGCACCGTCGGGCGCGATGCCGGGGATCGGGAACAGCGCGATGTCGGCCCCTTCCAGCGCCTCGCGCGCGTTGGCGCAATGGCGCACACCGGCGATGCGTTCCCCGGGCCAGGGGAAGCCAAAGGCGCGCACTTCGGCGCCGGTGGTCGCGGCGCAGCGTGCGATCTCCTGCTCGCGGCGGTCGCCGCCGACGATGGCGATGACGAGTTGGTTCCAGTTCATGACGGCCTCACACGTTGGATCAATTCGGATTTGGAAAGGCCGGCGATTCCCATCGCCTCGGCGCTGCGGCCGCCCTGGCGGTAGTCGATGCCGACCAGCGTCTGCGCCAGCGTGAACAAGGATTGCGCGACCGGCGTGGCGACCCCGGCGATCGCCGCGAGTTCGAGGAACGGCAGCAAGCCATGGCCGAAGTCCTCGCGGTAGTAGCGGTGCTGCAGCGAGTCGGGCCCCTTGATGCGCTTGTTGGCCTCGCCGCCCGCGATCGCGGCCCCGAAGTCCTGCGTGTCGCTGACCGACGGCTCGACCGTGCCGATCAGCTTCATCTCCTCGACCAGGTTGGGCAGCCGGTGGCCGAAGGCCGCCGCCACCGCGAGCCGCTCGTCGTCGAGCGCACGCATGGTGCGCGCCACGCCGGGCGTCATCGCCTGGACATAGAAGGTGAAGTCGCCGTGCGTGGCCTCGACCCAGGCCGCGGCCAGCACGGCGCCGGGCGGATGCAGCACCAGGTTGGCATTGGCCAGTGCCGAGGCCAGCACGTCGCCGACCGGGGCCGCGCCCGGGAACAGGCTGCAGGCCGCCTCCAACGCCGCAGCGCCGCCGGGCAGCGCCGCCGCCCGCACCTGCCTGGCACGGCCGGTCACGGTCACGCTGTCGGGCTGGTACTTGCGCGCGACGTAGGTCAGCGTCGAGAACTCGGCGATCGGCGGCAGGTCGGCGCGCACGCTGCGATAGGCGTGCGCGAAGTCGAGCGCGCCGCCGGTATGGCCCGGGTTCAGCACCACCGGCCGATCGGCCGGCCAGCCGGCGCCGGCCAGGGCCCGCGCCACCGGTGCGTGCGAAAAGGTCGGCAGCGTCACCACCGCCGCGTCGGCGCCGCGGATGGCCTCGACGAGGTCGGCGGTGATGAGCCGGGGCCGGGCAATGCCTTCGCCCAGCACGCCGGCGTAGCGCACGCCGCCCAGCGTCTGGAACGGCGCCAGCGTCTCGGCCGAACGGTTCCACAGCACGACCTCATGGCCGGCCTGCGTGAGCTCGGCCACGGCGGCGGCGCCCCCGGCGCCCGCGCCCAGTATGGATATCTTCATGTCTGCCTCGCTGTCTGCTCAATGGGCGACGAGCACGCCCTGGGCCTCGAACATCTCGCGCACCTGGCGCACGAAGTGCTGGAAGCCCGGGTTCTCGTGGATGCCGCTCCAGCGGCGCGGCCTCGGGATGTCGATCGTGAGGTCGAGGTCGACCCGGCCGGGCCGCGGCGACATCACGATCACGCGGTCGGCCAGGAACACGGCCTCGTCGATGCCATGGGTGATGAACAGCACCGTGTTGCGCAGCCGCATCCACATGGTCTGCAGATCCATGATCATCTGCTCGCGGGTCAGCGCGTCGAGCGCACCGAAGGGCTCGTCCATCAGCAGCAGGCCGGGCTCCTGGATCAGCGCGCGGCAGATCGCCACCCGCTGGCGCATGCCGCCCGACAGTTCGGACGGGAACTTGTCGGCGAAGCCCTTGAGGCCGACCTGCGCCAGCAGGTCGCGCGCGCGGTCGGCGTAGGCCTTGCGGTCCAGCCCCTTGATCTCGATCGGCAGCAGGATGTTGTCAAGGATGCTGCGCCAGTAGAGCAGCAGGTCCGACTGGAACACCACGCCAGCCTTGGGATGGGGCTTCAGCACCAGGTCGCTGTCGATGCTCAGGCGACCCGAGGACACCGGCGTCAGGCCGGCCAGCAGCGACAGCAGCGTGCTCTTGCCGCAGCCGCTCGGGCCGACGATGGCGACGAAACTGCCGGGTGCGATGTCGAGGTCGACGCGGTCGAGCGCGAGCACGTCGTCGCCCGAGCGCACCTCGTACGACTTGGAGACCCCTTCGATGGTGACGGCGGCGGCGCTGCTCATGGCGCCTCCTTGCGGCTCATGGCGTGCTTCATCATTTGGCGCTTTCACGGTGGAATGACACCTTGCTCTCGACGAGCGCAAGGACGAAATAGAGCAGCACGCCGATCAGCGAGATGGTGACGACGGTCGCGAAGTTGAGCGTGGTGTCGAACTGCGAGTTCGCCTGCAGCTGCAGGTACCCGAGGCCGCGCTCGGCGGCGATGTATTCGCCGATGATGGCGCCGATGACGGCCAGCGAGATCGCCACCTTGAGGCCGCCGAAGATGCTCGGCAGCGCGGCAGGCAGTCGCACCTTGAAGAAGGTCTGCGACTCGCTCGCGCCCATCGAGCGCACCATGTTGACCAGCGCCTTGTCGAGCGACTGCAGCCCCACCACGGTCGAGATCACGATCGGGAAGAACGAGATCAAGAACGCCAGGCTGATCTTCGGCGCCCAGCCATAGCCGAGGTACAGCACCAGCAGCGGCGCCAACGCGATCTTCGGCACCGTCTGCAGTGCGACCAGCAATGGATAGACGGCACGCTCGAAGACCTTCGAATAGAAGATCGCCAGCGCCAGCGGGATGCCCACGATGACGCCCGACAGGAAGCCGCCGAGCACCTCGAGCAGCGTGATGTAGGAATGGGTGGCGAGCAGGTTGAAGTCGGTCACCATCCGCTTGGCGATGGCCAGCGGCGTCGGCAGCACGAACTCCGACAGGCCGGCCAACGGCACTGCGAACTGCCAGATCAGGAGGATCGCTACTGCCAGCAGCAGCGACGCATAGCGCTCGAGCGGGTTGACGCGCGGCGGCTTCTTCTTCACGGTGCGAACGGCGGGCATGGCGACGATCCGGGGATGCTTGAGTTCAGTCATGGTGTCCTCGCCTCACTGCGCCAGCAGGTCGTTGGTGAAGAAGGTCTCGACCGGCTTCGGCGTGCCGATGGCTTCGTCGGTCTTCAGCAGCTCGAGCGCCTGGGCGATGGTCTTCGGGTCGGTCCAGCCGGTCGGCTTGCCGGGCTGCTGCTCGACGGCCTCCATCGTGGCCCGCACCTGCGCCTCGATCACGTCGGCCGAAGGCCCGCCCTGCCATGCCTTGGCGATCGCGGCGGCTGCCGCCTTCGGGTCCTTGCGCGTGGCATCGATGCCTTCGTTGACCGCTGCCAGGTAGCGTTTCAGCACGTCGGGCCTCCTGGCGATCACGGCATTGCTCGACACCGCGGCCAGGCCCGGGATCGCCAGGCCGTTCTGCGCCAGGTCGAGCACCGGGAACCGGGTGCCGACCCGCGCCTCGATCATCGGGAGGTCGTTGTTCTTGTAGACGCTGACCACGTCGACCTGCTTCTGCAGGAACTGCGGCACGCGCGACTGGGCATCCATCTGCACCTTCTTGACCTTGCCGCAGTCGAGCTGGTTGACGGCGCAGAAGACCGTCAGGTAGGAGGTGCCGGTCTCGCCCACCGAGTGGGCCACGGTCTTGCCCTCGAGGTCCTTCGGCTTCAGCACCGGCTTGTCGGGCTGTGAGATCAGCACCACCGGCGTCTTCGGCTGATAGAGCGCGATGATCTTGACGGGCATGCCCTTCTGGATCGCCGACACCGCGAAGATCGCGGGCATGACGACCACGTCTTCCTGGCCCTGCAGCAGGGCGCCGAGCGCGGCCGGCGCGCCGGCGCCCTCGCCCATCTTCACGGCCAGGTCCTTCGCCGCGTACAGCCCCTTGTCCTGCGCCAGATAGAGATGGGCGTATTCGCCCTTCAGTTTCCAGCTGAAACGAACGTTGACGTCGTCCGCGGCCCAAGCCGTCGAAGTCGAGGCAAGGGCCACGGCCAGCGCAGCCGTCCGCAGCCTGGAGGTCATCGAACTACCCGAATGATGGAATCGCATGAATTACCTGCCATATCGTTGAGTGGTGGACTGGACACAGACAGCGCTTGCGGCCGCGGCTCGGCGGGCTTAGGGTGGATCACTGCGTTTGCGTCGCGTCGCAGTCATCGCCCTTCTTGCCTATTGATCACAGAGTGTGATCACGCCTATAATCAGCGACAACCGGGTTAACCCGAACTTCTCGAAAAGTACCAAACACAGGGAAAACAGCCATGCAAAAGACGATCGAACGCCAACCGCCCGAGGTCACCGAAGAACCCGCAAAGCGCACGCGCGGCAGCGTCCCCGAGGAAGTCTTTCAGCGCCTGCGGCGCGGGCTGATGGTGGGTGCCTTCGTGCCGGGCCAGGTGATGAGCCTGCGCAAGCTGGCGACCAGCTTCGGCACCAGCCCGATGCCGATCCGCGAGGCGCTCACGCGGCTGGTGGTGATCAACGCGCTCGAGGACACCTCGAGCGGATCGGTCCGCGTGCCGCACCTGACGACCAAAAAACTCAACGAGCTGTTCGCGGTGCGAGAACTGATCGAGGGACTGGCGGCGGAGATGGCCTGCCGCAATTGCACGCCGGCGCTGCTGGCCAACCTGAGCGCCATCAATGGCGAGCTGCTCGAGGCCATCGCCCGGCGCAACCTGATCGGTTGCCTCTCGTCGAACCAGCGCTTTCACTTCACGCTGTACGAGGCCGCCGGGACCGAAGTGTTCATGCCGCTGATCGAGTCTCTGTGGTTGCAGTTCGGGCCGACCATGTACCTGTCGCTGCTGTCGCCCGACATGCCCTGGGATGCCTCCGCGCACGTCGAGATCCTCGAAGGCCTGCAGGCGAAGAAGCCCGCGATCGCCAGGCGCGGCGTGCTGCGCGACATCCGCAACACGGCGCAGTCGCTCGCGCCGGCGCTCGGCGCCCAGCAGGCCGCCGATCTGCTGAGCGCGCCGCTCGACGATCTCTATTTCGGCAACTGAGACATTCCCCAACCAAGAAAGACCCGAAGCCCATGACGCAACAAGGACACGACGCTCGCCTCGAACAACTCGGCATCCAGCTGCCCCAGGCGGTCGCACCCGCGGCGAACTACGTGCCAGCGCGCAGGAGCGGCTCCTTCGTCTACATCGCCGGCCAGGTTCCGACCGCGGACGGCCGCGACCAGTACGTCGGCAAGGTCGGCAAGGAGGTCTCGATCGAAGACGCGCAGAAGGCGGCGCGGCTGTGCGGGATCAACATCCTGGCCCAGCTGCGCACCGCCCTGGGCGGCAGCCTCGACGGCGTGGTCGGCTGCGTGCGCCTCGGCGGCTTCGTCAATGCCACGCCCGAGTTCGGCGAACACCCGAAGGTGATCAACGGCGCCTCCGACCTGATGGTCGAGGTGTTCGGCGATGCCGGCCGGCATGCACGCGCCGCGGTCGGCTGCAACTCGCTGCCGCGCAACGTCGCGGTCGAGGTGGACGCCATCTTCGAGGTCGCCTGACGATGAGCCGCCCCGAGCTCAAGGCCGACGGCCGCGTGCCGATCCACGTGCTGACCGGCTTCCTCGGCAGCGGCAAGACCACCCTGCTGCGCCACCTGCTGGCCGACGCGCATCTGGCCGACACCGCGGTGGTCATCAATGAATTCGGCGAGGTCGGGCTGGACCACCTGCTGGTGCGCGAAGTCGCCGAGGACGTGGTGCTGCTGAGTTCGGGCTGCCTGTGCTGCTCGGTGCGCGACGACCTGGTGTCGACGCTGGCCGAGCTCCATGCGCTGATGCGGGCCGGCGAGATCCCGGCCTTCGCCCGCGTCGTCGTCGAGACCACGGGGCTGGCCGACCCGGCGCCGATCATGCAGGCCATCCTGAGCGAACAGAGCCTGGTGCCCTGGTTCCGGCTCGGCCAGGTGATCACCACGGTGGATGCGGTCAATGGCGAGCAGACCCTGGGCCGCCATCGCGAAGCCAGGCAGCAGCTGGCCAGCGCCGACCGGCTGATCCTGACCAAGGCCGATCTGGTCGACGAATCCGGATGCGCCGCGCTGATCGACAAGCTCGGCGCGATGAATCCCTCGGCCAACCTGCGGGTGTCGCGCCAGCCGCAATTACCCGCTGCCGAGCTACTCGAGGAAGCCGACGCGCCGTGGGGACGTCCGATACCGGTGCCACTCGCGCCGCTCGCCGACGACCGGCAAGGGCCCGCGATTCCCCATGCGCACGGACACGACGAGGCGATCAAGACCTTCACGGTGCAACTTCAGCAGCCGGTCGAATGGAGCGCCTTCGTCGAGTGGCTGGAGCTGCTTCTGGCAAGCCGCGGCGACTCGATCCTGCGCGTGAAGGGGCTGCTGGCGGTCAGCGACGACGAGCGTCCGGTGGTCGTGCAGGGGGTGCAGCATGTGTTCTATCCGATCGAGCGCCTGCCGGCGTGGCCGGACGCATCGGCGCGGCCCGGCTGGATCGTCTTCATCGCGCGCGACCTGGCGCAGCGGGCGATCGAGAACTCGCTGCGCAGCGTCTACGAACGAAGCCTGGCCTGAGCGGCCGCGATCGGGCCGAAAGAGCCCGCGCTCCACCACGCGATCGCGTGAGCCAGCACGACGCATGAAACCGGCGCAGCGCAATGCCAGGGATACCGCGGAACCGGCTTTGCCGGGCCGCTGGTATCGCCCCCCTTGAGGGGGCTGAGGTCCGCGGCTCCAAGCCTGCCTGCGCAGGCTTGGACGGAACCGAAGAGTCGCTGCCTCTGGCAGCGACTCGGGGCGGCGCAGGCGCTTCGGCGGGTGTTTCCTAATTCCCGTTGTCGTACAGGGTGGTGGTGGTCTCGACGTTCTCGTCGTGCAGGCCCGCGCGCTCGACCGCCGCGGCTGCCAGTTCCCTGGCCTTGCGGCGCAGCGCGGGCTCGTCCACGCCGTGCACCTTGCCTTCGCTGTAGAGCGTCCTGCCGTCGACCCAGGTCTGCGAGATCGACGCCGTCGAGGCCGAGAAGACCAGCGCCTGCAGCGGATCGTGGAACGGCGTCCATTCGATATGGTCGAGGTCGAACAGGATGAAGTCGGCCTTCTTGCCGATCTCGAGCGAGCCGATGTCGTGGTCCCACATCGCCGCCTTGGCGCCGTCGATGGTGGCCGCCCTGAGCGCCTGCCGCGCGGTGAAGATGTCGGGTTTCATGCGCGCGTCCTTGAACATCCCGGCAACGATCAGCATCTGCCGCATCAGGTTCATGTTGCCCGCCGCCGACACGCCGTCGGTGCCGAGCCCGACCGTCACGCCCGCCGCCACCATCTCGGGATACTTGCCGATCGCGGTCGCGCCCTTGCCTAGCTTGAACGACGAGCAAGGGCAGAACGCCACCTTGGCCCCGCGGCGGGCCAGCAGCGCCACCTCGTCGTCGCTCACCGCGGCGCCGTGCGCGATCACCAGGTTGGCGCCGATGCCGCCCGCGCGGTCGATCCGCGTGATCGGCCAGCAGCCGTACTTTTCCTCGCAGACCTTCGCCTCCTCGATCGAGGTCGCCAGGTGGTAGGTGGTGCCGACGCCAAGGCGCTCGGCGAGCTTCTGCGCGCCGACGTGCAGCTCCAGTGTGCACGGCTCCTTGCCCTCGATGTTGACCCAGCAGCGCACCCGGCCGTCGAGGGCGCCGTCGTACTTGCGCACGCAGGCCTCGAGTTCCGCGAGCGCGGCTTCCGCGCTCGGGAAGAAGTGATGGCGCGCCATCTCCTCGGTCCAGCCGCGCGGCAGCTCCGGTGGCGGGTTGTCCGCCGCGTGGCGGCCGGTCACGCCGCGGATGCCGGTCTTCTCCATGGCCCTGACGGTGATGCCGGGGTCGTACTGCGAGCCCATGTCGATGAAGCAGGTCGTGCCGTTGCGCAGCATCTCGGTGATGCCGAGCAATGCGCCCCAGTACTCGTCTTCCTCGGTGATGTGGGCATAGAAAGGCTTGGCCCAGTGGAAGACCCAGGCCCGGGTATTGAGGTTGTCGGGGAACACCGCGCGCGACAGCGTCTCCGACAGATGCACGTGGCTGTCGACGAACCCCGGGCAGATGCCGAGCATGCGGCCGTCCAGCACGCGGTCGAAGGTCTCGCCGCGATGCCGCGCCGCGAGCTCGGCGGCCGGTCCGATGTCGGCGATACGGTCGTCGACGACCAGGATGCTGGCGTCGCGCACCACCGCGTCGTTGGCATCGACGAGGAACGCGAATTCAAGGTGCTCGATGAGCGTACGCATGGCAGATGTCTTTCGGAATATTGGAGGGTGGCGTCGATACTCAGCCCTTGACGACCAGCAAGCGGTCGGTGTCGGCGTAGTCCGAGAGCAGCTCGCAGCCGTCGGCCGTGACCAGCAGCATGTCCTTGTTCTGCATGCCGAAGCCGTGGCCCGTTTCATAGCACAACGGCTCGAAGCCGAGCACCATGCCCGCCTCGATCAGGGCGTCGCCGCCCGGCCGGCCCAGCACCGGCGTCTTGCCGAGATAGGGGTCTTCGTGCAGGTGCAGTCCGATGCCGTGGCCGACGAAGGAGATCGGCGGCAGGTCCAGCTCGGCCAGCTTGGCGATGAAGGCGTCGTAGATGGCGCGGCAGCTGGCACCGGGTTTGACCATCTCCATGATGCGGTACTTGCAGTCGACCAGGTGCTGCCAGATGGCCTCGGCCTTGGGGGGGGCCTCGTGCACGACCGCGGTGCGGCAGACGCCGGCCTGGTAGCCGTCGATCACCGAGAAGATCTCGACCCTGCAGACGTCGCGCGGCATGAGCCTGCGCTCGCTCGGTCCCACGTTGGGCAGCACGCTGCGCTCGCCGGTGGCGATGATCATCAGCTTGAAGTGCTCGGCGCCCAGCGCGTAGACGTTGCGCGTCAAGTGGCCGGCGATGTCCATCTCCGAGTCGCCCGCCTTGACCGAGGCCAGTGCGTCCGTGATGGCCTGGTCGGCGATGCGCGAGAGCCGGCGCAGCAACGCGATCTCGTCGGGCGTCTTGATCTGGCGCAGCCGCGCGAGGATCTGCTCGCAATGCTCGAAGCGGGCCTCGGGCAGCGCCTTCTGCAGGCGCGCGAAGTCGCCCGCCGGCAGGTAGTCCATCTCGATGCCGATGCGGCCCTGGCCCAGGCCGAGCTGGCGCAGCTGGTCGGCCAGCACCACCATCGCGTCGTCGGTGAACTCGGCCCAGATGCGGGTCGGCACATCGGGGGCGCGGCGCTTGACCGTGCTGGCCTCCATGTCGACCGAGAACAGCTCGGTGCGCCCGTCGGCCGTGACGACGGCCATCGCATGGCGATGCCGGATCAGCGGTTGCGACGGCACGACGAAGCCGGTCGCATAGGCGTAGTTTTCAGGGGAACACGACACCATGGCGTCGAGCTTGTGTTCGGCGATCGCCCTGACCTGGCGCTCGATGATTGCTTTGCGCATGCTTGGAACCTTCCGTGGATGGATGTTGACTGCGGAGTGCGACGCTCAGTCGTGCACCGTGTACTTCTCGATCTTGGCGAGATCGACGTCGATGCCCATGCCGGGCGCAGTCGGCACCTCGATGCCGCCGTCGACCAGCTTCATGGGGGCGGTGATCAGGTCGTCCCGGTAGTAGATGCCGCCGACCTGGCCGTTCTGCCATTCGGCCGGGGTCGAGACTGGCACCACGCAGGACAAGGTGGCCGCGGGTGCGGCGGCGGCCAGGTGGATGTTGGCCAGGTTGCCGACGCCGGTCTCGACCGAGCCGTTGACGTTGCAGATGATGCCGGCCGCGCGACACACCGCCGCGACCTCCATCGCCTTGTAGAGCCCGCCGGGCTTGGTGCTGTAGATCGAGACGATCTGCGCCGCCCGCCGCTCGCTGATCTGGATCACATCGTGGGCGTTCCAGGCCGACTCGTCGGCCATCACCGGCTGATCGATGGCGCGCGCGACTTCGGCGATGCGCTCGATACCCATCACCGGCTGCTCCACGTACTTGAGCCGGTACGGCTCCATCGCGCGCACCGTGGTGATGGCCTCGCCCGGCGTGCGATAGCCCTCATTGGCGTCGACGCACAGTTCCACCTCGTCGCCCACGGCGGCCCGGATGGTGCGGACCATGTCGATGTCGCGCCGGGGGTCGACGCCGATCTTGATCTTGATCGTCTTGATGCCTTCGGCCGCAACCTGCGCGACTTCCTTCTCCGCCTCGGCGATCGGGATCAGTCCGATCGAGTGGGTCACCATGATGCGCGAACGCACCTTGCCGCCCAGCAGCATGTGCACCGGCAGCCCCAGCCAGCGGCCGGTGACGTCGTAGGCGGCGAACTCGACCGCCGCCTTGGCATACGGATAGCCGCGGATCACGGCATCCATGCGGGCATGCATCTCGGCGAAGTTGCCGAGCTCGACGCCGATCAAGGACGGCGCGAGGTACTTCTCGATCACCGCCCTGGCGATCGAGGTGGACTCGCCGAAGTAGCGGCCGAACTCGCCGCCCCAGTCCTTCAGCGCCGGCGCTTCGCCCCAGCCCACGCGGCCGTCGCTGTCGACGACACGCGTCAGAAGGTAGCGGCCGATGGATTCGGTCAGGCCGGTCCATTTGTGTTCTCGCCGGGTGGGCAGCTGGACCAGCAGCGTGTCCATGGACTGGATCGTCGGCATCGAAGGATCTCCTTGCTCGTTGAAATTGGATCTCTGCAGGCCTTCTGCAGAGAATTGCAATGTGATCACATCTTGTGATCAAATAATGTGATTGTCAAGCGGGGGAACCTGATGCGCGCGACGCGTCAAGATCCATCGCATCGCGTCACTGCCACGAGGAGCAACGAACATGGTTGTCGAGATCACCAACTACTACGCCCGACCCGGGCAGGTCGAGGCGGTGCTCGCGCAGCGCAGGCACGCGAGCGAGGTGCGCGTGCGGCTCGGCCTTCAGGCGGGCCGGATCTTCAGGAAGCTGGAGGGCCCAGGCCCGGATGTGCGTTGGGAATGCGTGTTCGAGACGCGCGCCGCCTACGAGGCGGACATGGCCTGCCGCGCGGCATCCACCGCGTTTGCTACGACCCGCGCCACGATGCACACGCTGCTAGACAGGTTCGAGCGAAATCTCCACGAGGAGGTTGAGTAGTTCGCACGCTCTTTTCCCTTGCGTACGTGCAAATGGAGCGCGCCGTTTACCAGGAGGGCGCTGCGCAGGCCGCGGAGCCGCCATGCGGGGAATCGCTGGGCAAAGGAAGTGGTGCCAGTGTCGGGTGGTGGGGGCAAGTCCTTGATTTGCTTGGGATTGCTGTTCGCTTTCGACGGGCGTACCGTGCGCACCCCACCAAATCGAAAGCTCTCCTGGTTGCTATCCAGCGCACGCTCCTTCGAGCGCGTGCTCGCGGCTTGCCCGGAGGCTCCCCGCAAGATCGTCACCGACCGACTGCGTAGCTATCCGGCCGCGCAAGCCGAGATCCCACGGCTTGCGAACGTGCGGCACGTGTTCGTGAAGGCCTGCGCCCGCGTGAACAACCGCGCCGAAGACAGCCATCAGACCCCCCGTGAGCGCGAGCGGGGCATGCGTGGCTTTCGCAGGCCTGAGCGCACCGAGGCTTTTCTCGACTTTCCGTCCCATCCGCCAGCACTTTGCGCTCTAGCGTCACCTGTTGCGCCCATCGCTCTATCGCAAGCAACTGACTGCGCGCTTCGACGCCTGGCGCCTTTTTCACGGCCCTCACCCAGAATCCGTCTGCCGCCTTCTGAATCGCAACGCCGCCTGCCGATGTTGCGACCACTCACCGTCAATGTGACAACGCCATGCATACCGAATGCTGGATGACGGGAGCCGGATGAGTCGAGAGGCTCACGTCCGGTTCTGCGAAGGGCTTGGGGGTGCAACTCCCCCGGCCTACTCACCCCCAACATGTGTACCGCAGAGGATGGCTCTCTTCGATGCCGCAGTGACAGATTGCGAAACACGGGCTCTAGGCCGTAGATGACGGAGGAGGACCCTCGGCGCACAAGGTCGATCCTCAATCACGTTCATCGCCACCTTTAGCCACATCGCCGGCTTGGAAGAAACCCGCCTCCTTGAGGTTGCGCAGCGCAATATCCAGGATCCTCGCCGTCGTCTCGCTGCGGTGATGCGCCAGGTACGAGAAGTAGTAGGGCACGTGCGGCACGGCTGGCTTGGCGCGCAAGACCCGCAGGGATTTTTCGGCGACGTGGCGGCGCGTGATCGATGCGGGCAGCATAGCGATCGCGTGGCCCGAGGCGACCAGCGCCACCATGAGCGACAGCGAATTGCAGCTGCTGTACTCTTCAAAGGCATAGCCGTCGGAGGCCAGCCAGCGCGACGCCGATTCATGCAGCGTCGACGGCGGCGCATTGCAGACGATGCGATGGTTCAGCGCATGGGCCGGCACGAAGTCTTCGTCGGCCACCATCAGGTCGTGCACCGCCACCCACTGGTGCTGGGTCAGTCCGATGAACTGGCTGGTCACGTCGGGCTGGCTGCTTTGCCCGGTGTGCAGCGCGATGTCGAGCTCGTGGTTGTTGATCTTCTGCAGCAGCTGGGCGCCGCCGCCCACCGTCAGGTCGACACGAAGCGCCGGGTAGCCGTCCTTGATGTCCTTGAGGATCTGCGGCATGCCGATGGTGGCGCAGGACTCGTCCACCCCCATGCGCACCAGGCCGGTGATGGTGCGCCGCAGGTCGAGCCGCGCCATCTCCTGCGCCGACGCCAGCACGCGCTCGGCGTACACCAGCACGTTGCGCCCCAGCTCCGTCACCTGCAGGCGCTGGTTCTGGCGCTCGAAGAGCTGGACACCCAGCTCTTCCTCCAGGTCGCGGATGCGGTGCGAGATCGCGGGCTGGGTCAGGTGCAGGTGCCGGGCCGCCGCATGCACCGTGCCCAGGCGCGCGGTCCACACGAAGGCCTGCAACTGGTGCAGGGTGAACCGGGTTGATAAGGAACCTGTATTAACCATCTTGAGAATTGATCAGTATCCGTGGCGCGGGCCTCTACTTACGATGGCCATCATTCGACAACGACGATATCCCAAATGACTGGCATCCAACTCGGAGAGTTGCCGCCGCCCTGCGCGCCGCAGCTGCTGTCCCTGCTGAAGGAGGCCGAACCGGCCACCATCGGCCATTTTCACGAAAGCGGCTTCCTGCATGGCCGCATCCGGGCCATGGCGGCCGTGGCGCGCAGCGCCGGCACCGCCGTCACCGTGCGCTGCGAAGGCGCCGACGGATCCATCCTGCATCACGCGCTGGGACGGCTCCGTGCCGGCGACTTCCTGTTCGTCGACCGCGCAGGCGACGAGACGATCGCCTGCATCGGCGGCGCCAGCGTGCTGGCCGCGCGGCTGCGCGGTGTCGCGGGCGTGGTGGTCGACGGCTGCATCACCGACATCGAGGAGCTGCGCGAGCTCGGCGTGCCGGTGTGGGCGCGCGGCCTGAGCGCCCGCACCACCCGCTCCGGCGGACGCACGGGCAGCTTCTGCCTGCCGGTGGACTGCGGCGGCGTGCGCGTACATCCCGGAGACGCCGTGCTGGCCGATGAAAACGGCATCCTGGTGATGGCGCCCGACGCGGCGCGGGCCCTGGCCGACCGCGCGATCAGCTTGCAGCAGGCCGAGCAGCAGACGCTGGCACGGCTGCGCGCAGGCGAGACCTACCCCCAGATCCTGGGCACCCAACTTTTTCTTCAGAAAGCAGCCACATGACGAACCCCGACCCGACCACCCGACCGCCTGCCTTCGCTGCCATCGCGCAGCTCGCGCGCGACTTGCGAAGCGGCGCCACGACCTCGGTCGCGCTCACGCGCGAGTGCCTGCGCCGCATCGCGGCGCACGACGGTCACTTCAAGAGCTTCCTGGCGGTCTACGAGGAGGAGGCCCTGGCTGCGGCGGCCCTGGCCGACCAGGAGCTTCGCGCCGGCCGCGACCGCGGCCCGCTGCACGGCATCCCGGTGGCGCTGAAGGACCTCGTGAACATCGAGGGCAAGCCGACGACAGCCGGCTCGCCACTGCTCGCGGACAACATCGCCCGGCAGGACGCGGATATCGTCCGGCGCATCGTCGACGCCGGCGGTGTCATCGTCGGCAAGACCCATATGGTGCAGCTCGCGCTGGGCGCCTGGGGCACCAATTCGCACATGGACACACCGCGCAATCCGGCCGGCCGCGCCACCGACACCCTGGCGCCCGGCGGCTCCAGCAGCGGCTCTGCGGTGGCCGTGGCGGCCCACCTGGTGCCGTGGGCGATCGGCTCCGACACCGGCGGCTCGGTTCGCGTGCCCGCTGCGTTCTGCGGCATCGTGGGCTTCAAGCCGACCATCGATGCGCTGCCGCGCGGCGGCGTCTACCCGCTCAGCGACAGCCTGGACAGCCTGGGCCTGCTCGCGTCGTCGGTGCAGGATGCCCGGCTGTGCTTCGAGGCGCTTGTCGGCGCGCCCGCTGCGAGCCCCGACGCCCGCCGGCGGATCGGCGTCCTCGAAGCGGATGAACTCGCGCCCCTCGCGCCGGCGGTCGCGCGAAGCCACGCGCAGAGCCTGCAACGGCTCGAAGAGGCGGGCCTCAGCCTGGTGCCGTTCCGCTTCCCGGCGCCGCTGGCGGCGTTCAAGGAACCCACCAACGCCATCATGATCGCCGAGGGCGCCTGGGTGAACGACCGCCTCCTCGACGACCCCGACGCGCCGATGGACCCGTCGGTGCGGCCCCGGCTCATCGCCGCGCGGGCGACCACCGCGGTGCAATACCTGCAGGCCCAGGCCACCGCGGCGCGCTGGCAGTTGGCCTTCGCCGACGAGATGGACCACCTCGGGTTGTCCGCCATCGCCATGCCCACCACGGCCATGACCGCACCGCGACTCGAGGATATCGACCACGACCTGGCGCCGGTCCACTTCACCCGCCCGATCAACTTGCTCGCGCTGTGCGGCATCGCGCTGCCCGCGGATCAGGACGGTGACGAGCGGCCCATCGGGCTGCAACTGGTCGGGCGTGCGGGCGACGACCACGCACTGCTGGACATCGCGTCCCGCGTCAGCGCCGCGCTGCATCCGTCTCGCGCCCCGTCGCCGGAGCACTGCCGTGCTTAGCAAGCTGCTCGCCGTGCTGCTGGCGGCCGTCGTCCAGTGCGCAGTCGCCCAGGACTACCCGGTCAAGCCGGTGCGCCTGATCGTTCCGTTTCCGCCGGGCGGCAGCGTGGATCTGGTCGCGCGCCTGGTCGGCAAGAGCCTGCAGGACGCCCTGCAACAGCCCTTCGTGGTCGACAACAAGCCGGGCGCCTCCGGCAACGTCGGTGCGGCCTATGTCGCCAAGGCGCCGCCGGACGGCTATACGCTGCTCGTCGGCAGCGCCGGTGTCTTCGCCGCCAACCAGTTCCTGTATGCCAGTCCGCCCTTCGATCCGCTGCGGGCCTTCGCGCCCATCATGCGGATCGTCGATCAGCCCAACATCCTGGTCGTGGGCCCCCAGTCGCCGGCCCACAGCGTCAAGGAACTGATCGCGATGGCCAAGGCGCGTCCGGGAAAGTTGAGCTTCGGCAGCGCCAGCGTCGGTTCCGCCCAGCACTTCTCCACCGAGATATTCATGCAGCAGGCAGGAGTCGATCTGCTGCATGTTCCGTACAAGGGCGGCGCCCCGGCTCTTGTGGATCTGATGGGCGGGCAGATCGACATGCTGTTCGACACCTCGCCGACTGCCCTGCCTTACGCCCGAAGCGGCAAGCTGCGCGCGCTGGCCATCACCAGCAGCCAGCGCTCGCCGCTGCTTCCGGACGTCCCCACGATGAAGGAGGCGGGGTTGCCCGCGTTCGAAGTCGTCACCTGGACCGGCATCGCCGCGCCGGCCGGCACGCCCCGTGCCGTGATCGACCGGATCAACACGGCGATCAAGAACGCATTGCGCGGCGAGTTGCGAAGGCAACTCGAGGAGACCTCGCTCATTCCAGTCGGGGACTCGCCCGATGCCTTCGGCGAGTTCATCCGCAAGGATGCGGACAACTACGCACGCCTCGTGAAGGCCGCAAAGATCACGCCGCAATGACTGCGTTGATTGCCGTGCGCGACGCCTCGACTTGATAGATTCTCGTCATGCTGCGTGATGCGAATTTCTCGCTATCTCGCAATGGGGCAAGTCCATACGATGAGTCTTCGTTCTTTTGACTGGATGCATATGAAGATCTCATTGACTCGTGTGGTGTGTGCCCTCTCGCTGGTGATGACCGGCCTTGCGTCCGCGGCGGACTACCCCGACAAGCCCATCCGCCTCGTGGTTCCGTACCCGCCCGGCGGCGCATCCGATACGGTGGCGCGGCTGATCGGGCAACAGCTTTCACAGCGGCTCAGGCAGCCGGTGCTGGTGGACAACAAGCCGGGCGCCACCGAACAGATCGGGGCCAGCTTCGTCGCCAAGGCCAGACCGGACGGCTACACCCTCCTGCTGGCCTCCACCGCGGGACTTTCGGTCAATCCCACCCTTTACAAGGGACGGCTCGCATACGACCCCGAAAAGGATCTCGCGCCGATCGTGATGGCCGTGACCCTTCCCAGCGTCGTGATGGTCCATCCTTCGCTGCCGGTCAATTCGATCGACGAACTCACGGCGTTTGCGCGCTCTTCGCCCACACCGGTCAACTACGCTTCCAGCGGCGCCGGCAACCCCAGCCACCTGGGCATGGAGCTGTACAAGCGCGTGGCGTCGGTCGACATGACGCATGTGCCCTACAAGGGTGGCGCGCCCGCGCTTCAGGACCTGATGTCGGGCCAGGTGGCGGTGATGATGGCCATCGGTCCGGAGTCGATGCCGATGGCCAAGGCCGGAAAGCTGAAGGCGATCGCGGTCACCACCGCGAAGAGCTCGCCCGCCTACCCCGGCCTGCCGCCCGTCTCGCAGACCAGGGGCTTCGCCAATTTCGAACTGCTGCACTGGTTTGCGCTGCTGGCACCCGCGCACACCCCCGATCCCGTCATCGCGCTGCTGAACAAGAACGTGAACGACATCCTGCAGGAGCCGGACGTGAAGAAGAAGTTGATTGACATGGGCATGGAACTCGAAGGCGGCTCGCCCAGGAAACTGGCCGAGACCATCACGCGGGACCGCCTCAAGTGGGAGAAGGTCATCGCCGAATCGAACATCCGGATCGACTGATCCGCGCTGCCAACCCACATCATCCGAAAGAGAAACCAAATGGTCTTCGCTGGAAAAGGAATCCTGATCTCATCGATGGAAGTGCTGCCCGAGGAAGAGGCCGACTTCAATGAGTGGTTCGACCGTGAACATCTGGCCGAGCGGGTGGCGATCCCGGGCTTCATCGAGGCGAGACGGTACGAATCCGTCGGCGCGCCGACCCGCTACCTGCAGATCTACAGCACCACGGAGTTCGATGTGCTCGACGGCGCAGCTTACCGTGCGGCCCTGGCGAACCAGACCGAATGGTCCAAGCACCACATCTCTCGATTCATCGAGCCGACCCGCGTCGTGGGGCGCCTAGTGCGCAGCGAAGGGGTCGCGCGAGGTATTGCGCTTGCGCTCGTGCGGCTGCGGCCGTCGGGGGATCCGACCATGATGCCGGCGCTCGAGGGCATCCTGGACGTGCTGGACAAGCCAGGCACGGCGTCCGTCCACTTCGTCGAGGCCGATGCGAATCTCTCCAGGCCCGTGACGGCGGATGCCAGCTACGTGGGCGGCCAGGACTGCTACGTGATTATCGAGTGCACCAGCGAGGCCGCCGTCCAGCGCGTCATTGCCCACCTGGAAGTGCCGGCGCAGAAGTACGGTGAACTGATCGACGCGCGCGTGTATCGCTATCGCATGGACATCAGTGCATCGGCACTGCGGTGAGCGCTCAGCGCGGGCAGCGTCAGCGCCTCTGCCTCGACTCGTTTTCGGTGCACAGAGTGATGGTGCGCAGCGCCAGGCCGGTCCCGCCATAGAAGGGGTTATTCGACAGGAATGGATCGAGGCTTCCCAACTCGCCGTTGACACGCACGGCTTCACCGACTTCGAGTTGGGCCTGTTTCGACTGGAGGCTTCGCGGCAGAGGGAGGCCTCGATGAGATCCGCACGCCCTGTCCTCAGTAAATTGACGGCTTGAGCGCGAAGGCGCAGCCGGCACAAAAAGCAGGCTTGTGAGCGTTGGTCCAACCAGTTTTGTCATCACTTCCAAAAGCTTCGCAAACCAGTGCTGGGTTGTCGTTCCCCCCTCAAACGTAGTGCGGTGCTGACCGATTGAGCCGCTCGCTCAATGCGCCGCGGCGCTCGGCCGGTAAGGCGTGTCGCTACTCAGCAGTGCCTGGATCACCCGCGCATTCTTGTTGGCCAGCGCCACGGCCGCGCGGTTGTAGCCGCGTCGCGCCCTCAGGTCCTGCAACCATCGAGTCTGCACATCGGTCTTACCGACTGCGTAGCGCAGCACCGACCGCGCGCCGTGGACCAGCAGGGTTCGAAGGTACTTGTCGCCCCGTTTGCTGATGCCCCTGAGCTGCGACTTGCCCCCGGACGAATGCTGACGCGGCACCAACCCCATCGAGATCCTGCTGGCGCCGCGCGTTGGACCGGGCGCCAGGCGGAGTGTCGCGACGGGCCGCCGGCATCGAGGCTCCACTCTCAGTGAGCGGGTTGCCGAAGCGCCTCTACCAGCGCCAGCGGACCATCTTTACCAAGGGTACGCCCTGTTTGTTATGGCTGTGTGACCCCGACGTTCAGCACCTCGCTGATCGCGGGGCTTTTCATGTCCGCCTGGCCGCCTCGACTTCCAGCGTCCAAATCGTCGCTCCGATGCTCAGCAGCACCTCGAGATCGGTTTGGTAGCTTTCGCTCGCCTTGTCCAAGCGGTCGATAAAGGCCGCGATGTACGAAATCGCCTCCGTCGCAGGCAACGCACCCCCTACCCTGGCCATCTCGACCACGGCAAGCATGACGTCGGTTCGGTTCACTGCGCGACTGTGCGCTTGAACGCCAAGGGAGGCAAGGAGGGCCGCTTCCATCCCAGGCATTCGGTGACATTCTCCCGGTCTACGGATGAAGCGATGAAGAGGCTCTTCCCGCTGCTGGATGTCACACGGCAAAATTTAGAGATGACCGATCTAGGCAACCTCTGCGACGACGAGTTGTTTAAACGAGCTCTAGAACACCGCTCACGGGCGATACATGGCGATGGCCAAGCGCGAGCAGCCGCCCTGGCCTGCGAAGAAGAGGCTCGCCGCCGTTTTCGCATGGCGACGACGATGGCCGCCTCGCTTGAGGACTTCCCTCCAAGCAAAGGGCCTTGGTGGAGGTTCTGGTGATCGGATTCCGCCTGAAAGCAACGGACGGCTACAGTTCCGAAAAGCCCGAATCGCCGATGTGGTTGCGGGACGTCCAGTCGTCAATGAAGTCGCGGGCTTTGGTGCGCAGGGCGAGTTTTGCGGCGGTCTCATCGAGGCGCGAAGTGGACAATACCAAGCGACATTTGTGCTGTCCTTTCCAGTGCAGATCCGCATGTCCTGAAAACGCCTCTCCGGCACTTGTGACCTCCACGCGTACTTCCCATTCTCGATAGTCAAAATCAGCGCGACCATCGGCGAGCATTGAATCTTCCTATCTGTTCTACGGAGGGAACTGCGGCCAATTTAAGCTTAGACGCAAAAGCGAAAAGTGATAGGGGAACTATCGGGGTAGACCTGCTGCAGCGCGGCGTCAGGTTTTGTTCAGGTTGACCACGCCGAGCGCTCGACCAAAGGCGGGCCTCGAGCACCAGCTGCCGCCCGCGATCGATGAAGCCCTGGTCGAGGCCGGCTTCAAGGGCAAGCTCGGGGCGCCGGCCCTGAACACACTGATGCACCGGATCTCGGTGCTCTCGATGGCGCATCACTTGTCCAAGCAGTCCAATCCGTGTTCCGATGCCGCGGTCAAGGCGCTGCTCAGCAAAACAAGAAAGCCTACGCGAAGCGCAACGCCCTGCCCCACAAGCAGCGTGCGCTGACCAAGGAGCCGCTGGAGGCGGTGCTGGAGACCTGCGACGACTCGCTCAAGGGAAAGCGCGACCGCGCCCTCCTCCTCTTTGCCTGGGCGTCGGGCGGGCGTCGGCGCTCGGAGGTCTCAGAAGCTGTCTTCGAGAACCTGCATCGCGGTGATGAGGGCGCCCATCTGTAGACGCTGGCGAGCTCGAAGACGAACACAGCGGGAAGATTCGCCCGGAAGGTGCGTGCCTGGCTCGCGCAGAGACCTCGTTGGCACATGCACTTCGTGCCGACCTACTCAAGCTGGCTCAATCAGGTCGAGCGATTCTTCGCGATCATCACCGACAAGGCCATCCGCCGTGGCTCGTTCAGAAGCGTCAAGGAACTGACGAACAAGATCAACACGTTCGTCAGCCAATACAACGAGACCTGCAAGCCCTTCACCTGGACGGCGACAGCCGATTCAATTCTCGAAAAGCTCACCCG
>NZ_JBFUHO010000094.1:0-23705 GCF_056402355.1 Variovorax sp. P4_B11
CCGATGGTTCAATGAACTGCTCGAAGCCAGCGCCCGGATCCGCGCCACGCGCACGCTGAACAAGCGCTCGCCGCGGATGGTCAAGCGGCGTCACTCGCCTTACGCATCATTCGACCACCACGCGCCGACGCGCGTGCCCACGGATTGCACTCCCGAGATCATCGGCCCTCCCGGACCCCGACCCAAACCAGCCGACTCCCACATACCGCGCCGTTTCAGGTCCTTCATAGTCTAAACGAACAGTATTGGGTGTTGACCAGGTCGACCATTTCCTGCGACTGCGAAAAGCGCATGATGAGTTCCGCATTCGCGGTGGAAAGGTTGACGAAGGGTTGGGTGATGTTTTGCATGGGGGCCCTTCTTCGGCTGGTGCCGTTCAAACATCATTTATAGGACACTGTCGCTTTCAAGTCTGTGCGCTGGCAGACAGTCGCACCGGACATTTGCGCGCAGAGTGGCTCGTACCACTCACACGGAGCATTTTTCTTGGCCGCGATCGAGAACCACCTCATCGAACTGCTCCCGCGCAATGACCGCCAGCGGCTGCTGGACGTCTGCGAACCGATCCATCTGATCCTGGCCGAAGTGATCCACGAGCCGGGCGCTGCAACCCTTCACGTCTACTTTCCCGTCGACGGCTTCATCTCGCTGGTTGCGCAGATCGACGAGCATCCCGGACTGGAAGTGGGCATGGTGGGTCGCGAAGGGATGTTGGGCTCGAACCTGGCCCTCGGCGTGGAGATCGCGCCCTTGCGCGCGCTGGTGCAAGGCGCAGGCGCGGCCTGGCGCATCACCGCTGCCGACTTCCAGCGCGAACTTGCACGCAACGCGCCACTGCAGCGAGTGCTGGATCGCTACATCCAGGTCTCGATGTCGCAGCTGGCCGCGTCGGCTGCCTGCCTGCGTTTTCACCAGATCGGCCCGCGCCTCGCGCGTTGGCTCCTGATGAGCCAGGACCGCGCCCATGCCGACAGTTTCCACGTCACGCATGAGTTTCTCGCCTACATGCTGGGCGTGCGCCGTGTCGGCATCACCGAGGCCGCCGGTTCGCTGCAGCGCAGTGGGTTGATCGAGTACAACCGCGGAACCCTCAACGTGCTCGATCGTCCAGGACTCGAAGCAACGGCGTGCGCCTGCTATGCCGCGGACAGGAAAAGCTACGCGGGATTGCTTTGAACCGATGCGGGGCATCCGGCGGCCGGTGCTCGTGTCTGTGCGCTGCCGTACCGACGGGTGGCGGTGCCCGGCGTAGAAGGGAACATTGGGCTCAGCCCCTGTTCAAGCAAGGCACCATGGAACACGACCACGACTCAACACGCTCCTACTATCACGGCTGGGAGATACGCAGCCACATCACAAGCGCTGCCTACGACGGCACCGTGGCGGCCGGGGCAGTGCTGTACTTCGACGAGGCATGCCACTGCCACATCATCTCGTGCAGGCAATTTGCCAACGGCGGCGATGCCATCCATGCCATTGAAACCAAGGCGTCAATCTGGATCGACGACCGCGAAAGCCATCCCAGGACCTCCTATGTCGAACACTCCCTTCTTTCATGAGGCCTCGGGCGCCGTCCATTTCTGGGTGCCTATCGATGACAAAGTCGTCGGTGCGAGCATTGGCAAGGAAACGCTGCACTACTGCTTTCGGTCGACCGCCACTGACGACCAGCCGCTGGAGACCTACCAGCGTCACGCGCAGGAGATCGATGCGGCCGTGCGCAGGCGCGTCTCGGGCGGCTCCGTCGAACCGGTGATGCTGCGCGACTACGACCTGCACGAGGCAGTGGGCAAGGGCATCGAATAGGCCCGCGGGGCGCTATCCCGGCGCCTACAGTCGCGAAACGCAGGTCGATGGTGCCGCCGCGCAGATGCGCACCAGCGGGCGGCTGCCGATGAAATCCATCAGCTGGCGCATCGCCTGCGCTGCATCGATACCGAGCGCGACATCCTGCTCGCGCAGCCGATGCACTCGCACGCTCTCGGACGTCATCGCCCGCTCGGGCCGCACCAGCAGCTCGAGGCGCTGGCTGGTCAACAGCCGGTTGCCGACGATGCGCACCGCAGCGATCGAAATGACGCGATCGCGGCGCACGTCCAGGCCGGTGGTCTCGCAGTCGACCGTCACCCACTCGCAATCGGGCGGCGCGTCGTACATGAACGCGAAGTGGGGGTCGGCCAGGTGAAAGAGCAGCCATCTTCGGCGCAGCGCACCCGGCCATCGCGGCTTCATGCGCCCTCCAGGTGGAATTGGTGCCGCACAAGCACCTTGAATCGCTTGACTACCGCGAGCGCATCCTTCAGCAGATCGCGCTCAAGGCTGCTCAACCGTTCGACCTGCACGCTGCCGCCGACCGCCTGCCCGGTCTCCCATTCGGCCAGACCTGCCTTCAGCTTGAGTCCCATCAGGAAGTGAAGACTGTCGCCAAGGTCGTTGGCCAGCTCGATCGTGATTCGGGGACGCGAGCCGCTGTTTTGCGAGCTCTTTGCGGATAAGGAGGAGGGGACCTCGAGATCGGCGGCTCGCATCCAGAACGAGATCGCGATGATCTGTCGATCAAGGTCAGTGTCCGGCGTGGATTCGAACGCAGCCTTCCCAATGGTCGACGCGGTTTACCTTGAAGTCCTGTTGGATGGGACGCCTGTGCGGCAGCGCCTCGAACTGACGCGATCGCCACAGGTCCAGGTGCATGAGACGCCCTCGCTGCGCCTTCAACGAGCGATCTTGGAGCCTGACTTCGCTGCAACCATCGCTTGGCTTCGCTCTATCGGGCGGGTCATCTCGAACGATGAGTGAAAGGTCACTGCGGACACCGGGTGGCCGCAACTCCTTCATATCGGATCGCGGTGGATACGGATTTGTCGAACCTTGCGGGGCTGATGATGCTCGGAGACCGCTTGCCCGGCCTTGAACGTGACGCGCGCGACGCGATTGCCGTGCGGATCGCGCATCCAGTGCAGGCGATGCTCCGGCTCGACCAGCAGCTGATAGCTCTCGATCCGCGCGCGCGTGTGATCGGCTGGCCGCAACCGGATCAGCTGCGGGCCTAGCAGCGCCGGTCTCGGATAGTGGTAGCGGCTGCGATGCTGGGCGACGACGCGCACGCAGCGTTCTTACCACCTACCCGCGCCATGGGGTGATGCGCGGTAACCATCGCCTCACGTTCGCCCGGTAGCGCTTGTACTCGTCGCCGAACTGCTCGCCCAGCGCAGGCTCTTCGTAGGCGACAACGAACAAGAAGAATCCGGCCCACACGATCGCGCTGTACTCCAGCACCGTGACGCTCCCGAACAGGAGGCCCTGGCCGGCGATCAACGCCGTGACTGCGACGTACATCGGATTGCGGACGTAGCGATAGAGCCCGGTGACGACGAGGCGCTTGGGAGGCATCACGGGCGCCGGTGTGCCGAGGCCCTGCAACGCGAAGCGAGCGAACGAATCGAGCAAGATGGGCAACCCGGCGACGATCAGGGCGGCGCCGAGCACGCGCGCGATCGGGAATAGCGCAGGCGCGAAGTGCCAGTGCGTGAGGTACCAAGGGACGTACACGGCGAGCGTGCCCGGAGCGATGACCAGGAAGATCGCGGAACCGATGATCGCGGCGGCGCGCTGCACGATAGGATCATACTCAACGCCGCCGCGAATCGTGCGGATTGGGCGAGCGCTGGCGTCGCGTGATGTCCTGTGCGCGGGTGTAGTCGCGGTTCTTCGGCATGTCCCGAGCGTGGCAGAGCGCCCGGGACGCCTCCAGTGCATCAGCTAGATAATGCCGCTTCAAGTCGGAGAAAGAGGCTCGGGGAGCACTTCCAACTTCGCCGGCAGTGTCCCGAAGAAGGTCCCGCGCCCGAGGGATTGCAACGGCCGGTTCAGCTCGCATTGCGGACATGCTTGGGACGAAGCCGAAAGACTCTGATGGGCCCATTGCGGGTCTACAGCGGACGTCGAAACTGCCCGGAAGCGGTCGTTGGATGTCAGATCCCACCTGCCAACAACTTTGAAAAAGCGGGTGGTGTAACTTTGAAAACGGCGCTCGCAAGCTGTTGATTTCCTTGGGTAACCAGGTGAGACAACCTTGGAGGAACTCAAAATGAGCTCGTTCAAAGTTAGGCCGGGATTCCATCAAATTTAGGGCCTAACTTTGACGGCGGCGCGCGCAAGTCGTTGATTCGATGAGGAATCGGCCCACCGTATCGCTCGAACGACGCCCGCTTGCATCTTGAGGAAAAGCCGGGGCAGGGCAGGGGGGTTGCCCAGATCGCATTGAAGCGCGTGCGCACTGACCATGTGGCGGTCAACAATCGGCAGCCACCCGCTTCCGGCCAGGACCAGTCCTTCGCGCCGACTGCTCAGTTCGCCCGAAAGCGGCCTTTGCCGATCAGCTTGGCTTTCTCCGGCGCGCAATGAGCGCGCCCTCGATCGCTTCACAGGTAGCCGCCGTGTTCGGAGTTGCCGCCAGGCGCATCGCAACATCTTTGCAATTTGCGCTCACCGAGTTCGATCACAGCAGCGAGGCCATGCCGATTGGCAAGACCGGGGTCTGCGTCAAGTCAAAAGATCCCAAACAGCAGCTCGGTGTACTTCTTGTTCACGGCCGCGCTGCGTTTGCCATCGGCACCGTAGTACCGATCTGCGCGGCAGAGGCGCTCTTTAACGTCGCAGAACACGCCGTTGGCAAAGGTGAACTCGGTCCGGTCGAAGTCCCCCTGTGAGGCCAGCTTGGTCGCGGCCTTTTTGCCGAGGTACTTTTGGGTGAGCTCGAGCGAAATTCCTTTGCCATTGGCACACACGTAGCGGTCGCAGAGGACGCGCGGCGCTGGCGATCGCAGCGCGACCTGCTTTGCGGCGTGGGCGGGGACAGCGGATACGGCGATCAGAAGAGCCAGAGACAAAGGAAAGTGGCGTGGGATTTTCATGCGGGTGGATTGTGGCTTGTCCGCGAAGCCAGCGCCGGACGGGTTGGCCGCGCGGCGATGGCTTCACGTGCGTCGTGCTGCGTGGCCGCCGGGAATAGCCCAAATGCCCGGGTGGGAGGATCATGAGCCGGCAGGGGAGCGTCGAGGCGGCGCAAACGAAGGCCGGGGCGTTGAGCCAGCCTCGGCCGCAGTGGGGGTGTGACCTACTTGTGCGTAGTCCGGTGGCGGACTGTGCTCGGAACAGGTCGCTCGGCCTTAGAGGCAGAGAGCGGCCGCATTCTGCCTGTCGGGCTCAAGCAAGACCGCGTCAATCGTCGACGTTTTGGTATTGCTCGATTTGGCACGCATAGGTACCCGGATGAGTCGAGCAGACCGAATATTCGTGAGGCGGGGTACCGGCGCAGCCCGCCAGGAAGGACAGAAAAATCGCATTCGCCAACTTGTGCACGGCCCCTCCTACCAGCGGTCTGACGGCCGGATTGAGCGTCCTGACGTGAGGAAGCCTTACCCGCTCCTGCGAGCATAGCCAACTGGGGTGTCGTCGGGAAGGTCCGGTCCTGGGCCGACTGTAGCCTGTCGGCTTCCAGGAGCTTCGGCCTGAGGCGACGTTCGTGCACCTCAACTTGCCGCGAGAAAGCTGCCTCTCCCGGGGTCACCATCTGAGCCGCGGGGCGGTTGAGGGCGAGACTGGGACAGGATGATCTAACGATCCTTAGAATAAAAGCATGAGACAGGCGAAGACCTTTCTTTACGAGCACGTGGCGCGTATCGGCAAGGCCGTCGCCAGCCCGAAGCGGCTGGAGCTGATCGAATTGCTGTGCCAGGGCGAGAAGACGGTCGAGGTGCTCGCTGGTCAGGCGGCGATCACCGTCAAGCTCGCGAGCGCCCATCTGAAGGAGCTGCGACTCGCGCGGCTGGTCGAGACCCGCAAGGAAGGCAGGTACGTGCTCTATCGTCTGGCCGGTACCAGCGTGGCAGACCTGTGGGTCAGCCTGCGCACCGAGGCCGAGGAGCGGCTGGTCGAGCTGCAGGTGGCGCTCGCGGGCCTCGTGGACCATGCGGCCGATCTCGAAGGCCTCGACCGCAAGGCGCTCTTGAAGAAAGCCGTTGATGGCGAGGTCCTGGTGCTCGACGTGCGCCCGCCCGAAGAGTTTGCGGTGGCGCACCTGCCGCATGCGCGGTCGCTACCGGTCGGCGAGCTGAGGAAGCGCGTGGCCGAACTGCCCAAGGACACCCCTGTGGTCGCCTACTGCCGCGGTCCGTTTTGCCTGATGGCCAAGGACGCGGTGGCGTTGCTGCGCAAGAAGGGCTACCGGGCCTTCCACCTGAGCGACGGCGTCGCTGAGTGGCGCGCTCGGGGTCTGCCGATCGATGAGTGAGCTTGCCGTGAAGACCCCGCTGGTCCTCGAAGACGCACCCTGCGGCGGCGTGCGCTTCAATCTCGGCCAGGCGGACTGACGGGATGCCCGCGGCGACGATCCAGCTCGGGCTGCGCGAGAACCTCGGCCAGTTCTCGCTGCTGGTCCTCGTCAACGCCTTCGTCGGCGCGATGGTCGGCCTCGAGCGCAGCATCCTCCCGGCCATCGCGCAACAGGAGTTCCACCTCGCCGCGCGTGCGGCGATCCTGTCGTTCATCGTCGTCTTCGGCATCACCAAGGCGCTCACCAACTACTTCGCCGGGCGCCTGTCGGACCGCTACGGCCGCAAGCGCGTACTGGTGGCGGGATGGCTGGTGGTGGTACCCGTGCCGTTCATGCTGATGTGGGCGTCGACGTGGGACTGGATCGTCGCGGCCAACGTCCTGCTCGGTGTGAGCCAGGGGCTGACCTGGTCCACAACGGTCATCATGAAGATCGATCTCGTTGGCCCGAAGCGCCGCGGGCTCGCGATGGGGCTCAACGAGTTCTCCGGCTATTTCGCTGTGGCCGGCAGCGCGCTGGCCACGGGGTGGGTCGCAACGGCCTACGGACTGCGACCGCAGCCCTTCTATCTCGGTGTGGCGTACGTGGTCGCAGGCCTGCTGCTGTCGGCCTTCGCAGTTCGCGAGACGCGGCAGTACGTGGCGTATGAGGCCCGCGCACACGGCGCGGCCAACGGGGATGGCCATCTCGCTCAAGCCGAGATCTTCCGCCGCACGTCGCTGACCGATGTCAACCTGTCTTCCGTCAGCCAGGCGGGGCTGGTCAACAACCTGAACGACGGCATGGCCTGGGGATTGTTTCCGCTGGTCTTCTCCGCTGCGGGCATGACGCTGAAGCAGATCGGCATCCTCGCCGCCATCTACCCCGCCGTGTGGGGTGTCGCCCAGATCTTCACCGGCGCGCTGTCGGACCGAATCGGGCGCAAGTGGCTGATCGCCTGGGGGATGGGGGTGCAAGCGGTCGGCATCGCCGTCACCGCGCTGGCCGCCGATTTCATGTTCTTCGGCGCTGGTGCGGTGCTGCTCGGCCTTGGAACGGCGATGGTGTACCCGACGCTGCTGGCAGCCATCGGCGACGTGGCTCATCCCTCCTGGCGAGCATCCGCCGTCGGGGTCTATCGCCTGTGGCGCGACCTCGGCTACGCGGTGGGGGCGCTGCTGGCCGGCATCACGGCCGACTTGTTCGGCCTGGCCTCGGCCGTGTGGCTGGTGGCCGTGCTCACCCTGCTATCCGGCGTGGTCGCAGCGCTTCGCATGAACGAAGCCCTTGCGAGACAGGCAGGGTAAACCTTTGGGCGCTTCAGACCTTGTCCGCGCGCAGCGAGATGCTCTTCACGCCGAACTTCTTCGTAGCACCCTGGGCGTTGTCGGACAGGAAGCGATACTGCTCGTTGACCTGTTCCGCCACGATGCGCAAGCCAGCGGCCTCGATGGCCTGCTTGTAGCGTTCCACCTGCCAGGCGCCGCCGATGCAGGCCGCCCACAGCGTCGTGTTGCAGGCGATGGTTTCCGGCAGGTCCACCGCGGTGACGATGTCGGCGATCGCCAGCCGGCCGCCGAGCCGCAGCACGCGGGCGGCTTCGCGAAACACCTGCGGCTTGTCGACGGCCAGGTTGATCACCCCGTTGCTGATCACCACGTCGAAGCTGTCGTTCTCGAACGGCGCAGCATCGATGTAGCCCTTGACGTAGGTGATGTTGGGCACGCCTTGGCGCCGGCGCAGCGCTTCGGCCTTGGCGCGCTGCTCGTCGGTCATGTCCAGGCCGATGACCGTTCCCATCGGCCCGGTGATGAGGCTCGCGATGAAGGTGTCCATGCCCGAGCCGCTGCCCAGATCCAGCACGCGCGCGCCCTCCATATCGTCGAGGAAGTGGAAGAAGTAGCCGACGCCGGCGAAGGAGTCGATGGCCTCGGCCGGGATGCGGTCCAGGTCGGCCGGCCGGTAGCCGAGGCGCTCGGCCAGTGCGCGTCCCATCTCGAAATGGAACTCACCGTGCGGGTTCTGCGCCACGTCGCGGTACATCGACTGGATCTTGGATTCCAGCTCGTCGCGATTGACTTCAGCAGACATGATGGCCTCCGATCGAAGTGAGGGTCAGAACAACGGCGCCGCCGGCGCCTCCTCCAGCATGCGGATCACAGCCATCTCCTGACCTTGCTGCGATACGCCGTATAGCGATCCCTGAAGATCTCCGCCAGCGCCTGCTCTTCGGCGGGGATCTGAAACCGGTCGATGAACAGGACGAAGGCGGCGAGCGGGACGAGACCGATGAGGTTTTCGATCCACACCGCGATGCCCGCGAGCATCACGGCGTCGTCGACGTACATGGGGTTGCCTGAGGCTCACACCAACGATGGCCACGCCGAGCACGACGAGGGCGATACCGATCGCGGTTTGATGGGCAAACGAGTACCTGCCGATCGACAGAGTCGCCAGGAAGAGCGCGGGCTATCCCACGAGATGCAGTCTGCTCCTGCGGACGTGATACCGCAACCCCCTAGCTGGAACACACAGACCAGGGCAGCTCTGCGGTGGCACCACATAGTTGACGCTCCTGGAAGTCCGGTCCTGGCCCGAAACCTGGCGCCGGAGTTCATCGTGACCAAAATCTCTTCAAGGTAAGGGCCGAATTCCTTTGATGCCTTCACGTCGGTGCTCGATTGGCTGAGGAGCTAGAACCACCTTTCCCATGCCCCTTCGCGCCGGCTCTGTCGGCAACACGTCCGACGCGCATGGCCGGGCACCAAGCAGGATTGGCGGCTGCCCTGGCCAACGGACAGTCCCGAAGGATCGTACGGCGGCGAGCGTGCTGCATGTTGATTCCCCACCTACAATTATTTATCCGGGGCGGATTCAACGCGAACCTTTGCGCTGCCGCGAGGCGGCCATCGCGGCTGCCCCGGCAACCCGTTCGGCCAGGTTTCAGGCAGATCGGCAGTGCATCGTGTCCGGCCAAAGCAGGCCGTGGATGACGGTCCTGCAAAGGAGCATGATCGATGCGGTCGCCAGGGAGATTCGGCACGCGCCTGAGAGGAATTTCGGTCGGGGTCGCGGCCGTCATCGTGGCTCTATTCGTCGTCGGCCGCATCACCGGCGTGCTGATTGACTGGCTGTGGTTTTCCTCGGTCGGCTATGTCGGCGTTTTCTGGATGATCGTTGTCACCCGGGTGCTTCTGTTCGTCGCCGTCTTCGCTATTTCGGCGGGCGCGATATGGGTGTCGGGATGGCTGGCGCACCGCTATGCGAGCCAGCCCGGCACCTGGAAGTTGGTGGGGCCGGCATTTCCGCCGGGCGGGCCGGAGGTGTTGAGCGAACTGGTCGGGGAAGTCGCACCGCATGTTCCCTGGCGCGCAGCCATCGCCGGTGTCGCCGTCCTGCTGGGCTTGTTCATCGCCGGCGGCGAAGTCGCGGGCTGGGACATTGCGCTTCGCTACGTCGAGCAGGTGCCCTTCGGCAAGACCGATCCGATCTTTGGCAAGGACATCGGCTTCTACCTCTTCTCGCTGCCGGCCTATCTCGCGCTCCGGAACTGGCTGCTACTGCTGCTGCTCTGCAGCGCAGCCATCGCCGCCGCGGTATACGGGATGCGCGGCGACATCACGTGGATCCAGCCGCCGCGCGCGCTTTCTCCTGCGGCCGCCACCCACGGTTCGGTGTTGCTCGGCTTGCTTTTCCTGCTGCAGGCCTGGACTTACTGGCTCAACCGCTTCCTGCTGCTCTACGGTGACAACGGCGTCGTGGTGGGCGCGAGCTATACCGATGTCCACGTTGGGCTGCCGGTCCTGTGGCCGCTTGTCGGACTTGCCGCTGCCGCGGCGGTCGCGTCGTGGGCCAATATGCGCTCGCCGGGCTTGCGAATTCCGGCGGCTTCGGCGCTGATCGTGTTCGGCAGCGCATTCGTGCTCGCCGTGATCTACCCAGCGCTGTTCCAGCGCTTCTATGTCAAACCAAACGAGCTGCAGTTGGAGACGCCCTATATCGCCCACAATATTGCGCTGACGCGGGAGGCCTATGGTCTGACGCAGATCGCGGTCAAGCCGTTCCGGGCCGAGCAGAACCTGACTCTCGCCACGCTCCAGGCCAATCGCCCGACCATCGACAACATCCGCCTGTGGGATCTGCAGCCGTTGCGGGATACCTATGCGCAGTTGCAGGAGATCAGGACCTATTACAAATTCCTCGCGACGGACATCGACCGCTACCGGCTCAACGCCGGTTATCAGCAAGTGATGCTTTCGGCGCGGGAACTGGAGCCGTCCTTGCTTCCGGCAAATGCCCAGACCTGGGTAAACCTGCATCTCCTGTTCACGCACGGCAATGGCATCGTGATGTCGCCGGTCACGGAAAAATCCGCCGAAGGCTTGCCTACCCTTTACCTGAAGGATATTCCGCCCGTCTCCAACGGTGGCCCGATCGTCCAAGAGCCGCGCCTGTATTTCGGCGAAGGCGGCAAGGGGTACGTGATCGTCAAGGGCAGCGTACCGGAATTCGACTACCCCAAGGGCGACGAGAACGTCTATTCGAGCTACAGCGGAGGCGACGGTGTCGCCATCGGCAGCATGGCGCTACGGGCCCTCTTTGCCTGGCAATTCGACGATCCCAACATCCTGGTGACCGACTACATCACGCCCGCAAGCCGGATCCTGCTCCATCGCAACATCCAGGACCGGGTGCGCACGATCGCCCCGTTCCTCAGCCTGGACCATGACCCGTACATCGTCGCGAGCGGCGGGCGGCTTTACTGGATCCAGGATGCCTACACCACCAGCCGCTGGTACCCCTATTCCCAGCCGGGTACCGAGGAGGGCGACAACTACATCCGCAACGCGGTCAAGGTGGTGATCGATGCGTACAACGGGACTGTCGACTTCTTTATAAGCGATCCTGCCGATCCCATCGTGCGGACATACCAGCGCATTTTCCCGGGCCTGTTCAAGCCGCTGGGCGCGATGCCGCAGGACCTGCAGCAGCATGTCCGCTACCCTGAGGATCTGTTCCTGATCCAGGCGCAGGTCTACCGCGCCTACCACATGGAAGCGCCGGAAGTCTTCTACAACCGCGAGGATCTCTGGCAGTTCCCGCGCAAACAGGCTGAGATCGAGGCGGGGCACGCCCCCGGCATGCCGATGACGCCTTACTACACAATCGTACGGCTGCCCTCGGAGCCGCAGGCCGAGTTTGTCCTCATGCTGCCGATGGTGCCCAGCCGGCGCGAGAACATGGTCGCGTGGTTGGCGGCGCGTTGCGATCCACCGGACTACGGCAGGCTCGTCGTCTACACGTTCCCGAAGGACAAGCTGGTCTACGGGCCGTTCCAGATCGAGGCGCGCATCCAGCAGAATACCGAGATCTCCCAGCAGATTTCGCTGTGGAACCAGATGGGTTCGCGCGTCATCCGCGGCCACCTCCAGGTCGTGCCCATCGAAAGCTCGATTCTCTATGTCTCTCCGCTTTACCTGCGCTCGGAGTCCGGCCAATTGCCCGAGTTGAAACGCGTGATTGCGGCCTATGGCGACCACGTGGTGATGGAGGAGACCTTGGGCGCGGCCCTGGGGGCCCTCTTCAAGGAAGCTGCGCTGGTGGCAACGCCGCCCGAGGGCACGGCGGACGCCCGCGCCCGCGAGGCACTGGGCCACTATAACCGCGCTATCGAGCGGCTGAAGGCGGGCGACTGGAACGGCTTCGGCGTCGAACTCGATGCCCTCCGGCCGCTACTCGAAGCGCTCGGCACTGGGCGTTCCGAAGAACGGAAATAACGATTGGCACCCGCTATCATCAGGGCGCTCTTTGGTGGGTCCGACGACGAGCAGGATTTCGCCCCATCCGGGTCCAGGTACTTGCGACCGAACGCACTGGCGACCGCACTCTTGGTCTCGTTGACCTTCAAGCGCAGCTTGTCATCCAGCCGCCGCAGCAGCGCCATCACCCGCTCGCCCGCCCGACGACTGCGCACGTACACGTTGCAGTCAAGGGAATAACGCCGGCTATATCCAGCTCGGTCTACAGGACTACCCCTGAGCCCTTACCCCTGCGCGGCCGTCGCCAACGCTGCCCAGATTCGCCCTTGGCACCGCGCGCCCACCATTCCCGGAGGCAGGCGGAGCGAGCGCCCTCTTCAGGAGGCCGAAGTTTTTTCATCGCTCATCAGGTGTACGCTTGGCTGGCGTTCGCGCACATTTGCCGCAAGCGTTGGGCTTGAAGGAGTTGCAAGATGAAGCAGAAACCAGTCGCGCTCTTCTCGCATGGGGTCGTGGGCCAACCCGCTCCAAACAAGCAAAGATCTCGCATAAGGCTGTCGCGCAATGGACCCTATCTGGTCACCGTCGATGACCTGACGAACTCAAAGGGAGAGCGGCTCGAAGGGTGGAACGGCGTCGCGTTGTGTCGCTGCGGCGCGTCGAACAAGAAGCCATTTTGTGACAGCTCCCATATTCGGATCGGGTTTTCGGACGACCGGCGCCCGGACCGCACGCCTGATGGAGTCGTGGACTACCGGGGCGCCGCCATTGTTGTGCACTTCAATCGTCTTCAGTGCTCGGCGTCGGAGCGGTGCGCCAAAGCGCTTCCGCTGGTTTTCCGCGATGGCGAAAAGCCATGGATCCAGCCGGATCGGGCAGACGCGGACACCATCATCGAAGCCGTCCGACGATGCCCGTCGGGCGCGCTTCGATACACACGGCACGGCCAACCCGGACCAAGTGACGTGAATGCTCCGAGCATTCGTATCGCACGAAACGGCCCCTATGAGGTTCAGGGGTTTGATCTTGACGCCGAGAACTGGAGCGAAGGTGCCTCGCGTGAGCGATTTACCCTCTGTCGGTGCGGTGGATCGAAGAACAAGCCATTCTGCGACGGTACGCACCGGAGCATCAAATTTCAGGACGACAGCAACTGAATGCCCCCGCGGCGAACGGCTGGTCTTGAATCAAGTCACAGAAAAGGACTCCGAAAGGCTTTGCGAACTCGGCTCCACGTTTCGATTTCGCTTTGTGGCGCGACGCGTGGAGAATGCGAGATGACTCCCCCATCCTCTGCTTTCCTCACCCCGGACCTTCTCGCCGTTCTGCGCGCAGTTGCCCGCATGGACTTGTCTCTCGGCATCGCCATCGGCCAGAGCCTGGGTCGACCGGTTTCCGAAGATCTGGCGGCACTGCGCGCACAGGGCTACGTCCGGCAAGTTTCCAGCCCCCGACACAACGGGACGCCAAGCCATCTACACACGATCACGGCCAAGGGGAGCGAGGCGCTGCGAGGGCAAGACGAGCAGAGCGTGTCCGCTCCGGTGCCGACGCTCGGACCCAGGCCCCCCCTGCACCGCGAAACGTACAACGGCAGCGAGATGCGCCCTTTCACGGGACGAGCAGGATCGATGGACGCGCTGAAGTACCCGAGCCGAGTCGGCAACCAACTGCGCTATCGCGATGATGGCAGTGAACCTGCCCGTAAGCACGCGCGGCCGACGCGCAAGACGTAACCCGAGTGCGAGCGACCGGTTGTGGCCGATCACGGTGGCACGCGAGCGCAGGTCCAAGGTCCGCTCCCGCTGCACACGCAGGAGTCACCTATGATTTTTCTCGTCGTGGTGGCTCTTGTCCGACGTGCCGTCGTGAGATTCGGCGTTGCCTGCGCAGGCACCTCAATCGGAAAGCCGTATTGAGGAGGGATGGATTCCCTCAGAGCAGCGCCGTGCTACTCTCGACGCTTGCCACAGCGAAAGAAGTTTGTTAAGGACCGAAGCGGCCCACTGATGGCATCTGAGGCTGCCGTTAGAACCTCAGCCACCCGCGCGATCGCCTCGATCTGACGTACGCTGTGACGCGAGTTGCGTCTGCGCGGTTTGGATTCAAAATCTCCGAAGTGCTCTTGCACATGAGCCAGCTTGAATGAAAGCCAATTCGATCACTCTGCATCGACTGTGGATGCTGTTCGCCCAAGCCGTGACCGTGGGTGCCGGCCTGCTGATCGCCTGGCATGCGTTCGCCCCTGCCGCGTCGCCGCCCGCCCGCAACGACGTCGTCACGATTCATGAGGCAGGCGGCAGTTCATCGCTGGCGAACACGATACTTGGGCGACGCGACACGGGCTATCGCTTGGCAGCGCGCAAGGCGTCGGCCTCGGTGGTCAACATCTACACGCGCGGCGCGTCAAGCCGCCGCAGCCGGCGCGGGCAGGATTCGCTGAGCCTGGGCTCCGGCGTGATCGTCGCGGCACAGGGCTATATCCTGACTAACAACCACGTGGTCGACGGTGCGACTGAAATCGCCGTCATGCTGCCGAACGGCAAGGTGGCTGACGCGCAGCTGCTCGGCCGCGACCCCGACACCGATCTCGCGGTGCTGAAGGTAGATGCGACGGACCTCCCGCCGATCACGTTCGCGGAGCCGGGTTCGGTGCAGGTGGGTGACATCGTGCTTGCCGTGGGTGACCCGTTCGGGGTCGGACAGACCGTGACTCAGGGCATCGTCAGCGCAACCGGCCGGAATCGGCTTGGCATCAACACGTTCGAGAACTTCATCCAGACCGACGCAGCAATCAACCCCGGAAACTCGGGCGGCGCATTGGTGGACATCGACGGCAACCTGGTCGGAATCAATGCGGCCATTTACTCGGAAAGCGGAGGATCCCAGGGCATCGGCTTCGCGATCCCGGTGAGCCTGGCGCGCGAGGTGATGGACCAGATCATTGCGCATGGGCGCGTCGAGCGAGGCTGGATCGGCGTGGTCGCGCGCGATGCCAAACGCAGCGCCCTCGATGCATCCGGCGCGGTGGTAGAGAAGGTCCAGCGCGGCGGGCCGGGCGAGAAAGCCGGGTTGCACGTGGGTGATACCGTCACTTCGATGAATGGCAAAAGCATCGCCGATGCCACGGCCCTCATCAATGAGACGGCGATGCTGGCACCCGGCAGCCGTGTCGAATTCAACTTGACTCGCCACGGCGTGGCCATGGCCGTGGCAGTTGAACTGGGCCGGCGTCCAATGCCGGCAGACAGGCGCCGGTGATCGTCATCACCGCCGACGCTCCGCGCGAACGGAGTCTTGATACGCCCACTCATCAAGACGTCATCCGGGTCACGCCGACTCGCTGTGCCGGACTGTCGATGGCTTGCCGGCAAGCGGGACTTCTGATGGTCGGCACGAAGTTGGAGATCGCATTGCACAGGGTTCGAAGCGCAGCGACGCTCCTGGTGCGCAAGATGGCCTGACGCCTGCCGCACGCTGAAAGGCAATCCAAGAGGCTTATGTCACGAAGAAGTGCTGGTTGCCCGGGGTGAAAGGTGAACCGACAGCCCGACGGGAGACATCGTGAGCGACATGTATTCCGCGGGCCCGCCCTCGGGCGTCCTCATCTCCGCGATGTCGAAGTTCGCCAGCAATGTCGCCATCACCATCTTGATCTCCGCCAGTGCGAGATAGCGACCGGGGCACACGCGCGGGCCACCACCGAAGGGCATCACTACGCGCTTGGAACCCATCATCCGCTCGCCCTCTGCGTGAGCGCCATCGATCCAGCGCGTCGGGCGAAACGCCTTCGGCTCATCGAAACGATTTGCATCCATGCCGGCCGGGCGCATCACGCAGGTCACAAACACTCCTCTGGGGACCGCGACGTCGCCGATCACAACGTCATGCGCGGCTTGGACGATGTTGATTGGGGCGACCGGCTTGAGGCGCATTGCTTCGTTGGCGCAGGCCTCGACGAAGTCGAGCTGTGAGAGTTGATCGGTCGAGCATGGGATCTGGCCCGCGCCGACGATCGCATCGACCTCGTTCCGCGCACGCTTCCACTCGTCGGGGTGGTCGTGCAGGAGCCAGATGAGCCAACCAAGCGTGTTGGCGGTCGTGTCCTCGCCGGCGAGCAGCATGGTCAGCACATTGCCGGACAGATCCTCGTCACTGAGCCCCGCACTCTCGCTGTCGCAGGCAGCAATGAGCGCCTGCAGCAGGTTTTCGGGGCGCTGCATCAGTTCAGGCCGGCGCTCGATGTGCTGACGCTCCTCTCGGATGAACCCCTGCACCGCGCCCTGCAATGCTTCCACGTGCTGCCGAAGCCCAGGCTTGGGTAGCCAGTGCTCGAAGTCGATCGGCGCGAGGACGCGACGCGCCAAAGTTGGGAAGATCACGTTGAGGTGTTGCTGGATCACATCATGATCGCCCCGCTCCAGTGTGTTGAGGTTCCGGCCGAACGCAAGGCAGGTGGTCACGTCCACTGTGTAGCGCATCAAGTCGGTCATGAGATCGATTTCACGATCGCTGCGCGCGTCGCTGAACCAACGTGCGCGAAGCCGGGCCGTGACCACTTCGATGGAAGGCAGAAAAGTCTTCAGGTGTGCCGGATCCAGCCCTGCCAGCACAATCTGACGCTGCCGGCGCCACGCTTCCCCGTTGGCGGAGAACACGCCGTGAAAGCCAAGATCCTTGCAGACCTGCACCAGTCGCGGCCCTTTGATGAATCCCTCCGGGCGCTGCTTGAGCACGGAGGCGTTGAGCGCTGGGTCGCTCACGCAAAGGAAGTTGCGCTCGGCGATCGAGAAGCGGAACAAGCCCCCGTACTTCTCCGTCCATCCCTCGAGAATCTGATGGAAGGCTTCCGGCTTGATCTGGAGCGCGTTGCCGAGCAGCGGCACTCCTTTGGGACCTGGCAGGTCGAAAAAGCGACGCAGGCGCGCGGCGGGTGGTTCGGCCTTGGTTGGGGAGGCGTGGTCAGTTGGATCGGCGCTCATGAGAACCCCCTCTTCTTGCGCGATGCTAAGCCTGCTCCGCGCGCTAGCCAACTGCATCGGAATTGTGACAGCCGTCGGCGCAAGGATATGGAGACGGTTCCGGGGCGGATGAGCAGCCTATTGAGACATCACACCTAGCCGCACACTCCCAACGTCCTATGGCCACTTCCCCAATCGCGTCGCGTTGGCTGTTCCTGCCGCTCTTACTTGCAGCAGTATCGTTCGTGATGGCCGCAGTCGAGATCTTGGATTCCGTGGTTTCATTCGCCCGCGCCGATCGCCCAACACTCAATATTGCGCTACCAAGCCTCATGCTGCTCCTAAGCGCCTTAACCCTCCGCCTAGGAATGCCGTCTATCCGGCCTCTTGGGAGGCTGGGCGTGTTGCCCAAGTGGATGTGCTGGCTAGCCTTGCTCTTTGGCGCAGCCATTGCCCTTCTAGCCGGAGCCGAGCTCGCGTATGCGCTCACAGAGGAAGGTCTTGTCATGCTCTTGGACCTTCCGATCGTCATAGCGTTCTTGCTGGGCTTGTCGTGCACCTTGTTGGCGTATCTCAGCCTTCGTAGTCAACCGCAGGGGCCCTCGAAAAATGGCACCTAACCCCTGCGTCAAGGGGACGTCTTACGCGAGGGCGCAAGCTGCTGCCTTACGTCGAACGTTGAGCGGCAGCCTCCGGGTCCACCAAACGACCAAAGCCGGTTCCGCTTGGAGGACCTACTCGACATCTGGCGCTGACAACGGAGCAGGGCGCTGTGAATGTCCGCAGAGCGCCAGCGTGCGGTCGCGCGTGCTTGCCTACCAGGAGGACCGTTTACGCTGCACAATCGCCGTACGACTGTCGATGGCGAGAGACAGGGCAGGGCCCTAAGCGGTCCTCCATCAGCGCGGAATCGTCGTCGCGATGCAGCCGTTTCCACCGTGAGTCCTACTGGTTCACTGCGGTACAAGACCAATGGGACGCCCGCGCAGATCGCCTTCCCGGCGGCGCCATATCCTCCCTCAGTTTAGGGATGACGGCTCATGTTCGAGGCCTAGCATCTCTGACGCTGACCCAATGCTGGATCGGTAAGGAGATCCGAAATGGCCGAGACCGAATACTTCTGGCAATGCGGTCGGAAGATCGCCGTTCAGAAGACAGATGTTCTGACCACGCAATGGGACACGGAGCCTCGTCATGGAACAGACCGCACCTGAGTTCATCGACCTACGCCTCACGCGCCTCGCAGAACGGCGATCCAATGACGCCGGCATCGAAGTGGCGGCGGCCCAGATTGGCGACACGGCTCCCTTCTACTTCGTGGCCCACGAACTGCTGGTGGGGGCGGACGAAACTGCCCTACTCGCCTCGCTGCGCGCACAGGGCGCGACGATCGTCGCGCCGCCTCCGGTTCCACCACAACCGATTGAAATCGCGCGAACGCGCCGCCCACGCAACGTTGAGTTTCCGCGTCCGTTCAAGGTGCGCATGAAAGCCGTTTGGATGAGTCCCCACAACGTCGAGTCATCTTCGATGGTTGGTAGCGATCTTCCGGCTTTCACCGTACAGCCGCCAGGAGATCGCGCGCCCTGGCGCCCGCGTCGTCTTTCATGGAATCATTCCGCACTCGAACATCTTGTTCGCGATCGGCGTCGCCACCTTGTTCAGGAAGGCGGTGCGGGCCGCCGGATCGTGATGCGCTTGCCCATGAGTGACTCCTCTGTCTGTCAACGTTAAAGAAAGCCAAGGCGATCGCGACAGCGACCATCTGGTCGCTCACGATTTCGGGCTGATCCAAGCGTCAGGTGGCAGTGTCCACAGCAGCAGCGCGATGATCGCGTGAATGACGGCGGCAGGCCACAACAGCGGCCCCGCGACCTGGACGACCGCACCCAGGAAGCTGAAGAAGACGGCGATCAGCAGGTTATAGGTCAGCATGGCTCGGCACGCGGCACGGTCGAGCACCGACCGGTCCCGCGTTGGCCAACACGCCATGCCCAACGCCAGCAGCGCGACCCCCATGCACCGGCCGATTACAAGGGTCAAATCGGTGATGCTCCCTTCGACCAGCAACGGAATAGCGATCGAGGGGATGACCATCAGCGCGAGGCCGGTGGCCGCCTGCGCAGCAGCTGCAAAGATCAGAACCTTGCGCAAGTTGCTCGAGTCCGCTTCGGTCATTGCACTCTCGTGATCGGTGGCAGCTTGTATGCCCCGTCCACCAGCTCCTTCATCGGCTCGTAGACGCGGATCGTGATATTGAAGGCCCCCGAAGGCGGCGTCGGCAGCCAGTTGGCGAGCTTGTCCGGTCCCGGCGAGGTGGCCTGGATGTAGATGTCGAGCGAACCGTCCGCGTTGTATTTGAATGGCGTCGAAGAGAGCACGCCGTAGCGCTCGAGCTTGTTGCGTACGTAGAAATTCTCGCGATAGGGAGAGATCGACCAGACGTTGCTTCGGGACGGCGGCAGTTGTCCCTTCGGGAGGTGCATCACGTACTTGTACGCCGCATCGAGCGCATGTCCATCGCCATCCACGAACGAGGTCGGGTACATGCAGTCGTCCGATGTGAGCGCGCCAAGTCCGGCGTAAGCGATGAAGGCGCGGGTGTTGTAGTCCGTGCCGTAGCGCCCGAGGTTCTTGATGTTCAGCCAGCCGTTGACGGTCGGCATGGAGTAGGGGCCCACCGCGAGCTCCTTCCAGACATTCCAGGGCGCTTCGTTGATGCCCTTGCGAACCTGGGGATCGAGCTTCCCGGGGTCGAAGTCCCGGCCCCGTTCGATTCCGAGCAGCTTGAGCTTCTCGATCATGAGCGTGTCGGCCGGATTGGGCGGATTGTCCTCAAGCAGTTGCGCGAGCCGCCTGAAGTACATCTCCCCGGTCATGATCCTCACCTGGTCGAAGGGCGTGGCGCTCAAGTCGACGCTCGGGTCCACGCTGCTGCTCGCCGGCGGCGTATAGGGCTTGCCCCAGGCGCTAAACGGCGTGATCTTCAACTTGTCCTGGAGCGCGTTGATGGCCGGGAAATCGGCCGGGCTGGCGGCAGCCATCTGGACCACGATCCACGCATAGCGGGTGCTGGACCGGAACGATGCCTTGACGCCGGGCGGCGCGTCGCCGGTCCACTTGGGACCGACGATCATGAAATCTCCCGACTTCATATCGGGCGTGCGCGTGCCGACGGATGCGAAATCATCCGTCCACATGTTCAGCGCCTGCATCACCATGAACCGGCTTCCCGTGTCCGGGACGCTGACGATCATCGGCTCCTTGTCGAGGTCGACAAAGCCGAAAGTCCAGAGCGAATTGACGCTGATGCGCACCACGTTCTTGAAGTCCGGACTGACGTACGTCCGGAGGCGCGCGAACTGGTTGATCGGTGCCGCGTACTCGCCGGATTTCGTCGCTGCTGTCGTGACCTGGCGGGTCACGTCCATCATCACCAGCGGGAATCCGTAGACGTACTCCTCTTCACCCAGCAAGTAGCTGGCGCCCTCGCGCAAGGACCAGGCCGACGCGCCACAGGACGCGAACGCCACCGCCAGCGCGGCGAGGACTCTAAAAACGACTGGCTTTCTCATGTTCCTCTCCCGGACAGGTTGAATAAATAGAAGGTCGCGGATATCGAACGGCCTGGTCTTTCGCCCGGGCCAACGCATGGGCCCGGGCCGGCGCTTGCCTCAATCAATACTTGTGCGCCATGGCGTCTTCAGTTCGTCAAGCCGCTGAGGACCTTCTGCTTCGCCGCCTCGTAGTCGCTCTGGCTGATGAGCTTCTGGGCGTACAGCGATTGCAGCTCGGCGAGCTTTTGCTGCGGCGTCTTGGTGCTCGCTGCGGCGGCTGCCTGATTTGCCGCCGCCGCCGCCTGGGCCGCAGCGGCTTCCGAAGCGGCGGCGGCCGACTGCGCGGAGGCCGCTGCCGCAGCGTCCCTGGAAGCATTGGCGCTCGCGGCCGCCCCGGCCTCGGCACCGACAACGATCTCGGTGCGCACGGCGGCGCGGCGCCAGACACCAAGAATGGCCCAGGCGGGGTCGACGCTCGCCATCAACGTCAGCAGGGCCAGCCCGCTCAGCACGGTGTTGCGAAGGACACGCTTCTGCACTTGGTAATGAGTCATGTTGGTACTCCAGTTCCGGTCCGAATCACTGCTTGGCTCTCGTGTAACGGAGTTCCATCATCTTGAACATTGCGGTGCCATTGCCTTGGCCCCAGAGCTCGGACATGTGGTCGCCGTTCTCGGCGATCGAAAGGCGCAGCTCCAGCGGCGTGGGCTTGCCGGTCACCGGATTGGCGACGACCGCCTTCATCGTTGCGGATCTGGTCGCTCCGTTGAAGCCGCCGCGGTACAGCGTCATCGCCGTACTCCCGCCGTCCATCCAGGCGATCTGGTACACCTTTCCGACGTTGTCGTAGGCGGTGTAGCCAATACCGTCGAAGGGTTCGCCCATCACGTTGGCCGACAACATCGACTGGATGTAGCGGTGGCCGAGAACCCAGACATTGACGCACGAGCCATTCGACTCGATCGGCGCCTGATTCGGAGACAGCCAGGTCCGGATCTTGACGTCGAACGTCCCGATCATGGGCTCGAGCCTTGCCTGGCCCGGGCCCGGCGTGATGGCGCTCTCCAGGGTCTTGGCCAACGCCGCGTCGTTCGTCTTCGATCGCGTAGCGGTGTTGCCGGCGCTCTGGGCAAGTACGGGACCTGCGAGGCAAAGAGTTGCCGCCAGCAGGCCAGTCAATCGATAGAGCTTCATTTGCATTCCTTCCACTTGGGTGGTTGACGTTTCTTCATGAGCCGTGACATTCGGGTTGTTGGGTTGTGTCACGAAGGCTGGCTCATGCGAATGCGCGGCCAAGCGCCTCGAGCAGGTCTTCATTGCTGAACGGCTTGTGGAGCACCGCGACGGGGGCAAGCTGGGCGAGTTGGCCTTCCAGCCCTTCGCGCTCGGACGCGGTCATGAAGACAGTGGGGCGGTCCCGGCCCGACGTGACCAGAGCCCGCTTGAACTCGATGCCTCCAACGCCCGGCATGTCGACGTCCAGCAACAGGCACGCTCCACCCTCGATCGCGCCTGACGCCAGCACTGCCTCCACGCTGGCGAAAGACGCCACTTCGAAGCCGGCGCGTTGAATCGTCCGTACAAGTGCGCGCCGCAACGAGTCGTCGCTGTCAACCAGCAGGACGCGAAGCGACGAMTTCTTGTGGGGRTTCATGCAGACAACTATCCGCCGTTCCCATGCACCGCGTAATACGACCTTGGTATTACGCGAACTCGCCCACTGATTCGGGTGTTCGATCGGGCSCAGCCACTGCATGCGAGGCGACGCGCTGCGCCATGCGCGTCAGATCGGCAATCGAGCGCGCGTGCATCTTCTTCATCATGCGTCCGCGATGAATCTTCACCGTGGGTTCAGCGATGCCCAGCCTKTCGGCCACGATCTTGTTCATCAGGCCGGCCACCACGAGCTCCATGACTTCTCGCTCACGCAGCGTCAATGACGCRTGACGGGCGAGGATCTCGGCATCCWGGSTGCGAYTYTGGTCGCGATCATGGCTGCGCGCGAGCGCATCGGCAACGGCGGCCAGCAGTTCAAGCTTGGCGAACGGCTTGGGCAGGAAGGCCACGGCCCCGGCCTTCATCGCATGCACCGTCATCGGAATGTCGGCCTGTCCGCTGATGAAGACGATGGGCCACTCGAGCCCGGCGCGCGAGAGCGTGGCCTGCAGTTCCARACCGCTCATGCCTGGCATGCGAACGTCGCTCACGACGCACGCGACACCTGCGCACAGTTTTCGGTCGAGGAACGCATGCGCGTTTTCGAACGCTTGCACGTCGTAGCCCGCACCCTCCAATTGACGCTCGATCGCTCGTCGCATCGCCTCGTCGTCGTCGATGATGAAGACGGTGCCAGTTGCCCTCGCCGGCGGCTTCACCATCGGCAAGGGCGTGATCACCAGGGGTTGCGGCGAGGGCAGCTCGATGCGGAACGTCGAACCCTGTACCAGGTCGGACCGCACGCAAAGTGTTCCGCCATGACTGGCCACGATGGTCTGGCTGATCGAGAGGCCGAGACCCATGCCGCCTGGCTTGGTCGTGAAGAAGGGCTGGAAGAGCCGGGCCATCGTCGGCTCGTCTATCCCGGAGCCGCAGTCGGTCACTTCGACGCTGACGCCAGTCTCCGATGGCCGGGCGCACACCGCCACCTTGCGCGCACTGGGATCACAAGCCGACACAGCGTCGAAGGCATTCAGCAGCAAATTGAGAAGCACCTGTTGCAATTGCACCCGATCGCCCACGATGTTCAGGGGCGCGGCCGGAATGTCGAGCGTGACCTCGATGCCCCTGTCCGCCGCTTCGGCCTTGGCGAAGGCCAGCACTTCAACAACCAGCGCGCCYAGATCGAGCTCGATTCGCTCTGCCTCGCCATGGCGCAGGAAGCGTCGCAACCTCTGGATCACTTCGCCGGCGCGTCGGCTGTCAGCGACGATGTCGGCAACGGTCGCGCGCAGCTCGTCGAGCGGGGGTACGTTGGAACGGAGTAGATCAGACGCCGTCTCCGCATTGGCCCGGCTCGCCGCGAGCGGCTGCGTGAGCTCGTGCACCAGCGAGGCTGCGAACACACCCATCGAACCGACCCGCGCTGCATGGGCTGCCTGCGCATGCGCCTCCTGTT
>NZ_JBFUHO010000095.1:0-23282 GCF_056402355.1 Variovorax sp. P4_B11
GGCGCCAGCGCTTCGGTCGACACCGCCTCGGCCCGCGCCGCGCTGCTGCCGGCGGCGGGCGTCAGCGGCCCGGTCTCCTTCGGCCCCGGCGGCCGCGCGAAGGCCAGCGGCGGCGCCAGCCTGTCGGCCGACGTCGGCGCCGGCGCCGACCTGCATGCACGAATCGGATTCGGAGATTGACGATGCCCATTTCATTCGACGAAGTCTCGGCCGAGATCGAACGCGAGCCGGCCCGCGGCAGCACCGAAGGCGCCGCCGCGACAGCCTCGCCGCCGCCCGATCCGCGTGAGCAGTTCGAGCGCGAGCTGCGCATCTTCTCCGAGCGGCAGGCGCGGCTCTCGGCCGACTGAACGCAGCGCACCAAGGAACGATCGCATGTCCGAAACCAGCCTCAGCCAATCGGCGATCTTCAGCGCCCGCCCGGTGGTGCGCATCGGCGGCCAGGCGGTCGAGCGTGTGACGACGCTGCTGAGCGCGATGCGGATGGAGGAGAGCGAAGGCGGCATGAGCACGCTCGAACTGCGGCTGTCCAATTGGGTCGCCGCCGGCAGCGGCGGCGCCGAGCTGGCCTTCGATGCGCAGTCGCCGCTGAAGCTGGGCGCGGAGCTGCGGGTCGGCACCGGCGACGAGGCGGCGCCGAACGAGATCTTCCGCGGCAAGGTGAGTGCGCTCGAGATGGTCTGCAACTACGGCCAGCCGCCCGAGCTCGTGGTGCTGGCCGAGGACGCACTGAGCGCCGCGCGCCGGGCCCGCCGCACCAAGGTCTACGCGGGCATGACGCCGGCCGACGTGATCCAGGCCGTGGCCGGCAACCTCGGCCTGTCGCCGACGGTGACCGGCCTGGCATCGCCAAGCGGCACCTGGATGCAGCTCAACGAGACCGACCTGGCCTTCCTGCGCCGCCTCGCCGCACGCTTCGAGGCCGACTTGCAAGTCACCGGCACGGCGCTCGCGGTGGCGCCGCGACAGGAGGTGCAGCGCGGCACGATCGAGCTCACGCTCAACAGCCAGTTGGCGCGGGTGCGCATCACGGCCGACCTGGCGGACCAGGTCACGGCCGTGACCACCGCGGGCTGGAACGCGCAGGACGGCAGCGCCGTGAACGGTTCGGCCACGGGCATCACGCATGGCGGGCCGGGCAGCGGCAAGAGCGGCGTGGCCTGGGCCGAGGAAGTCTTCGGCACACGCAGCGAGCATGTCGGCAGCTACGCGGTGTCGACCGACGGCGAGGCGCAGGCGCTGGCCGAGGCCGCGATGGACCAGCGGGCGCGCCGCTTCCTGCGCGCCGAGGGCACGGCCGAGGGCAATGCGCGCATGCGGGTCGGCGCCCAGCTGCGCTTGAGTGGCATCTCGGCGCAGTTCGACAACAGCTACTACGTGACCGAGGCACGGCACCTGTTCGACATGCGGCAGGGCTACCGCACCGAGTTCCGCGCCGAGTGCGCCTACTTGGGCCAATGACATGACCCCCGAGCTCACTTCGTTCACGGCCCCCCGAGGGGGCTCAATGCCCTTCGGACGGCCGGGCGGGCATTGACATGAAGCGCGACGCCGTCTTCCACAACACCGCCGGCTGGATGCAATCCGGCTTCCTCGCGCGCGTGGTCTCGCTCGACGACCCCGACCACCGCAGCCGCGTGCAGGTCAAGCTGCTGTCCTTCGCCGACGTCGCCGAGCAGGACTCGACGATGTGGGCGCGCGTGGTCTCGTCGTTCGCGGGCAGCGATCGCGGCGTGTTCTTCCTGCCCGAGGTCGACGACGAGGTGCTGGTGGTGTTCGTGCAGGGCGACGCGCGCCATCCGCTGGTGATCGGCGGCCTGTGGAACGGCGCGGCGCAACCGCCCGCCGCGATCGAGTCGGGCGGCCGCAACCGCTTCAAGCGCATCAAGTCCAAGAACGGCATCGTCGTCACGCTCGACGACCAGGATGGCCAGGAGACGCTGCAACTCGAGACGCCCGGCGGCCAGAAGCTCACGCTCAAGGACGGCCCGGGCAGCGTGAAGATCGAGGACAGCAACGGCAACTCGATCACGCTCGAATCGGCCGGCATCACGGTGCAGGCCGCGGCCAAGGTCAAGGTGCAGGCCTCGACCGTCGAGGTCACGGCCGGCATGGTGACGGTCGATGCCGCGATGTCGAAGTTCTCGGGCATGGTCAAGTGCGACGTGCTGCAGACCAATGCCGTGATCTCGACCAGCTACACGCCCGGCGCGGGCAACGTCTGGTAGCAGGGAGAGGACGACGCCATGCACGACATCCTCATCGGCGCCCCGCGCGACATGCTGGCAAGTTCCAGGCCCGCGCTGCTTCAGCGCAGCGACGAGGACTTCATCCAGTCGACCCTCGATGAACTGCGCAGCGCGCAGGGCCGCCAGGTGCTGGCCGGCCGTCGCGCCAGGGCGGTGGATGCCCACGGCACGCTGAAGCTGTTCCAGCCGATCCAGCGCCAGTTTCACCTGGCGCTGATCGAGGCCTGGTGCGACACGCCGGGCGCGCCGCGCATCGATCCCCAGCGGGTCGATTCGGCCGGCCTGGTGCTGCGCCGGCTCGATGCCAATGGCGAGCCGCAAGGGTGGATGCGCTCGAACGGAAGGGTGCGCGGCTGGGTGCCGATCTCGCGCGTCGGTGGCAGCGGCAGCGACCCGGCGGCGCGGCACCGGCTGCAGCGCCGGCTCACCGGCGTGGCCGACATCGACCGCCAGCTCGCGGGCTTTGCGCTGCAGCAGCCCGACAACCTGTTCGAGGAAGACGTGGTGCCGCTCTTCATCGCACCGCCCGATGTCTGCGCCGATGCCGGCAAGACCGTGTTCTACGGCATGGTGCCGACCGTCAGCAGCGAGATCAGCGAGGCCGCGCCGGCTGCGGCCGCGCCGGGGTCGGTCGACTTCGGGCCGGACTCGAGCGCCTTCCGCACCCACCTCGTGGCGCCGCTGCGCGGTCTCGAAACGCCGTTCCCGTTCGCCGGCGCCCAGGTGGTGCCGGGCTGGTTCGATGCCAGCGAGTCGCCGGGCGAGGTCAAGCCGGCCGACGTCAGCGCGGCGCAGTTCGCGGCCTTGAAGGCACCGATCGAGGACAGCGAGCAGCCGAGCCAGCCGGCCGGGCAGATGCGCGTCTTCCTGCTGCTGCTGCGCCAGCTCGCGAGCGAGTTCAATGCCTTCGATGGCGGCGCCGAGGCGAATGCGCTGCGGACTGCGCTGTCGACCATCTCGCTGCCGCTGACCCTGAAGGAAGGGCAGATCGAGCGGCTCAGCGTGCGCGCCGATCTTTTCCTCGCCGATGCCTGCAAGGTGCTGCTCAAGAAGGAGCGCATTGCCGCGCCGATCGAGATGCCCGAGCGCTGGCCGGCGCTGAGCCCGCAGACCACGCAGGCGCTGGCCAACGCGATGCATGCCGCGATGCAGGCACGCGCCGCGACGCTGCTGCCGCAGAGCGGCCGCTACGACGAGCCCGGCGCGCGCTACCAGGTGCGCGCCTTCGTCCGCATCAAGCCCGAGGGCGCCTGCCCGACGCGCATCGTCTGGAGCCAGGAGAGCGAGCCCTTCGTGATCGCGCCCTGGTACGAGAGCGCCGATGCGCGGCCGCCGGTGATGATTCCGCTGCCCGATGCCAGCGACCGCGGCATGCTCAAGCAGCTCAAGCCCAACGTCGCCTTCGTGGTGCCGCCGTCGATGCAGAACCTGTTGTCGGGCAAGGCCCGCGACCTGCTCGAAGGCAAGGCCAACATGGGATCGCTCGGCATCACCTGGATCTGCGGCTTCAACATCCCGATCATCACGATCTGTGCCTTCATCGTGCTGAACATCTTCCTCACGCTGTTCAACCTGATCTTCGGCTGGCTCTTCTTCATCAAGATCTGCGTGCCGTTTCCGAAGATGGGCAACAAGGCGCCGGCGAAGCCGCCGTATCCGTCATGAGCGGTTTTCCATTGCTGCCATTGCCCGACGCGAACGGCGCGCTCGCTTGGCCCGATCTTGCGCAGTCGGTGCGCGACGGCATCCGGCTGATTCTTTCGACCCGGCCCGGCGAACAGCTGATGCGGCCCGACTTCGGCGGCGGACTCGACCGGCTGCTGCATGCGCCCAACACGGTCGCCACACGGCGCCAGATCCGCGACCTGGTGCGGGACGCGCTGACGCGCTGGGAGCGCCGCATCCTGCTCGACGCGGTCGAGGTCTGGGAGGTCGACAACGAGCCCAGCGCGCTGCGGGTCGAGATCGTGTTCCGGCTCGCGCGCACGGGCACCCCGGGCGCCATGAACGTCACGGTGCAATTGGAAGGCTGAACCATGCCCATCCTGCCGCCCTCACTCGACGACAGACGCTTCGACGACCTGGTCGAGGACCTGATCGCGCGCATTCCGGCGCACACGCCGGAGTGGACCAACCCGCGGCTCGGCGATCCGGGCCGGACGCTGATCGAGCTCTTCGCCTGGCTCGGCGATGCGCTGCTGTACCGCGCCAACCTGATTCCCGAACGGCAGCGGCTGGTGTTCCTGAAGCTGCTGGGCATGGGCCTGAAGCCCGCGCAGCCGGCGCGCGCCATCGTCAGCCTGGGCTTCGCGCAGCCGACCGAACTCGGCGCCCATACGCTGGCGCCCTATGGCAGCGTGAAGGCGGCCCTGCCCTTCGAGACGCTGGCCGAGACGACCGTGCTGCCGCTCAGCGGCGAGGCCTACATCAAGCGCCGCCTGAGCCCGCAGGAGCGCGCCGATCGCGCCGAGGTGCTGCAAGGCCTGGCGCGCATCCACGGCATCGCGGGCACGCCGCAGGGCTACGAGACCACGCCGGTGTTCGCCGAGGGCAGGGCGGTGCCTGGCGGGCTCGATGTCTTCGGCCGGAGCGCCGACCGCGCGCTGTGGATCGCGCTGCTGGCGCCCGTCGCGCCGCGGCCGGTGGACCAACCGGCCGTCAATGCCGCGGTCACGCTGGCGATGGGCACCGGCGGCGGCGGCTTGCCGGCGCTGCTGTCGGTCGGCGTGGTGCCTGCGCTCACGATGCCGGCGCCGTTCGAGGACGTCGCCGCGCCTGCGCCGGTGCCGGTGCTCTGGGAACTGACGACGCAAGGCGCGAGCGGCTTCGCGACCGACTACCTGACGCTCGGCGTGCAGCCCGGCACCGACAGCAGCGGTGGCCTGGCGCGCGCCGGCACGCTGCGCTTGCAGCTGCCGGGCCAGCGCGACATCTGGGCGCCGCCCAACGATGTCGGCGTCAATCCGCTCGCCGGTGTCGGCGATGCGCCGCCTCGGCTCGACGATCCGGATCGCGCGGGGCGCGTGGTCGCCTGGCTGCGCCTGCGGCCGAAGCCGGGTGAAAGCGTGGCGTCGCTGAAGCTCGCCTGGCTCGGCATCAATGCGGCCGAGGTCGACCAGCGCACCACGGTGACGGCGCGCGTGCTCGGCGCTTCGACCGGTGGCGGCTCGCAGACCTTCTCGCTGCCCTTCGGGTCCGTCGATCCTTCGTCGCTGGTGGTGCAGGTAGAGGAGCCGGGGCAGGGCTACCGCGCCTGGACCGCGGTCGACGACCTGGCTGCGATCAGCGCCGACGCGGCGGTGGCGCGCGAGGCCCGCGTCTTCCAGCTCGATGCCGAGGCCGGCACGCTGTTGTTCGGCGATGGCGTGCGCGGCCGCGTGCCCGAGCGCGAGATGCGGGTGCGGCTGGCGAGCGGGCGCTTTGGCGGTGGCCGCGCCGGCAACCTGCCGCCCGGCAGCATGGGCGAGCTGCGAGCGACGCGCATCGACGCGCGCGCGGCACCGGCGATCGCGGTGCAGCAGCCGCTGGCGGCCGAGGGCGGCGAGGATGCCGAGACGCTGGCGCTGGCGGAGCGCCGCATCCCCGCGATGCTGCGCCATCGGGACCGCGCGGTGACCGAGGAAGACTATCGCCGTCTGGCCGAGGAGGCGCCCGGCATCGAGGTCGGCCGCATCGAGGTGCTGCCGCGCTTCAAGCCCGCCGACCGGCGCTTCAACGTGCCGGGCGTGGTCAGCGTGATGGGCTTGCCGGCCGCGCCGCTGCAGCCGGCGCCGAACCCGCGGCCCGACCGGCCCTTCATCGAGCGGCTGCATGCGCATCTGTCGGTGCGGGTGCCGCTGGCCACCGAGCTGTACGTCATCGGCTGCGACTACGTGGCGCTGGGCATCGCGGTCGCGGTGCGGCTGCGCGACGGCTTCGCGCGCGACAAGGTGCTGCTCGACGTGCGCGAATCGCTGCGCCGCCTGCTGTGGCCGCTGGCGCCGGGCGGGCTCGACCGGAAGGGCTGGCCGCTGGGCCGCGCGGTGCGCAGCCGCGAGCTCGAGGTCGAGGTGTCGCGCGTCGACGGTGTCGACGAGCTGCGCGGCATCACGCTGTTCCAGCGCAACGGCGATGCCTGGCAGGCGCTGCCTTCGATCGCCTCGGACGGCGCGCAGCTCCTGACGCTGCTGGCGTGGCAGTTGCCCGAGCTGCTGGCGGTGGTGGCGGTCGAGGGCGATTCGCCGCCGCGAGATCTGTCGGCGCTGCCGAATCCATTCGCCGATGACAACGCAGTCGCGGTCCCTGTCGTGCCGGAGGTCTGCTGAAATGAAACACCCCCCGAAGCGCCTGCGGCGCCTCCCCCCTCAAGGGGGGCGATACCGGCGGCCCGGCAAAGCCGGTTCCGCGGTATCCCTGGCATTTGCCTGCGCCGGTTTCATGCGTCGCGGGTCACGCGATCACGTGGTGGAGCACTGACATGAAAAGCCCCCACGCGCATCACTTCGTGTATTGCTGCCCCCGCAGGGGGCGCTCAACGCCCTTCGGGCGGCCGGGCGGGCACTGACATGGATGCCAACGGCCTTCGCTTCTGGCAGCTCGCGGAGCGGGCTGCATGGCCCGACCTGCGGCATGCCGGCGTCGCGGGCTCTTGCGCGGCGCTGCGGCTGGCCTCCGAACGTCCGTTGCTGCCGGCGCTCGCGCCCGCCGCGGCTTTCACCGCCGCGCAGGCCGCGCTGGAGGAGGTGCCGCGCGCGGTCGATGCGCTCGAATGCGTGGCCAGCTGGGACGGTGGCGTGCGCGGCGTGGTGGTGCACGGGCCGCTGCCCGACGACGTCCTGCTGCTCGACCTTGACGAGACGCCGAGCGATCTTTGCGTCGTCCATGACGGCGTGCTGCTGATCGTGCGGGCCGGCGGCCTGCTGCTGCACGACCTGCGCGGCCGCTGGGCCGACCTGCCGGTATCGCTCGAGGATTTCGTCGCCTGGCGGGTGGCGCCGATCGCAGCGGACGGCGCGTGGGTGCTCGAACGCACCCGTGGCCGCATCGCGCGGCTGCACGGCAAGCCGCTGCGGGCGCAGACGCCGACCACCGACATGTACGCCCCGCAGGTGTTCCGGCCGGAACCCGAGAACGGCTGTCCGCCGACGCTCGAGCCGTTCGCGACGCTGGCGTTGGGCGCCAGCGAGCGCCTGCTCGCGATCGCCGACGACCGGACCGGGGGGCCGATGCTGCTGTGCTGGCTGGACGGCGAGGGCAGTGCGGCGGTGCGGCGCTGGAATGCGGCCGAGGCCCGCTTCGAGGCGCCGCTGCAGCTCGACGGTGCCGCCTATGCCTATTCGCTCGCCACGCTCGACGGCGACCGGATCGCGCTGCGCGTGCCCGGCCGGCGCGATGCACCGGCCTTCGATCTCGCGGCCGCGGATGCGCAGCGCCGCGTGGTGCCGCTCGGCGAGGTCTTTCCGCTCAACGCCGAGGCGCGCGAGGCCTCGTTCTGCGGCGGCGTGCGCGAGGACGGCCAGCCGCCCCGCTACCCGGTGGCGGCGCGTCGGGCCGAGCCTCTCCATGCGCTGTCCTACCAGACCTCGGCGCGGCGCGGCGAGGCGCGCAATTTCCTCGCCGCGGCGGGGGACGATTTCCGTGCCTCGCTGATCGACAGCGGCGACACCACCACCGTCTGGCACCGGCTCAATGCCGAAGCCGTGATTCCGCCGCACTGCGGCTTCGTGGTCTGGCTGGCCGCGACCAATGTCGCCCGGCCGCCGGCCGACGACGACGGCACGCAATGGCATCCGCATGCTTTCGGCCGCGAGGCCGCCGCCATCGACGAGGGCGCCGGCGGCCCACAGGTGCCGAACGCCGCGTGGGACCGGGCGCCGAGCGAACTGGCCGGCCATCCGGGCTTGCTGTCCGGCGATCGCGTACCCGGCCAGCGCGGCCTGTTCGGCGTGCTGGTGCAGGCCAGCCGCCGGCGCGTGCGCACGCTGCAGGGACGCTACCTGTGGTTGCGCGTGGTGCTGTCGGGCGATGGCCGCGCCAGCCCCGAGATCATTGCGCTGCGCGCCTGGGCCAGCCGCTTCTCCTACGTCGACCGCTACCTTCCGCGGGTCTATCGCGAGAGCCTGTTCGGCGATGCGGCGCTCGCGCCCGGAGTCGGCGCCGGCCGCATCGAGATCGCGCACGCGGCAGCGCTGGATGCCGGCGGCGCGCTCGACGACACGGTGCGCGCCCGGCTGATGCTGGCCGGCGTCCGGCCCGGCGCGGCGACTTCGGTGACGGTCGAGCGCGCGGGCCAGGCCTGGCTGCTGCACGATGCCGCGAGCGCCTGGCGGCTGCGGCGCGAGACCGACACACAGGGCGCGGTGCCGGTGGACTTCATCGCGATCTACCAGCCGCAGGCCACGCCGGCGGACTTCAATGCGCGACTGGTCGCGAACTTCGAGGGCGTGCTCACCCAGCTGGAGGACCGCGTGGCGGCGGCCCATCTGCTGAGCGATCCGCAAGGGGTGCCGGAGCCGAATCTCGAATGGCTGGGAGCCTGGATCGGTGTCGCCTTCGATCCCGCGCTGCCCGCCGACCGGCGGCGCGAATGGCTGCGCGCCGCCCCCGATCTGGCGCGCCGCCACGGCACCCGCGACGGCTTGCGGCTGGCGCTCGACGTCGCCAGCGGCGGTGCGGTGCGCGGCGGTGAGATCGTGGTGGTCGAGGACTTCAGGCTGCGCCGCATCCTGGCGACGCTGCTCGGCGTCGACATGAGCGATGCGCACGATCCGCTGCTGCCCGGCCTGCACCAGAGCGGCAACTCGATCGTCGGCGACACGCTGTTCGTCGGCAGCAGCGAAGGCGCGGAGCTCGCGGCGCTGTACGCCGATGTCGCGACCAGCGACAGCGAGGACGCGGCCGCGCTCGACTTCCTCGGCCGGCTGGCCCATCGCGCCACGGTGCTGGTGCATCAGGCGCTCGAGCCGCAGGACTTCGCGCTGATCCGCCGCATCGCGCAGCTCGAAGCGCCGGCGCATGTCTTGGTGCGCGTGGTGGGCGCGACCTGGCCGTTGCTGGTCGGCATCGCCAGCCTGGTGGGTGTCGATACCTATCTCGGGCCGCCGCGCCGACCGCGGCCGGTGCGGGTCGGTGTGTCCTCGATCGGCCTCGGGGATCGGCTCATCGGGCCCGGCGTGCTCGACCCGCGGCTCGCGGGCAACACCGGGGCGCTGGTCGGGCCGCCAGTGGCCGATGCGGGGCGCGACCGCGCGGTGCCGGTGGGCACCAGCTTCGTGCTGGATGGCAGTGGGTCGCGTGCGCCTGAAGGGCGACGCATCACCGAATACCGGTGGCGGCTGTTGCCGCCGCAGGACTGAAGCCGGGAGTGTCATGAAACTCTTTTTGGGACGAATTGCGTTCAGCGTTGCGTGGACGGCGATGGCGGGCGGTATGCCCTGGGCCGGCCGACGTCACCGGCCCTTCGGGCTGCCCTGCGCTGCTCGCGGTACGCGGGGTCCGCGCAAACTCGCTTCGCTCAAACACGCGCGGCCCTCTTTCCGCGCACCGCTGCGCTGCTCGGCGGTGCCTCAACGGCCGGCCCAGGGCATACCGCCCACCACCGCGGACACCTTGGGGGTGAACTGTTCGCCGCATGCGCATCGCCTGCTCGCAAGCTTCATCGTTGGAGACGTACACGCCCCTCGGTTCCCCCCCCGGAGCCCGGCCCGCACCGCGTGCCGGGCGCCCACCCCAAGGGAAACGACAAGACGCCCCAGATTCCTTTCAACCCCAGGAGAAACCACATGGCTGAATTCGTGATCGGTACCGACATCAGCACCGCCGAGGCGGTGATCGAAGTCACGGTGAGCCCCGACAAGCCGTTGCCGGTGGGCCGGCAGATCTTCCGGCTGATCGTGGTCGACGACTCGGGCAACGAGTCCAAGCCCGACCAGATCGTGGTCATCATCGCCGACCAGGCGGCCCCGACCGCGGTACTCCAGGGGCCGCAGACCGTGGCCTCGGGCACCAGCTTCAAGCTCAGCGGCGAGAAGTCCTTCGACGTCGGCGGGGGCAAGGTGGTCAAGTACGTCTGGACCTACGTCGGCCCGGCCACCTGAGGACGACGGGGACGCACCATGGTCGCCTTCGCCATCGGCAAGCCCGTCACCACCGATGTCCCCGGCATCGAAGTGGACGGCCTGCCCGCGGGCAGCCATCGCTTCCAGCTGGTGGTCGAGGACAGGAACGGCGTGCGCTCGCAGCCCCACCAGATCGTGGTGCTGGTACGCGACCGCGTGCTGCCGCCGATCGATCCGCCGATCGTGCGGCCGCCGGTGGTGGGGCCGGTCGTCGACCCGGTGCGCCCGCCCATCACCGGCCCCGTCATCGCCGGTCCGCTGGTCTCGCCGCTGGTCGTGCGCGACGCCGGCCCGGTGCCGCCCCCGCCCAAGCCGACCCCGGCACGCAAAAGCAAGAGGAGAAAGCCATGACCATCCTGGCCACCGCTGCCGACCCGCTGTTCGCGCAGCCACGCGCCGAGCGGCCGGCCTATGCCACCGGCATGCTGCTCGACGCGCAGGACTTCAGCGACGAGCAGACCTACCACCGCGGCCGCCTCGCGCTCGCCTTGTCGCTGTTGGCCGGCGGCGGCACGCTGGCCGGGCTCGCGGTCGAGCACCAGCCGCAGAGCGCGACCCAGGCCGAGGAGGTGCGGGTGCGGCCCGGCGTCGCGGTCGACCGGCTCGGCCGCCTGGTCGAGCTGCCGCGTCCGGCCTGCCGCGGGCTGGCCGACTGGTTCGCCGATGTCGCGGCCGCCGACGGCGGCGATACGCTGCGCACCAGCGCCTACGACAACCTGCAGCGCTTCGTTTCGGCGCGCTTCCTCGCAGCCAACCCGGCGCTGCCCGCGCGCGCCGTGGTGGCCGATGTCTACCTGCGCTTCGCCCAGTGCGCGGTGGGCCTGACGCCGAGCTTCGCGGCCGGCCCTTTCGACGCGCTCAACGCGGTGTCGATCTCACGCATCCGCGATGCCTACGAACTGATGATGGTGCCGCGCACCGGTCTCTCGGACACCCAGGCCGGCCTGCCGCTGCCGCCGGCCGGCCCGCTGCTCGGCACCGGCAGCGCGAGCGAGCGAAGTGCGGCGGCGCAGGATGCCGTGCTCGGCGGCTATGTCGCGAGCGGCCACGTCGGCGGCACCGCGCAGGGCCTGCCGCCGGGGCCCGAGCATCCGCCGAACCTGGATACCAGCGCGGTCTTCATCGCCCGCGTGCTGCTGCCGGTGGGCGCCGCCAATCCGCCGCAGCGCACGGCCGACGTGCCGCTGGTCGACAACTTCTCGCGCCGCTTCCTGCCCTCGATGCCATTGCTGTGGCAGTCGGCGGGCCTTTGATTTGCCAGCCTTCCGGAGCCCGCCATGGCCACCTCGCTTCTCGATTCGCGCAGCTCGAACTTCTCGAACGTCGCGCGCGGCGCCTCGCGCGAACAGATCGCCCTCGACGAGGTGCGCCGGCTGCGCAGCAGCGGCGTGCTGGTGGAGGACGCGCGGCGCGAGCGGCCGCGCTATTTCGATGGCCGTTTCCTGGCGGCGCGCGACCTGATCAAGGACCAGCAGTACTTCCTCACGCGCGAAGCCGACCTCGGTCGCGCGGCCGGCTCGGGCGTGGCGACCGGCTTGCAGGTCGACATCGGGGACAGCGCCTCGCAACTCGTCATCGGCGCCGGGCAGGGCATCACGCCGACCGGCGAGCTGGTGCTGCTGCCGGCCGACCTGCGCATCAACTTGAGCGACCTGCCGCTGGCCGAGCAGCTGTCGGCGCGCTTCGGCCTCGGCCGCATTCCGGCGGCGCCGATGCGCAGCCGCACCGGGCTCTTCGTGCTGGCGCTGCGGCCGGTGGAGTACACGGCCAATCCGATCGGCGCCTATCCGACCACGCTGACCGGCCCGCGCACGGTGGAGGACGGCGACGTGATCGAGGCCACCGCCGTGACGCTGGTGCCGTGGCAGGACGACGGCGCCGCCGATGCGCTGCAGGCCCGCCGCGCGCATGCAGCGCGGACGATCTTCGTGCAGGGCGGCAATGCGGCGGTGGCTTCGGGCCTGCTGCCGCTCGCGATGCTGGCGCTCGAAGGCAACAGGCTGGTCTGGATCGACGAGGCGATGGTGCGGCGCGAACTCGGCGCCGACCGCGGCGACCTGCCGGGCCTGGGTTTCGCGCCGCGCGCGCTGCGGCTCGCGCACCTGATGCAGCACACCACCCACCTGGAGGACGTGACGCGCCAGCTCGGCGGCCGCAGCTTCCCGGCGGCGACGCAGTTCGAGGCGCTGCCGCCGGCCGGCCCGCTGCCGCCCGGCATCATCGCCACCAGCGATTTCACGCAGCGCTACTTCCCCACGGAGGTGGATGTCGACTTCTCGGTGATCCCGGAGGACGAGCTGCCCGCGCTGGTGGAAGAGTCGCTCGCGCTGCCGCCGATCGACCTGCAGGACAGCGAGGCCGCGCTCGACCGCACCGCGGTGCTGGTGCTGGCGCCGGTCCCGCGCGCCGAATGGCGCGCGGTGATCGCGCGGCTCGAGTCGCGCGTGCGCACGCTCCGTCCCGCGGCACCGAACCAGGTCGCGCTGCGCAAGCCGCTGGAGATCCTCACGCGGCTGCGGCTGCCCCTGCCGCTTCCGGCGCCGGCGCCTTCGGATGCCGAGTGGACGCGGCTGGCCAACCTGCCTCGCCTCTGGTACGTGCGGCGGCGCAACCTGGCCTACCGCGACGACCTGGCCGGCACGCCGCTGGCGGTGATCGGCGGACCGACGCCGGCGCCTGCACCCGCCGCGCCGCGCGCCGTGCGGGTCGCCGTGCCATCCGCTGCGCCCAAGGCAGCGGCCGCGAAGAAGGCCGCAGCCAAGAAGACCACCCGGGCATCGGCCGCCGAGCCGGCTTCGCGGTCGACCAGCCCCAAGGCTTCGTCCCGGGCCGCGGCAAAGAAGGCGGCGCACAAGAAGCCCGCCTGAACGCGACCGCCCCGATCACCGAGCACGCCACAAGGAACCGCCATGGCCATCCGACCCATCGCCACGCCGCTTGCCGGTGAAAGAGTGCTGGCGCTGTCGCCCGAGAACGCGACCGATGCCTCCACCTTCTGGCAGCGGCGGCTCAACCTCTTCGCCGGCCGCGCGCTGTCGGCCGGCGCGCTGGCGCAGCGCCAGGCCTGGCAGGCCGGCCACATCGCGCAGCGCGGCCAGGACTGGGTGCCCGGCACGGTCGACGGCTTCGAGGCCGTGGTGCGGGGCGCCACGGGCGGCACGCGCTTCGCCGAGGTCGCGGTGCACATCGCCAGCGGCCGCGGGCTCGCGGTGACCGGCGAGGACGCGGTGCTGCGCCAGCCGCTCTCGACCACGCTGGCCGACCTGCCGGTGGTCGCGCCGCCGGGCTTCTTCGACGACGGCAGCGGCGTTGGCGCACCCACGGCCGACGGTTCGCTGAACCCGCGCGAGATCGGCGCCGCGCTCGGCGCGCTGTCCGCCGCTTCGCGGGCGGCCCTGCCGACCACCGGGATCCTGCTGCTGCAGCCGGCCCTGGCCGACACCTCCGAGTTCGATCCCGAGGACCCCTGCGAGCGCTCGGCCTGCGACGAGGGCAGCACCGGCGACCCGAGCGTGTTCGAGGACTGGCGCATCGGCGACGCGGTGCGACTGCTTTGGTACGTGTGGCCGAGCGAATGGCGCGCCTTGCCGGCGCCCGGCCCGGGCGCGCGCAATGCGCTGGCCTGGACCATCTTCGAGGCCGAGGCCGAACTGGCCGCCGCCAGCGCGCTGCCGTGGGAGGGCTGGGGCGTGCCGGTGGCGCTGGTGCAACTCGACCTCGCCACCGAGCAGCCGCTGTGGGCCGATCGCGCGAGCGTGGTGCGCCGCGGCGGCCTGGCGCGCAACGCCCGGCTGCAACTGGCCACCGGCACCGCCGGTGCGCCGCTGCTGGTGGCCAGCAGCCGGCTGCCCTCGCTGCAGCAGGCGCGCATCGAGCAGTTCGCCGAGGAGGTCGCCGCGCTGTCCGCCGACGCCGCGCTCGCGCCCGAGCAATTGGCGACTTCGTTCCCGGGCTTCCTGCCGCCGATGGGACTGCTGCCGCGCAACTGCTACGAACCGGTGACGCGCCGCAGCGCCTTCTTCCCGGCCGGCTTCGATATCGACGCGGTGCCGGTGCCGGTCGAGCAACTCGACATCGCGGCGCGTGCCAATGCGGCGCTGGCACCGCTCGACATGCAGGCCACGGAGAGCGTGCGGCTGCTGGTGCCGGTGCCGCTGGCTTCGTGGGAGCCGCGGCTGTTGATCACCAACGAGACCCCCGACCCGGAATTCCAGCGCACGCTCGATCGTTTCCTGCGGGTCCGTTCGCGCACGCTGGGCTTGCGCCAGGGCCTGCGCCTGCGGCAGTCGGTGCTCAAGCACGGGCTCGACGGCCAGCCGCCGCAGGTGGTGGCCTGGAACGATGACGACGATGCGGTCGAAACCGAAACGCTGTCGCCCTGGGGCCCGGCGCCGGCGGGTGGCGGCCACCGCAGCCGGCTGGTCGCGGGCCTGCACCAGCACTACTTCGAGCGTGCCACGCAAACGCTGGCGCCTGGCGGCGACCCTCTCTACTGCTGGGTCAACCTCGACCCCGACCATCCGCCGCGCACGCTGATGCTGCAGTGGCACGTGGCCGGCGCCGACTGGGAGCATCGCGCCTACTGGGGCGAGAATCTGATCGCCTTCGGTACCGACGGCACCGCCTCGCGCCGGCGCATCGGCGAGCTGCCGGTGCTGGGCGGCTGGGTGCGGCTCGAGGTGCCGGCGGCCAGCGTCGGCGTCGCCAACGCCACCCTCGACGGCATGGCCTTCACCTTGTTCGACGGCCGCGCCGCCTACGGCATGACCGGCAGCGGCAGCGGCGCCAGCGAACGCAAGTGGTTCTGCAACGTGCTGCCCGACGGTGCCCGGCTGTTCGGCGACGACGGCTGGGAGATGCTGACCGCCAACGACCTGTGGACCCCGTTCGAGCCCACGCTGGGCGTGCTGCCGGCGACGCCCGCGGCGCCGCCTTTCACCTCGGGCGGCCATGCGGATGCGCCGGCCAAGGGCCTGCACTTCCACCGCTACGACATCGCGCTGGCGCCGGCGCCGCGGCCGCCGGCCTTCGCCGTGCAGCCGACCGAGAGCCTGTACGCCTGGGTCTACCTCGACCCCAACGACCCGCCGCGCGAGATCCAGCTGCAGTGGCGGGTGCCCGACGGCAACATCGCGCGGCGCGCCTACTGGGGCTGGAACCAGATCCCGTCGAACGTCGCCGATGCGCATGCCGGCGTCTATGCCGGCCCGCTGCCGCAGCCGGGTGGCTGGGCCCGCCTGTCGGTCGCGCTGTCGGCGCTCGACCTGCCCAACGGCGCGGCCTTCACGGCGCTCGATTTCATGCAGTTCGACGGCTTCGCGGTGTTCGGCCCCGCGGGCGCATTGAGCACCGCCGCCACCGGCGCGCCGATCACCGAGCGTCCCTGGATTGCGGTCACCGATGCGCCCGGCGGCGGACCGACCACCAATCCGGGCTGGAGCCTGCTGACCGCCGCGCAGTTGCGCGCGCCGTCGGCCGCCTCGATCAACGGCAAGGTGGCGGCGCTCGACGACCTGTTCGCGCACCCGGCGCTGCAGGTCTTGTCGGCCCACGAGCGCATGCAGCTCTACCTGCTGGGCATCGACGGCTTCTCGGCCTACCTGAAGTCGCGCACCGACCGCGCCGACGACCTGGTCGACTACGGCTTCGTGAAGGTGCAGACCGACGTCTACCGCGTGCGCCAGCTGATGCTGGGCACCACCGCGGCGACCCGGCTCGCGGTCTCCCCGGTGCTGGCGACGATCGCCCAGGCCGAGACCGCGACCGCTTCGCAGGAGCAGATCTCCAGCTTCATCGCCGACCTGAAGAAGAAGGTGGTCGCGACCCCGCCGCCTCCTGCGCCGGCGGCCCCGGTGCGCGCGGTCGCGAGTGCCGCTGCCGCGGCTGCCGCGGTCGGCGCGCGGGCCGGTGATCTGCTCCTGTCGCCGCTGGCCACGCGCGTCGACACCGGCGTGATCTCGGTCGGCGGCAGCGTCGGCACCCGGCTCGGCACCGGCGTGATCGGCACCACGCTGGGCGACACGGCAACGGTCAAGCTGCCGATCTCGACCGGCCTGGCCGGCAGCATCGGCAGCAGGGTCGAGCTGTTCGACACGCGGGCGCTCAGCGACATCCAGGTGATCGGCATCGGCGGCAAGGCCGCGGCGCCGTCGCCTTCCGACGTCGCCAACGCCGACCCGCTGACCGGCAGCGCCTTCATCCGCACCACCACCATCGCCAAGCGGCTCGAGGATCCCAAGTCGAAGGAGGCGCGCGACTATGCCACCTCCTCGCGCTACGAGGCGGTGCTGTCGCTGGTGCGGCTGGCCGACACGCTGACCGCGGAGGATGGCGGCGTCACGCCGGGCCTGTTCCAGGACGTGTCGATGCGCGGGCTCGAGGGCGACACCTTCCTCGACGACCTGAAGCCGGAGGCCGGGCCGCCGCCGCTCGAGCGGCCCTTCACCGACTTCCTGGTCAAGCGGCCGCTGCTCGGGGCGCTGCTCAAGGTGCCGACGCGGCTGCCGGCCGGCCAGACCACCGGCGATCCGGACGAGGGCGCGATGTTCTCCGACAGCACCGACCTGTCCGACCACGTGGTGGCGCTGATGCGCAAGATGGAAGGCCGCATCAAGCTCTACCGCGATGCGCTCGGCGTCTGCAATGCCGCGGCCACCGGCGTGCGCGGCGCGCTGGCCGCGGTCGGGACGCGGCTGGTCGGCGTCGCCGACGAACTGGCCGAGGCGCGCCACGACGTCAGCGTCGCGCGCTCGCTGCTGGCCGAGGAAAGCGAGCGGCTCGACGCGGTCAACGCGAACCGCATCCGGGTGCTGGCCGACGAGGTCAAGTTCCTGGCCTTCGTGCGGCCGCGCGAGGTCGAGAACCTGCTGGCCACGCCGACCCATTCGGTCGACCCCGGCCTGCTCGAGGCGCCGGTGCCGGCCTGCCTGCGCGCGCATCCCGATGTGCCCGACGAGATCGCCGACATGATGCGCGTGGTGCGCGAGGCGCCGGCCCACTGGTTCGTCGCCGCGCCGCCGATCCTGCAGCGGCTCGACCGCTCGGAGCCGCTGTTGCGCATGGTGCAGGTGGCCAAGACCCGCGCGCTGTCGGGGCTGGCGACGCCGATCGTCGCCGCCACCGCGGGCGTGACGAAGATCAGCCAGGCCATCGCCGGTGTCGCGACGCGGCAGGTGCAGGCGCTGGCGCCGCGCATCGCGGCGATGCAGGCGCTCGACCTCGCGGCCCTCGCCGGCCTCACCTGGCAGGGCCAGCGCGTGCAGGCCGAGCAGGTGGTGTCCTTCGCCGACCTGGCCGACGGCGGCCACGGCCGCGCGGACGTCGCGCGCAGCGCCGCGGCCGAACTCGAGAACATCCGCAGCATCGCGGTCTGCCTGCACGCCGAGTTCTCGGCCGTGCTGCCGGCGCTGCGGCTGCAGTGGGCCGAGACGCTGTCGGAGTTCGACGCCGCGCCCAACCTGCGCAACCTCGCGAGCCTGCCGCGCTGGTCGGGGATCGCCTTCGAGGACCGCCAGCAGATGCAAGGCTACGTCGACTGGCTGTTCGGCCAGATCGAGCCGAACAAGCCCGATGCGGTGGCGCTGGTCAACGACGTGGTGCGCATGTGCCTGCTGCTCGCGAGCCACGCGCCGGTCGACCGCATCATCACGGGCCGCCTGGCGCGGCCGATGCCGGCGGTGGTCGTCGGCACGCGCATCCCGTTGCTGGCGATCGACGCCTCGAAGCTGCGCGTCGGCATGCAGGCCGTGGCCTACCGCGGCGAGCAGGTGGTGGCGCGGGCGCTGGTGGAAGACATCGGCAACGCCGAGATCTCGGCGCGGGTGGTGCAAACGATGGCGATGCAGGTCGAACTCGGCACCGACGTGCGGATTCATTTCGACGACGGCGCGATGCTGAGCATGAAGACGGCCAGCGCCAGGCGCACCTTGTTCGGACGTTGAGCTTCGCCATGAGCCTGCCGCAACGTCACGCCCGTCGCCTGCGGCTCGTGGCCGGCAGCAAGGAGGCGGCGCGCGCCGCGGTGGTGCGGATCGAGGACGCGCTGCGCTGCGCCAGCCTGCCCGATGCCGGCGCGCGGCTGCTGCTGGTGCGGCGGCTGGCGCTGGGCCGGCTGCCCCGGCAGGCGTCGTCGCAGGCCATCGCGCGCGTGATCGAGGCCCGTTTCGCCGAGAGCGGCGCGCTCTGGACCGAGGGCGCGCTGGACGACCAGACCCGGGCCGAGCGCGTGGTGTTCGCGAGCGCCTGGCATGCGCGCGTGGCACTGGCGAGCCGGCTGCTGCGCGGGGAGTGCGCGAGCGCCTGGTACTGGCCGCTGGCGGTGCCCGAGTTCCGTGCCGGCATTGACGCCGGCGACAACCTGCGCGCGATCGCGGCCACGCTGGCCCGATCGGCCGAGGCGCGCGTGGCGCTGCCGGCTTGGGCCCTGCGCGTGGCGAGCGCGGGCGGTGCGCAGCGGCTGGCGGCGCTGATACCGGAGCGCATCGGCGAAGCGCTGCTGCGCGCGGCGGGCTTGCCGCTGCCGGACGTGGAGGAGGCCCGGGCGATCGGCGATGCCGATGTGTCGCCGGCACGTTCCGCTGCGGCGATCGGCCGAGCGGCTGCCGAACGCCGAATCCCGGCGACGCCACCGTGGTTGCAGGGCCTGCTGCAGGCCGCTGGACGGCGCGATGCCGAACCCCGCAGGACGTTGCCGCAGGCCCGGCACGCGTCGCCCCTCGCGACCGCGCCCGGGGCGTCGTCGATCGTCCGCGACAAGCCGGCATTGCCCCTGGAACCCTTCAGCAGCCTGGCGCCCGAAGCCCGGGCGCACCGCGCGCCTCTGCCAAAGCCCGTGCCGGCGCTGAGGCCGCTGGTTCGAGCGCCGATGGCTCGCGATGCGCCTGCGGCTGGCGAGGCGTCGGCCTCCCCGCAGCCCGATGTCGATGCGTCCATCGTGCCGTCCGGCGGCGACTTTCGGGATACCGGCGATCTCGGCGAAACCGGCTTCGACACGCTTCCCACCGCCTTCGACACCCTTCCCACCGCCTTCGCCGGCCTGCCTCTTCTGCTGCCGGTGCTGGCCCATGTCGGCCTGCCGCACTGGGCCGAGGCAGAGGCTGGCGCGGGCGATCCGACCGACTGGACGCGCGCGGTGCTGGCCGCCGCCCTGGTCCGCCTGCGGGCGCCGGTGGACGATCCGGCGTGGGCGATCGCGATGCCCGAGGCGCCATGGCCGCCGCTGCTGGCCGACGGCCGGCGCGCCGACGAACGGGTCGACTGCTGGTTGACCACGGCGCGCCGCTGGCTGCGCCGCCAAGCCCGCATCGGCCTCGCGAGCCTGGTCCGCCGGCCCGGCCGGCTGGGCCTCACACCGACCCACCTCGACATGCATTTCGCGCTGTCGACCGTCGACCTGCGCGTGCGCCGTCTCGGGCTCGACATCGATCCGGGCTGGCTGCCGTGGTTCGGCCGCGTGGTGAGCTTCCACTACGACGCATCGGAGCCATGAACGCGCCCACACGCACGCTGCCGGCGCCCGAGCTTCATGCGCTGGCGTTGTCGGCGCTGCATGGCCTCGAGCCGCAGGCCGGGCCGCAGTCCGATGCGGAAGCCCGCTGGCTGGCGAGCCGCTGCGCGGCCTTCGAGGACGGCCCGCGCGGCGCGCTGCAAGCCTGGATCGCGGTGCCACCGGCCGAAGACCAACTGCTGCACACGCTGGCTGCCACCTTGCCGCTGCAACCGGTGGAGCTGATCGCTGTGGCGCTGGCGGCGGCGGTCGAGACCGACGCGATGGCCGGCCGCGTGCTGGCCTGGCTGCAGGCGCCGGTCGGCGGCTCGCGGCCCACGGTCGGGCTGGTGCTGGCCGCGGCCGAGGCGCTCGGGCTCAGCGGCTCGGTGCTGACCCTGTTCGAAGGCGCGGCCCGCGAACACGGCCTGCTGCAGCTCGATGCCGACATCGAGGCCAGCCGCCGGCCGCTGCCCGAGCAGGCTTTGCAGGTGCCGGTGCCGCTGGTGCTGGCGCTGCGCGAGGGCCGCTCGCTGTGGCCCGGCGTCGCGCTGCGCCGCGGCGATCCAGCGGCCGCGGTGCCGTCGCTGGCCCGCGCGGCGGCGCACCAGGCCCAGGCGCTGAAGGCCAGCGGCGGCGCGCTGGCGATTCGCAGCGGCCATCCGCGCGAGGCCCGCAGCGCGGCCGAACTGGTGGCCGAGGCGCTGGGCCTGCGCGCCGCCTTCTTCGAGCAGGAGCCGCAAAAGGGCGCGGGCCTGTGGCTGGCGCTCGCGGGCGCGCTGCCGGTGCTGTGCCTCGAACTCGCGCCCGGCGAGGCGCGCAGGCTGCCGCGCCTGCCGGGCTACCGCGGCCCGCTGCTGGTGGCCTGCGGGCCCGACGGCAGCTTCGAGCGCGACGGCGACACGGTCGACAGCTGGCGCGTTCCTCTTCCCGACGCGGCCGAGCGCACCGGGCTCTGGCAGCGGCACCTGGCGGACCCCGAGACCGCCCGGCGCGTGGGCGTGCAGTACCGCTACGACGCCGCGCGCATCGAGCAGCTGGGCCGCGCGGCGCGCTACCAGGCCGGGCTCGAGGGCGCGACCTCGCTGCACCGCGGCCATGTCGGCACGGCCGCGCGCAGTGGCGTGGCGGCCGAACTCGGCACCCTGGCCGAGCTGATGCCGGAGGAGATCGCCGAGGAGGTTCTGGTGATCCCGCCGGCGCTGCGCGACGGCCTGCAGTCGCTGCGCCGCCGCTGCGAGTTGCGCGAGAGCCTGGCCGAGGGCCTCGGCGCCTCGGCCCGCACCCGCTACAAGCCGGGCGTGCGCGCGCTCTTCGTCGGTCCCTCGGGCACCGGCAAGACGCTGGCCGCGGGCTGGCTGGCGACGCAGCTCGGGTTGCCGCTGTACCGGGTCGACGTCGCCTCGGTCACCAGCAAGTACATCGGCGAGACCGAGAAGAACCTGGCGCAGCTGTTCGCGCGCGCCGAGCATGCCGAGGTGCTGCTGCTGTTCGACGAGGCCGACTCGCTGTTCGGCAAGCGCACCGAGGTCAAGGAGTCGAACGACCGCTTCGCCAACGCGCAGACCAACTACCTGCTGCAGCGCATCGAGTCCTTCGAAGGCATCGTGGTGCTGACCAGCAACAGCCGCACGCGCTTCGACAGCGCCTTCACGCGGCGGCTCGACGCGATCCTCGATTTTCCGCAGCCGACGCCCGAGGAGCGGCGCGCGCTGTGGATCGGCCACCTGGGCGATGCGCATGTGCTGTCGAGCGGCGACCTGAACCGCCTGGCGGTGGGCTGCGACCTGGCCGGTGGCCACATCCGCAACATCGTGCTGGGCGCTGCGACGCGCGCGCGCCACGAGGCGCGGCCGATCGGCTATGCGGACGCGCTGCATGCGGTCGCCGCCGAATGCCGCAAGCTCGGCCGGCAGATGCCCGCGGTCCTGGGGCCGGGCCTGCCGGAGGCGTGATGGGCGCGGCGCTGGCGCTGTCTCCGCGCGTGCGGGCACCGCCGCGCCGGGAGCCGCGCGCGGAGCCTGCCACGCGCGAGCCGCTGGGCGAGCCGCGGTCCGAGACGCCGGTGCCGGAGGTTGCCGGCATGCCCAGGTACCTCGGGGCCGAATCCGCGCTCGCGACCGCGGTCGGCGCCGCCGAGCAAACGATGACGGCCGAGGGCCCGCTGGCCAGCGTGGTCGACGACAGCGTGCCGCTGCGCCAGTCGATCGCTGCGCGGCGCGAGAGTGCGGCCGAGCTGCCTGAAGCGACCGAGGCCATCGCCTCGTTCGCGCCGGAGCCGGTGGAGGAGGTCGGTGCTTCCGTGCCCGAGCCCGGCGCCGATGCGTCGCGCGCGCGATCGCGCTCGGTCGATGGCGGCGGTGGGGGCGACGAAGAAGGCGGTGCCGACGAGGCCGCGCCCGCCGGTGAAGAGCCGCTGCCCGAAGGCGCCGCCGAGGGTGGCGCCGCCGATGCGGGCGCAGGCGCCGGGGGGGAGGGCGCAGAAGGTGGCGGATCCGGTGCCCCGGGCCGGGGCAGCGGCGGCCCGGCCGCCGATGGCGCCGCAGCCGGCGGCGACGCACCCGGCGGAGGCGACGCGATGGCGGCGCTGGCGACCGGCGACATCGCGATGATCGACACCGAGCTGGCCGAGCACCAGCGTTGGGGTGCCGCCGCGGCGCGTGTCGGCGCCGCCGGCAGCACGACCCGCGCCGACTTCATCGTCGCCGCGGCCGGTGCCGGCGCGCTGGGCGCCTTCGGCCATGGCGCGCTGATGGGCGCCGCGATGGGAGCCGGCACCCAGGCCGTGGAGCTCGGCGTCGGCCGGCTGGTGGCCCGGCTGGCGGGGCCGGCGCTGGCGCGCAGCTTTCCGCTGCCGGCGATCGGCGCGGTGATCGGGGGCGTCTTCTCGGCCTACGACCTCGCGACCCGCGACTGGGGCCGCACCGGCGAGACCATCGGCCGCTTCGGCGAGGGCGGCTCGATCTACGAGCAGTTGGCCAACAGCATCGCCGCGGTGTCCGAGATCATCGGCATCGCGACGGCGGTGCTCAACGTGATCGCAGGCGTGATCGGCGCGATCTCGATCGCGATGTGGATCATCACCGTGCTGACCGTCGGCGTCGCCACGCCGCTGGCCGCGACGCTGTCGACCATCGCGGGCGCGATCGGCATCGCCACGATGATCCTCGACGGCATCAATGCGCTGGTGCTGCAGCGTCTCGTGACCTTGTTCCGCGCGCTCCACACCTTCACCAGCCAGGCCGACCCGACCGATGTCGAGGCCCAGGGCGGGCGCATCGGCGAGGCCGCCGGCGCCAGTGCCGGCTTCGTCGGCGGCATGGCGGGCGGGCTGGCCGGTGCCGGCCTCACCGGCGCCGCCGGCCGCCGCATGGGCCTGGGCCACGAGCCGCCGCCGCGCGTGCCCGATGCCGAGCCGCCGCGCGTGGCCTCCGGCGACGGGCCGACGATCAC
>NZ_JBFUHO010000096.1:0-22976 GCF_056402355.1 Variovorax sp. P4_B11
TCGACCTGCACGGCGACCTGGCCGGCGCCCGCCGCTTCCTCGAGGCGGTGAAGATCTTCTCCCTGGCCGAGAGCCTCGGCGGCGTGGAGAGCCTGATCGAGCATCCGGCGATCATGACCCACGCCACGATCCCGGCCGAGACCCGTGCAAGGCTCGGCATCGGCGACACGCTGGTGCGGCTGTCGGTGGGTGTCGAGGCGGTGGAGGATCTGCGGGAAGATCTGGCGCAGGCGCTGGCGCGGATCTGACGGTCGCCCGGTCTGCCTCGCCGCCGCGCAGGCGCCGCCCTGCGTCGGGATCGGCGAACAGCGCCTGCCATCCGCTGCCCAGCAGGTTTCGCGTGGTCTGGTGCCCGGCGAACAGCAACATCGCGCACGGGAAAAACAGCTCGACACCGGGCTGGACCCGGCCCGGCTCAAGGCGCGAAACGGAGATCCGGCGCGTATCCTATGAACTTTTGAACTACACTGGATTCAGCAAGAGTCACAACTTTTTCACTGTCAACGACGATTCAATGCTCGGCTGATGGCTTGAGGGACATGAACAAAGACCGCTCGATGGGACTGACGTGAAGAGGGAACTGCGCCAACTGGCGCAATTGCACGGACTGAGAGGACGGCAAAAGGCGATGCAGGCTGTGACGGTCCTTCGCATGTACCGCAAGGATCCGAAGGCCAACGACTTCCTGCAGCACGAAGCCGAGCCCATTCTGCGCAAGGTGCTGTACCACCTGCGCCAGGCGGCCATCCTCGAGAGTCTGGCGGAACGTGACGCGACGCAGCCTTTTCTGCCATCGCCTGGGGTTGCGCAGCCCGGCCACGAGTGAACGGCCAGGTGACGTCTGGAACGGTGATCGTCCGCTCGTCGCTCAGAGCTTGTACCCGAATTGGCGCAGCATCTGCTTGCGCGCTTCGACATCGGACTCGGTTTCGATCCCCTTGCTCTTGACGCCGTCGACAACGCCGAGAATCCCTCGCCCGTTCCCGGTGTCGGCCACGATGACCTCCACCGGATTGGCCGTCGCGCAGTAGATGGCGCAAACCTCAGGCACCGCCTTGATGGCGTTGAGGATGTTGATCGGGAATCCGCCGGTCATGAAGACAATGAAGCAATGTCCGCAGCTCAGCGCCAGGGCATTCCTTTGCGCCAGCTCGACGAGCTCCGCATCATTTCCGGTTCGACGCACCAAGGCGGGCCCACTCGACTCGCAAAACGCAATGCCGAACTTCATCTGAGGCACCGTCTGCACGATCGCCTCGTGCAGGTCCTCGATCGTCTTGATGAAGTGCGACTGGCCGAGGATCAAGTTGACCTCGGTCGGCTTGTCGATCGTGACGGTGATCAGTTTCACGACAGTCTCCTTACGTTGCGCGGCCGACACCGCCGCAGCGCGGACGCCCGCTGGACCCGGTCAATCCGGACTGCGCACATGACCCTCAATCTCGTCACGGGCGTCCCCGAGCGTCTGATACGCGCGAATGAGCGCCACGCGAATGACGTCTTGGTGAGTGGGCGCATCGAAGCTCCGATCGCTGCTCAGCGAATTGGCGGATACGGCTGCGGCAACGAGCTGCACGGCTTGCGCAAAGCGTGCTTCGTCGATTGGGGATCTTTCGCTCATGGGGCACCCTCCGGTGGAAGTCGCCATCAGCGGCCGAGACGCGCACCGAAACGGCATGCTGATGCGCGACTGTACGCCTGCGCAGCGCGTTTCCCGGCCACGACAACCGCGACGCCAACGCTGGCATGGCCTTTCGATTGCGAGAGCGAAATGGCCCGGATCTTCCTGTGCGGGTGCCGATCACGCCGCACGCCTCGACTCGTCTTCCTCACGCACGCCGTAGGGCGCCAGCGTGCGAAGTCGGCTGTCCTTCACCGGGCCGCCGATCGCGAAGTGATAGACCGACTGAAACTCCAGGTCGCTGAAACCGAACACCCGGTGCACCGGGTCGTCGAAGAAGCAGCCGATGCCCGTGGCGCCTATGCCCGCCGCTTCGGCCTCCAAATACAAGACCTGCCCGATCACCCCGGTTTCCCAGAAGAGCTGGCGATAGAACCAGGGCCCGTGCGTGATCAAGGCGTCTCGATACTCGGCGATCATGCCGAGCGAAAAGACCCCATCGCCCGCGATGTCCTGAAAGCAGCTCAATTGCGTCGCGAGCTGCTTCACATCGCCGCTCTCCAGTCTGTGGAGGGGCAGGTCCGCCGGGCATCCGGGGGGCTTGGTCCAGTCGAAGCGTCGATGCATGGCGCGCTTCAGCTTGTCCAGCTTGGCCGGGTCGCGGACGAGTACGTACAGCCCCGCGTCGAGTCCGTCCACCCGATGAACGAACAGGGCGAGGTGGATACGCGGTTCCCAAGCCATGGCATCCCAGGGCAACGGCCGCTGATTCGCTTCCAGCTGCACGCGCGGCACCACGCGCGCGAGCATGCCGTAGAAGCGCTCGGCCGTGATCGAGGTCCGGCCGTCGCAGGCCAGGAGGCTGCGCCGCTGGCGGATGATCCGGCCGGCCGTCGGCCCGCCTGGGAACGCTGCGCTTCGATCGGCAGGGGCAGGCGCATCGAACAGGTCCAAGGCATATCGCTGGCCCATCGGCCTGCGTGAGGCGAGCACCACCTCGTCGATGACGGTCCAGGCGACGGGGTCGTCACGGCTGAGCCGGTTCGCAGTTCCGCACCAGCCTTGCCGCGTGAGCTCGCGCGCCAACAGCGGATCAAGGTCGAGCGGCAGCGCGCGCTGCACGCCTGCACACCACGGCCCGGCCGAGTCGTTCGGCCAGACGAGCATGACGAGCTCCGGTTGTTCGCGCTCGGCGCCGGCGAAGTCCTCGGCGCGGTCCAGCCCCAGCAAGGCTTCGATGGTTTCATCGGCCAGGCCGTGCAACACGACAGCGCTCCATCCCAGGGTCGCGGCGGCGATGCGAAGCGTGCCGACGGCATGGCCCGCGTCGTGCTGGCAATAGCGGAACGCGCGTTCGCCGTACTTCCACGCTTCGCGCCAGTGGATGGACGAGAGACCGACCAGAAAGGCCTGTGGGGGAAACGCCCGCATCAACTGCGCGAACCACTCGGCGGAGCCGTTGGCGCGCCGTTCCAGACCGTGCTCTCTTGGCGCGTAGTGGTACAGGCCGGGCGCGTGCGCCAGCCCGGGAAACGCGTCGATCAGCAGGTAGCCCTCGGTGGGATGCAGATTGCCGCTCGAAGGGTTGCTGCGCAGCGCCCAACGCGTGCCACCCGCCTGCTTCCAGGCCGACAGCGCAAGCGCGTACTCGAACAACCGCGACAGCGAGCGGACCGTGAGCGGTGCGCTGCGCACCGCGCCCCGCCGGTACATGTCCTCGTAGCGAGGCGACAGCGGCTCTTCGTCCGCGCCAAGGATGGGCAACCGCGTGAGCGGCGCGCCCTCGTAACGGCGGAAAGGGTTGGGTTGGTTCACCCAATCCAGGGTGCCGGCGGAACGCGCATAGCGGTGGAACTGGTGCTTGGTGCGCTCGTGATAGCGCAGCACCGATTCGAGCTGGTCGGCGGCGTCCATCAGGGTCTCCTGTGGGTGTCAACAGAGCGGCTTGCGCAACTGCTGCGTGCACGTTCCTCGCTCATGTTGGCATCGTTCGAGTGCTTCAGCAAGGCTGGCAACCGACGCGTCAGGCCATGGCGGTGAAACGCACCCTTGACCCAAGGGTTTGCGCTGACAAGATGAGGGTCAAACCCGGTTCCCAAGCGCAGTAAGAATTACGTAAGATTCGCGCCCACGCCCCAACCGAGGTACCCATGCTCGACGTCGACTTGCCAGCGCCCGCTGCGGCCGTTCGCAGCCTTCTTGCCAGCCGCGGGATCGTTCCGGCGCTGGCCTTGCTCAACGACAGGACGCCCTATCGGTTCACGGCGATCTACAAATTGAACGGCGAGGTGATGCACGCGGCGCACGCCTTCGACCGCGACTCCGAATACCGCACCTGGCTGAAGGTGGTGCCTCTGTGCGCGAGCTTCTGCCAGTACGCGATCGCGCACGGCGAGTTCGTGACCAGCCATGCCTCCAAGGATCAGCGCCTGACGAACCGACCCTATGCCGGCATGGTCGAGTCGTACTACGGCCGGCTGCTGACGCGAGAGTGTGGCACGCCCTATGGCACCTTCATCCATTTCGACCTGGAGCCGCGCAGCATTGCCACTGAGGAAATCCGCTTCCTGCGCGAGGTGATCCCGCAGTTCATTGACTACCTGGAATGAACAGGCGGCAACAGGGGCCTATCGAAGCTCGGCGCCTTGGCTTGCCTTGGCGACCAGGCCGGCATCTGCGTGTCCCACGAAGAGCCGCAGCGCCAGTCGCTGGACGAAAGTGCCGTAGGGCGGATAGAAGAGATCGATCGGGAACAGGCGCTGGCGCTTGAACACGGTCTTCGCATGCGACAGCTCGCGAAAGCCCTCCACGCCGTGGTAGGTTCCCATCCCCGAGTTGCCGATGCCGCCGAAGGGCGCGTCGTGGTTGACCACCTGCCAACCCCAGTCGTTGATCGCGACGCCGCCCGAATGCGTTCGGCGCAGCAGCGCGTCGCGTTCGGCGCTGTCGTGGCTGAAGCAGTAGAGGGCCAGCGGGCGCGGACGCGCGTTGATGAAGGCGATCGCTTCGTCCATCGTGTCATAGGGCACGATGGGCAGGATCGGGCCGAAGAGCTCTTCGGACATCACCCGCATGTCGGGCGTGAGACCGGTCAGGATGTGAAGCGGCATCTGGCGGCCCTCGCCGGTCGGCATGGGCGCGCAGCGCACGACGGACGCCCCCTTGACGCGGGCATCGTCCAGCAGGCCGCGCAGGCGTTGGTATTGCCGCTCGTTGACGATGGCCGTGTAGTCGGCGTTGCCGACCGTCTTGTTCGCGTAGAACTTCTTGAACGTGCGCCCGACGGACTCGACGAATTCGGCGACATGCTCGCGCGGCACCAGCGCGTAGTCGGGGGACACGCAGATCTGGCCGCAGTTGGTCGACTTTCCGTGCGTGATGCGCTTGGCCGCGTCGGCGATCGGGTAGTTGCGGGTGACGAGGGCCGGCGACTTGCCGCCCAGCTCGAGCGTGACCGGCGTGAGGTTGTCCGCCGCCGTGCGCATCACGACGCGGCCGACGGCCGGTGAGCCGGTGAAGACGATGTGGTTGAAGGGCAGCGAAGTGAAGACGTTGGGATCGACCAGCTCTTCGCCGACCACCGCCACCAGGTCTTCGGGGAACACCTCGGCGAGCATCCGCTTGAGCACCGCGTTGGTGGCCGGCGTCGCCTCCGGCATCTTCACCATCACCCGGTTGCCGGCGGCGAGCGCGGCCACCAGGGGGCCCAGCGCCAGGTAGACCGGAAAGTTCCAGGGCACGATCACGCCGACCACGCCCTTGGGCTGATAGACCACCCGGATGCTGTTGCTGAGGAACAGCAGTTCCGTCGAGCGCCGGCTCGGCTTCATCCAGCGCCGGACATGCGTGATCGCATGGTTGAGTTCGAGCATCGAACCGAGGAGGTCGAGCATCTTCGATTCCGCTTCCGACCGGTAGCCGAAATCGTGGCTCATGGCCTCGGCAAGAAGGTCCTGATAGCGCGACACCTGCTGCTTGAGTGACTTCAGGCGTTCGCGCCGCTGGTCCGCGTCGGGGCAGGGCGCCGCGGCGAAGGCGGCCTGCTGCGTGGCGAAGAGGTGTGCGACACGCTCTTTCGCGCGGTCGACGGTTTCCGCGCGCGGCGCGTCCAGTGAGTGGGTCATGCGGTCTCCAGGTGACTGAGGGGCCAAGGCGGCGCCCCGTGCTTGGCGCTTGAATGTAGGCGTCCAAGAGGTCGCCGCCTAGGTTGCGACCCGCCAGATTCGGGTGAAAATCTGCCAACTCCCCAAGCCGACCCCGTGTCCCGCAAGTCCACTGCCCACCCGTCCCCGGCGCCGTCGTCCCTGCTGTATCGCCACGGCAGCGGCGACATCGAATCGCCGAGCGAGAGCACGCTGGGCCTGCCCGCGCTGGTCGAGACGATGGCCGCACTCGGCGTCGACGCGGCGGCAGTGCTCGAGGGCACGGGGATCTCGCCGCTGGCCATCACGGACCACAACGCGCGGCTGTCGCAGCGCCAGAAAGTCGCGCTCTTCGACAACGTGGAGCGCCTGTCGCCGGAACCGGCGATCGGCCTGCTGGCCGGGCAGCGGCAGCGGATCTCGGACTTCGGTGTCTTCGGCTATGTGCTGCTGAGCAGCGCGACCCTGGGCGACGCGGTGAACTTCGGCATCCAGCACGTGCGGCTGGCGGGTCCGGTGCTCGAGAAGAGCTTCCGCATCGAGGGCGAGCTGGCGATCTTCGAGGGGCGCGATGTGCTGGACCTCGGGCGCCTGCTGCCCTTGGCGACCGAGTTCTGGTTCAGCTCGATCCTGACCCTCATGGGCCGGGTGCTCGAGCGGCCGTTCCAGCCGCGGCGCATGCGCTTGCCCTACCCGGCGCCCGCCTGTGCCGGCCGCTACCCCGAGATTCTGAATTGCCCGGTGAGCTTCGAGGCGAATGCCATGCAGATGCAATTCGACGCCAGCCTGCTGGGGCTCGCGCTGCCCAATGCCAACCCGATCACGGCCAGCCTCTCCGCCGACTTCTGCGGCCGCATGCTCGAAGCCATCGGTGGCGAGAACGCCCTGATCAAGTCGATCAAGGAAGCCTGCCTCAACAGTGCGGGCGCCGTGCCCCGGGCGCAAGAGATGGCCGAGCGGCTGCACATGTCGACCCGCACGCTGCATCGCCGTCTGGTCGATGCCGGCACGAGCTACCAGGCCGTCATCGATGGCGTCCGCAAGCGCCTGGCCATCGAATTGCTGGCGCGCACGGAGCTGTCGGTGGACGAGATCGCCGAGCGCAGCGGCTTCGCCGACGCATCGAACTTTCGCAAGGCGTTCAGGAAGTGGACCGGCCAGACCCCGGCGTACTTTCGGGAGCGTCGCGGCTGAGGCGGGTTGCGCGCAGGCACAGCCGGGTCGGGGCACGTACGAGCGCATAGGTGGGCGCCGGGATGGCGGCCTCGAGAGCCGGTGTCCACAATGGCGGCTCGGATCCAGGCGGTCCGGGCGCATTCGAATGCGCCTCGGAGCACTTCGGACGGCTGCACGGACTTCTCTCGAGGGTGACCCAAATGCCATTCAACTCCCCAGCATGGGTGTCACGCATCGCCGTGGCCGTCGCGGCGTGCGCGGCCCTGCCGGCACAGGCGGAGATGAGCGCGGAAGAGCTTGCGAAACTGGCCCAGAACCCGGTTGGCAACCTGGTCAGCGTTCCGTTCCAGAACAACACCAACCTGAACTACGGACCGGAGAAGGGGACGCAGAACATCCTCAACATCCAGCCGGTGATACCGATTTCGGTGAACAAGGACTGGAACATCATCACCCGCACGATCCTGCCGGTCATCTCGATGCCGGCGCTCGGCCCCGGCATCGACAGCACCAGCGGCATCGGCGACACGGTGCTGACCGCCTTCCTGTCGCCGGCCAACCCGGGCAAGTGGATCTGGGGCGCCGGCCCGGTGGTCCAGATTCCCACCAACAGCAATTCGGAGCTGGGGAACAAGAACTGGGGCCTGGGCCCTTCCGCGGTCGTGCTGCACCTCGACCACGGCGACCCGTGGGTGTACGGCGCACTGTTCAACAACATCTGGTCGGTGAGCAGCAGCAAGCAGGGCGGCTCGTACAACAACTTCCTGCTCCAGCCTTTCATCAACTACAACTTCCCCGGCGGCTTCTATCTCACCACCGCCCCGGTCATCACCGCCGACTGGAAGGCCGACAGCAGCCAGCGATGGACCGTGCCCCTCGGCGGCGGCGTCGGCAAGATCTTCCATCTGGGCAAGCTGCCGGTGAACACGCAACTCTCGGCGTACTACAACGTCGTGAAGCCGGACAACGGCGCCAACTGGCAGATCCGTGTGCAGGCGCAGTTCATGTTCCCGAAATGAGTCCTGGGTTGGCAATCGGTGCGCACCGGCCGTCGATCTTCGTTGCCGAGTGGGCCTTTCTCGAACGAATGCCCGCCGTTCGAGTTGCCTCGCAGCGAAGCGTCGAGCAGGAAGGTGCCGCTCTTTCCGCTGGAAGCCGTTGCAGTCGACGCTTGCAGCGCCTTGTCAAGGCTTGAGGGGGTCGCGGCCTATCCCGGTGCCCACCTAGGCCACGTACGTGTTCCTGCGTGGTCGTCCGGATGGCGCGCCGCACCGCAATCGTGAAAATCCGCAGGGCGGGGTGCGAGCGAACACTGCGATACCAGGTCGTCCGATCTGGCATGGGTACCGCGAGCGGTCCGTCTACCCGGACATGAAAGGAATACCTGAAATGAAAGCAGCCCACTACACAGTTCTCGCCCTGGCTTCGGCGCTGGCATTCACCGCGCCGGCCATGGCGCAGCCGAGCACGCCTTCGGCCACCCCCAAGGTGCTGGATGTCAAGGACATGATGAAAGAGGTCTCGATCTCCGCGTTGGTGACGGCGATCGACCCGAAGAACCGCATCGTGACCCTCAAGGGACCGGAAGGGAATGAATTCGCGGTGTTGGTCGACCCGAGGGTCAAGAACCTGGCCCAGGTCAAGGTCGGCGACATGGTCGATGCCACCTACATCCAGTCGGTGGCGCTCGACTTCCAGACGGGCAACGGGATCCGCATGGCCTCGTCGACGACGGCCGTCGACCGCGCCCAGGTCGGACAGCTGCCCGGCGGGGCTGCGATGAAGCAGACGACGATGGTGTCGAACATCTGGGCGATCGATCAGGCCAAGGGCACCGTGATGGTTCGGGGTCCGTTCGGTCACTTCACCGAAGTGAAGCTGAAGGACCCGGCCATGCTCAATGGCGTCAAGGTCGGCGACCAGATGAAGATGACCATCACACAGGCTCTCGCCACCTCGGTCGTCAGGAAGCCCTAGCTGCATTCCGGCCGCCAGCTTCGTCGGCGAGCGACATGGCGGCTTCGTCGGCTGTCTTCTCGCGCGGACGCTCGCTGCTGCTGGTGCTGCTGCTGCTGGGCATGGCACTGGCGCTTGGCGCGTGCACCACCTACGGTGTGATCGCCAATGTGCCGTTGTCTCCGGGTCATCATGGCACCGTCTATTCGTTGGGCGAGTTCGCCAGGAACCCGCGCCGGCATTCCGGCGAGCTGACGCTGGCCGTCGCCTTCTCGGGCGGTGGCACGCGCGCCGCCGCCCTGTCCTACGGGGTCATGCAGGAGCTGCGCGACACCCGCGTACAAATCGATGGCAAGGATCAGAGCCTGCTGGAGGCGATCAACGTCATCAGCTCGGTGTCCGGAGGCAGCTTCACATCGGCCTACTACGGCCTCTACGGCGATCGCATCTTCATCGACTACGAGGAGCGATTCCTTCGCAACGACGTCGAAGGTGCCCTGCTGCGGGGCCTGCTGAATCCCATGCGCTGGTTCAGCAGCCACGGCCGCACCGAAATGGCGGTTTCCTACTACCAGCAGTCGCTGTTCGGCGATGCGACATTCAGCGATCTGGCAAGGCGCAATGCGCCGCTGATCCTGATCAACAGTTCCGACCTGAGTTCGGGCGGGCGGTTTTCGTTCGTCCAGGAGTACTTCGACCTGCTGTGCTCGGACCTGGGCAGTTTCCCGCTGGCGCGCGCCGTCACCGCATCGAGCGCCGTGCCGGTGCTGTTCGGGCCGGTGGTGGCGGAGAACTACGGCGGCTGCGCCGGCGGCATGCCGCCCTGGCTTGCGGCCGCGAAGAAGCGTGACAGCGACAACGCCTATCTGAGCATGGTGGTGCAGGACGACCTCGCCTACCAGAACAAGGTGACGCACCGGTACGCCCAGTTCGTCGACGGCGGGATCACCGACAACCTGGGCCTTCGCGCACTGCTGGACGCCGTTGAACTGGCCGGTGGTGCGCAGGACTACGTGAAGACTTTCGACCTCGCCGCGGCGCGCCACATCGCCGTCATCTCGGTCAACGCCGCGGCCGATACGCCCGAGGGCATCGGCGAGAGCAGCAGGGCGCCGACCTTCGAGCAGACGATGAACGCCGTCACCAATGTGCAGTTGCATCGCTACAACGTGGCGACGCTCCAGCAGACCCAGCAGAACCTCGACCGCTGGACCCGCGCGCTCTCGACGCCCGAACGGCCGGTGAGCGCGTACTTCATCCGGCTCAGCTTCGAGGACGTTCCCGATCTGCTGCTGCGCCGATTCCTGAACAAGATCCCGACCAGCTTCGTCCTGGACAAGGAGCAAGTGGCACAGTTGATCGCCACCGGCCGGGCGCTGCTGCGCAACAACCCGGACTATCAGCGCTTGCTGGCGGGATTGCGGGCGCAGGCAGTCCCGGCCGGGCCGCAGGCCGCCGCGCCCTGACGCGGGGCTACGGTTCGTGGCGCTCGTAAGTGCCTCGAGGCAGGCACTTGTTGGTGCCGGTGATCACCAGCTTCTTGAATTCGAAATCCGACTTGACGGTGTAGTCCATGCCTGAATGGGCGTCGCCCGGCTGCGTGCGGTGGCGAAACTTCCTGCCGGGACAACGACTGGACAGGAACTCGTTGCCCGAACGACCCCCGGCACGCCACGTGATCGTGGTGTCGCCGCTCACGTAGGTGCCCTCGAAGTCATCGAAGGCCAGCGCGCTCGAACTCCATCCGCTCGCGAGGACCATCGCGGCGAGCAGCGGCTTCTTCAAACTCAATCGATGTTGTGACATAAGACGTGTGAGGAGCAGGCGGCATTCTATGGCGGGATGGGTCGCCACGTACGTGGATCTAGGTGGCCGCAGGGATGGCGGGGGGCGGCTGCTCTTTCGAAAATTGGCGGATCGCGAATTCGGAGGGCACTCGCCCTTGTCGATCGCGAGGTCGCCAACGCAACCGGGCGACCGCGGGCGGCCGCGACGGTGGCCCGACGAGCGTGTTGCTGCGAAGGAGATCCAGATGCGCCTCATGTTTTCGGCCCTTTGCGCCGCCACTGCCGTGCTTTCAGGCATGGCGCCACCCTTGCTGGCCCAGAACCTGCCCGCGATCCCTGCGCTGCAGACCCAGGGAACTGCGAGCTTCACCTGCGGCGGCATCGGGGAGGCCTCATCCAAGGCGATGCTCGCCGCCCGGAAGGACTATCCCCTTTCGCTGCTGTTCGCAACCGCCGCAGGTGAATACATGGCGTCGGTCACCGTAACGATCAAGGATGCCAAAGGCGTCAGCGTGCTGACGGTGCCGTCGACCGGGCCCATCTGCCTGATCAAGCTGCCGGACGGCAGCTACACCGTCGACGCGCAAGCCATGGGCAAGAGCAAGTCGCAGGGCGTCGCGGTCGGCGGTGGTCCCAAGGCGATCGACTTCAGCTTCTAGAGGAAACTCATGGCGCGAGTCTATGGGAGCCGTGGAAGCGTGAAGCTGAACAAGGCCCCGCCGCCGGGATTGTGCGAGGCCCAGAGCTTGCCGCCATGGGCCTCGATCAGTTTGCGGCAGATCGCCAGTCCCACGCCAAGGCCGCTCGACTTGGTCGAGTAGAAGGATTCGAAGACGCGCTCCAGGTCGCCTTCGGCGATGCCGACGCCGCGGTCGGCGATGTCCACCCGCACCTCGTCGCGCTCGCCGGGCCGGATCGCGATGGCGATCTCCCTGGGACCGTCCGGGGGCGCGAGCTCGATCGCTTCCATCGCATTGCGCAGCAGGTTCAGGACCACTTGCTGCACATGGATCTCGTCGACGACCACCTCGGACAGAGGGCTTGTGGGCGGCAACGCGATGCGGATGTCGCGAAGATCGCAGTCCATCTTCACCATGCCGACGCATTGGCGCACCGCCTGCTCGATGCGGATCGGCTTCGGGTCCAGCGCGTGTCGCTGCGTCATGCTGCGCATGCGCGTCACGACGTCGCCGGCGCGCGTGGACTGGCCGATGACCTTGTCGAGCAGTTCCGCGACCCGCGACATGTCGGGCGCCGGTTCGGTCGCGCGGTGCCGCGCCGCGAGCGCGTAATTCTCGATCGCGCCGAGCGGCTGGGTGATCTCATGGGCCAGCGCGACCGACATTTCTCCGGCCGTGTGGACCCGCACCAGATGCGCCAGACGCTCGCGCCAGTGCGCCGCCTCGACTTCCGCGGCGAGCCGGCGGCGCTCGGCGGCCTCGCGCGCGTGCAGGCTGCCGAACACCTCGGCGAGCAGCTGAACACCGGGGAGCAATGTGTCCGGCCATGCGTGTTCACGCCGGACCGTCGCGATCGAGAGCGCGCTCGACGTTTCTCCCGCGACCGGCACCACGAGCAACGAGCGGATACCCAGTGCCTTCAATGTGTCGCCGTCCCGCTGCGCCGAGGATGGAAGCTCGTCGAGACAGGACAGCCGGACCACGTGGCCGGCAGCCACGCGGCTGCTCAGCCACGGCAAGTAGCCCGTTCCGCGCGTGCCCGGCGGTGCCGCGAAACCATCCGCATGCCAATGCCGTGTCGGGTCGTAGCGCACGTTGCTGCCGATTCCCTGCCAGAGGGCGACCCGCTCGGCGCCCACGAATTCGCCGATCTCGCGCAATCCGCGCGAGATGGCTTCGCCTTGCTCGTCCGGTTTGGCCATCACCAGGGAAGCCAGGGTGCTGCTGGCCAGCCGCTCGAAGCCGAGCGCGAGCTCGAGTTCCTCCTGGGTGCGCTCGCGTGCGAGGGCGCTGCCGAGGATCTCCGCCAGCAGGCGCATCCGGTCGAGGAGTTCGTCCGACCATTCGCGCTCGAACCGAACGGAGCCGAAGATGAGGGCACCGTGAAGATGCCCCGCCACCCTGATCGGCATCATGACGTGTGATTTCAGGCCGATCCGGCGCCAGCTCTCCTTGTCGACGCGGGCCTCCGGCGGCAGGTCGTCGAGGCGGGAAAACGCGACCGGCCTGTTCGCGATCGCCATCGAAAGCGCCCACGGATTCGAATCGCGCACGTCGAGGCAGTGCTGCACCGGTGCGATTCCCTCCCTGGAGAACGAATGCGTGACATGGGCGCTTCCGGTCAGCGTGAAGACGCGCGTCAGCGTCGACCGGTCGATGTCGAGGGCCTTCACGATGCGTGCGAGGCTGTCCTCGATGGCGCGGTCGATGTCGTGCAGCGGCACGGCCACGAAGGTGGCCGACAGGTCCGACAGCAGGCGCTCGAAGCGCAGCAGGTCCTGCAGGTCGCGAGGAGAGCGAGACCTGTGGAACGGTGTCGGCAATGCGCAGGGACTATCCCGCAAGATTCTTCACTTTGTTGTGTGGTTGAACATTCCTCCGTGCCACCCGCTGTCGCGGAACAGCCACGGCGGGAACTCTCGCCCTATCCGCATCATCCTCACATCGTTTGCGCGCCGTCAATCCGGCTTTCGGGCTATGGCGAGCGCTGCCGGCAACGGCGACGGACCGGGCCAATCCGCGCCGAGCGCCTGGCATTCGCGGAGGTTCACTATGCACTCCATGCAACGAATGCTTCCTCAATATGCATTGGACGGAGGTATCTCCTTTCGGCATTCTTCGGGTCCGCGGGCACAAACAAAGAGAGACAACGATGGAATTCGACTACGTGGTGGTGGGGGCCGGATCGGCCGGATGTGTGATCGCTTCGCGCCTGAGCGAGGATCCGGGCGTTTCGGTCGCCCTGCTGGAAACGGGCGGGCCGGACAAGAGCGTCCTGATCCACGCGCCGGCCGGCGTGGTGGCGATGGTGCCCACGCGCATCAACAACTACGCCTACGAGACCGTGCCGCAGCCGGGCCTGGGTGGCCGCCGCGGCTACCAGCCGCGCGGCAAGACGCTGGGTGGCAGCAGCTCGATCAATGCCATGCTCTACGTGCGCGGGCATCGCCATGACTATGACCACTGGGCTGGCCTCGGCAATGCGGGCTGGGCCTACGACGAGGTGCTGCCCCTCTTCCGCAAGGCCGAGCACAACGAGCAGTTCGGCGACACGCCCTGGCACGGCCAGGGGGGCCCGCTGAACGTGGCGGCGCTGCAGTGCCCAAGTCCGATCAACAAGGCCTTCCTCGAAGCTGCGGCACTGCAAGGTTTGCCGACGATCGCCGACTACAACGTCCCGGACCCGTTCGGCGCCTTCATGTACCAGGTGACCCAGCGCAACGGGGAGCGCTGCAGTGCCGCGAAGGGCTATCTGACCCCGCACCTTGCGCGGCCCAACCTGCATGTCGTGACCCGCGCCGTGGCCTCGCGCATCGTGCTCGCGTCGGGCCGGGCCGTGGGCGTCGATTACCTGCACGGCGGCGCGACGCAGCAGCTGAGGGCGCGGCGCGAAGTCATCGTCAGCGCCGGCGCGTTCGGTTCACCGCAATTGTTGATGCTGTCGGGCATCGGTCCCGGGGGCCACCTGCAGCAGATGGGGATTCCGGTGCAGCGCGATCTGCCCGGCGTCGGGCGCAACCTGCAGGACCACATCGACTACGTGCAGACGTGGCGCACCCGCAGCGACAGTCGCACCTTCGGCGTTTCGTTGCGCGGCGGCCTTCAGCTCGGCGCGGCGATGCTCGAATGGAAACGCAAGCGCACCGGCCGCATCACGAGCTCGATCGCCGAGTCGGGCGCGTTCCTGCGCTCGTCCCCCGAGGTCGAGGTGCCCGACTTGCAACTGGTGTTCGTGATGGGCATCGTCGACGACCATGCGCGCAAGCAGCACCTGGGGCATGGCATCTCCTGCCATGTCGACGTGCTGCGGCCGCACAGCCGGGGCAGCGTCGAGCTGGCGAGCCTGGACCCGGGGCAGGCGCCGCGCATCGACCCGCGTTTTCTCGAGGACGAGCGCGACCTGGCGCTGCTGGTCAAGGGCGCGCAGGCGCAGCAGCGCATCGTCGAATCGGCCCCCTTCGACGGCATCCGCGGCGCGATGCTGTACCCGGTGGCCGCCAACGACACGAAGGCGCTGGTCGCCGATATCCGGGCCCGGGCCGACACCCAGTACCACCCGGTGGGCACCTGCAGGATGGGTTCGGACGATCAGGCCGTGGTCGACGCGCGGCTGTGCGTGCGCGGCATCGCCGGCCTGCGGGTCGCCGACGCCTCGATCATGCCGACGATCGTCGGCGGCAACACCAACGCCCCCACCATCATGATCGGCGAGAAGGCCGCAGAAATGATCCGCGCCGATGCCGCGAATGCGCATCCGCACTGACAGACAGACAACCAGACAACCGGAGACATTCCCCATGAAGCCATTCCTCAAGGCGCCGCTCGCGGCGGCGCTCATCCTCGCCCTGGGCGCCTGCGGCCAACGCAACGCCGCGCCCACCGGCGATGCGACGGCCCCGACCGTCGCGGCCAACGCGGTGTTCGAAGAAATCCTGCCGCTCGGCGATCGACAGGCGTTCGAAGACGCCCAGCGTGGCCTGATCGCGCGCCCCGAAGGCAAGATCATGGGGCCCGATGGCCGCGTGCTGATCGACTTCGATGCCTTCAAGTTCGTCGATGGGGCCGCGCCGCCGACCGTCAACCCGAGCCTGTGGCGCCATGCCCAGCTGAACGCGCAGATCGGCCTGTTCAAGGTGACCGACGGCCTCTACCAGCTGCGCGGCTTCGACGTCGGCAACATGACGCTGGTCGAAGGCAAGACCGGATGGATCGTCATCGACGCGCTGACCGCCAAGGAGACCGCCGCCGCGGCGCTGGCCTTCGCGCGCAAGCATCTGGGCGACAAGCCGGTCAGCGCGGTGGTCTTCTCGCACAGCCACATCGACCATTTCGGCGGTGCGCTGGGCGTGATTTCGCCCGAGGAGGCAGCGGCTCGCAAGGTGCCGATCGTCGCCTCGACAGGGTTCATGGAGGAGGCGACCAGCGAGAACGTGATGGTCGGCACCGCCATGGGCCGGCGCTCGTTCTACCAGTTCGGCAAGGAACTCGAACGGTCGCCCAAGGGGCTGGTCGACACCGGCCTCGGCAAGGCGGTAGGCTATGGCACCTTCGGCATCCTGCCGCCGACCGTCCTGGTCACGCAGCCGACCGAGGAGATGACGCTCGACGGCGTGCGCTTCGTCTTCCACAACGTGCCCGGTGCCGAGGCGCCGGCGGAGATGACCTTCTCGATTCCGGCGCTGAAGGCCTATGGCGGCGCGGAGAACCTGGCGCAGACCATGCACAACCTGCTGCCGGTGCGCGGCGCCAAGGTGCGCGATGCGCTGAAATGGGCCGACTACATGCAGCAGGCGCTCGACCAGCTCGACGGCGCCGAGGTCTATTTCGGCCAGCACAACTGGCCGATCTGGGGCCACCAGCGCATCGTCGACTTCATCACCAAGCATCGCGACGTCTACAAGTACACGCATGACCAGACGGTGCGCCTGATCAACGCCGGCCTGACGCCGCGGGAGATCGCCGACCGGATCAAGCTGCCGAAATCGCTGCAGACGCACTTCGGCGCGCGCGGCTACTACGGCGACCTGCGCCACAACGTCAAGGCGGTGTACCAGTTCTATCTCGGCGCCTACGACGGCAACCCGGCGAACCTCGATCCGCTGCCGCCGCAGGAATCGGCCAAGCGCTACATGGCGCTGGCCGGCGGCGCCGATCGCGCCCTGCAGGCGGCGCAGGCCGCCTTCGACAAAGGAGACTACCGGTGGGCGGCCGAACTGCTCAGCCACGTGGTGTTCGCCGACAGCGGCAACAAGGCCGCACGCGAGCTGCTGGCGCGCACCTACGAACAGCTCGGCTACGTGGCCGAGGCCGCCACCTGGCGCAACAGCTACCTCAGCGCGGCGGCGGAGCTGCGCCAGGGGCCGCCCAAGCAGGGTGTCGATCGCTCGGGCTTCATCGACATGCTGACGCAGACGCCGGTCGAGCGCTTCCTCGAGGCCATGGCGGCCGGCCTGGACGGCCCCGCCGCCGAGGGCAAGGACACGAAGATCAACCTCGTCTTCAGCGACACCGGCGAGAGCTTCCAGCTCTGGCTCGAGAACGCGGTGCTGCACCACCGCAAGGCCGCGCCGGCCGCCGACGCCAACGCGACGCTGACGCTGACCAAGCCGATCTTCGTGAAGATGATGGCGGGTACCGCGGGCGTGAAGGACACGCTGTTGTCCGACCAGCTGTCGGTCGACGGCAGCAAGATCGACCTCGTGCGCTTCCTGTCCCTGATCGACAAGGCGCCGGGCACCTTCCCGATCGTGACGCGCTGAGCCGCGACGGCCGCGGCACCGAGGGGCGAGGCCCCGGGGCCGGCGCGCCACGTACGTGGCGCTGCGTGGCCGCCGGGATTGCCCCGGGCCAGGGCGGCTTCCAGAATGCGGGGAGAGCCCGTGGCCCCACACGGCGCCACGGGGCCTCAAGCCATGGATTTCATCGTCGACGCCTTCGTCCGGACCTGGACCGATATCACGAGCGGCAGGCACGCGCCGCTCGCGTTTCGCTTCGTGGTTCAGCCGCTGATGGCGGCCTTCTTCGCGTTCCGGGCCGGCCGGCAGGATGCGCGCGACGGGCGTCCGCTCTACCTCTGGGCCCTGGCGACCGATTCGGCGCAGCGAAGGGCCCTGCTGAAGGAAGGCTGGCGGCACGTGGGAAAGGTGTTTCTGCTGGCGATCGTCATCGATGCGATCTACCAGTTCAGCGTGCAGCGCTGGGTGTATCCCGGTGAGGCCATCATGGTGGCCGCCGTCCTGGCCGTGATTCCGTATCTCGTCGTTCGCAGCCTGATCAACCAGGTGATGCGCTGGAAGAGTCGAAAGTGACGGGCGCCACGTACGTGCTCGTGCGGCGCCTGCACGTACGTGGATTGAGTGGCTGCCGGGATTGACCCCTTCGGGTCGACAGACCGACGATCTCATGATCGGGCAGGCCCCTGGGGCCCTCACAAATTCGCGCTTCGGCAGGAGGCCAACATGCAAGCTGGGGTTTGGACGGCACGGGTTGCGGCGACAGTGCTGTGGGCCGCGGCGCGTGCTCGGAGTCCATCATCGCTTTCCGTCAACAGTCTCTCGGGGTGAACGACCATGAACCAACGATTCGATGCATTGAAATGCCTGGCTGCCGCGGCCTCGTTCGCGCTGGTCGCCGGCTGCGCCACGAGCAGCGCGCTCAGCAATGACAACCTGGCCATTGCCGCTGGCTTCAAGGTCATCACGCCTTCGAAACCGGACCAGCAAGCCATGCTGGCGAAGCTTCCCAAGGACAAGGTTTCGCCCGTCACCTACCAGGGCACCACCTACTACGTCCTGCCGGATTCGATGAACAATCTCGCCTATGTCGGCGGACTGCCCCAGTACCAGGACTATCAGCGGCTGCGCGTTGCGAAGCAACTCAGCAACAACAATCTCGAGGCGGCCCAGATGAACGAGATGAATGCCATGGATTGGGGCGGCTGGGGCGGCTGGGGCGGGCCCGCCTTCATCGGATTCCGTCGCTAGCAACGGGCCGGTGGCGCGTGAGGCGTGCCGGGCTGCCTGCGCGCCGTGGTCGGGCGTTGGCCTCGACCGCGTCGCGCGACATTCTCGTGCGCCTACGTACGTGGGTGCTGCGTGGTCGCCGGGATGGTCGCATCGCCTGGATGGCCTCACCATTGATGACCGGTTCGGCGCAGGTGAACGGAAGCGGCCTCGAAGTGGTGTTGCGCGCGGCGTTGTGCTTCGGACGCGTCGCATGCGTTTCGCCATTGAAGCCGGGCACTGCCTGGATCCGGAATCTTCAATGCCTCGGGAGACACCGAAGCCATGTCCACCACCGTCTACGTCGTCGGATTCAAGGAGGATGAGCGCGCGTGGCTCGAATCGGCACTCGGACGGATCACCGATACGGTGGTATTCGTGGACGACGGCGAAGCCATTCTTGCCAGACCGCCCAGTGGTTCGGGTCAGTGTCTGATTGCGTCGGCCGATGTCGACGAGGCCGCAACGCTCAGACTGGTGCGTGAGTTGAGGCACCGGGGCGTGGCACTGCCCGTGATCGTCCTGGGTCCGCACTCTGCGTTTCGTACGGCCGTCGACATCGCGCGACTGGAGGCGACAGATTTTCTGGAGCGGCCGGTCAGCGTGCGCGAACTGCGTGCTGCGGTGCGTCGCGCGCGTTCGGACCCGAAATGACTCGGCAGGCGCCGTCAGCGCGCGGCGGCAGGGCGGCCAGGCGCGGCACCGGTCGTGCTCAAAGCAGCCTGAGGGTGATTCCCGCAAAGATGCCCAGGCCCGTCGCGGACATGATCAACGCCATGACGAACGAGGGCTGCATCAGATGAAAGTTCATTTCTCGTCGCATGGCCTTCAGCCGAAGCCAGTACTCGATCGTGCCCATGACCATGGCCATGGTGCCCAGGCCTGTCAGGAAGAGGCCCATGTTGCGCGGCGACTGGCTTGCCGCCCCGATTCCCCCTTGCTGCTGCATGGCCTCGAGCACCTTGTAAATGGTGAATCCGAAACTGATCATGGACAGGGCGGTCCTCACCCATGCCATCAAGGATCGATCGGCAGCCATGAGGGTGCGCTCGATGGCCAGCTCGGTGTTCAGTCGGGCCGACGCGCTGGATGACGATGGTGGCGGCTCGGACGGTTCAGGACCCGGAATCGGCGTCAATGAAGTTGGAGGTGCTGGCATATGGTTCCCATGCGTGGTCGCGTCCGTGTATCGAAGGAATTGTGCGGACGCCGAAGGCCGAACGCCAGTGCTTTGTCCACCTAAATGCCACGTACGTATGGGCCTGGCGGTTGCGCGCCTCGCGCCTTGGCCGGCCTCGGGTCGTCTTCAAGGGCTGAGGCCAGGCGCGGCCTGCAAGCGCCGGAGGTGGTTTTTTGCGAACGACACGAACCAGTCGATGCTCTCCGGTTTCGCCAGCGCGTCCCGCTTGACGACCTTCTCCAACGCATGCCCCAGCATCAGCTTCTTCACAGGCAACTCGAGCTTCTTGCCAGTGATGGTCTTCGGAATGGCGTCGACCTGAAGGATCTCGTCGGGCACGTGCCGGGCGGACAGGCTGCTGCGCAGCCCCTGCCGGATGCGGTGGCGCAGCGCTTCGTCCAGCACGAGGCCGGGGCGCAGTTGCACGAACAGACCCAGATACGAGGGCCGTCCCAGGTACTCGAGGTCCACGACGAGGCTGTCCACCACCTCTTTCAGCGCCTCGACGACGCGATAGAACTCCGCTGTGCCCATTCGTACCCCCTGGCGGTTGATGGTGGCGTCGGAGCGGCCGTAGATGATCCCGCCCACTGCCTCCGGACGCGGCACCAGCCGCAGCCAGTCGCCTTGCCGCCAGACCGGCTGGCCGGCCGCGTCCCGGAAGGTGTCGAAGTAGCTCTCACGATAGCGGCTACCGTCCTCGTCGCCCCAAAAGTACAGCGGCATGGAGGGGATCGGCCGCACACACACCAGTTCGCCAACCTCGTCCTGCAACGGTCGCCCGTCATCGCTCCAGGCCTCGACGTGCGTGCCGAGCACGCGGCATTGCATCTCTCCCATTCGCACCGGCAAGGTCGGCAGGCCGACCACGAATCCCCCTGTGATGTCGGTACCGCCCGACACGATGTTGAGCCATAGATCCTCCTTGACCGTTTCATACAGCCAGCGGTACGCCTCGGGCGACAGTGGGGAACCCGTGGAGCACACCGTGTGCAGGGTGGACAGATCGGCCAGCTCGCTTGGAACGATGCCGGCCTTCAGGAACGCATGGTGGATGGCCGCGCCGACGCCGAAGACATTCACGCGATGTCGACCTGCGAGCTTCCATAGGTGCCCCCAGTCGGGCTCCGGACCGGCGCCGGTGACGCATCCGTCGTAAAGCACCAGGGTGGCGCCACCCAGCAGGCCCATCACATGGGCGTTCCACACCATCCAGGATGTGTTCACCGCCCACAGCACGCGCACGCCGGGGTGGAGGTCGTTGTGCAGCACCATGTTGACCATGCCGTTCGCCAGCACGCCTCCATGGCCGTGCACGATGGCTTTGGGCAGTCCGGTGGTGCCTGAGGAGTACAGGATCCACAGCGGATGATCGGCCGGCAGGGCTTCGGACCGCAGGGGCGCTTCGGCCGCGATCGCGTCGGTCCAGGTCACCACGCTGCGGATCGCAGCCTGCGCCGGCGGCACCGCGAAGGGGTCGAGGTGCGGCACCCACAACACGCCGGTGACCGAGGGCAGTTGGTCCAGGATCTCGCCCAGGGCGGCGCGGCGGTCGAACGGCTTTCCGGCGAACCGGTAGCCGTCCGCCGCGACCAGCACCTTCGGCGCGATCTGGGTGAAGCGGTCGCCGACGCTCACCGGCCCCATGTCGGGCGCGCAGAGAGACCAAACCGCGCCCAGGCTGGCCACCGCGAGGAAAGCCACCACGGCCTGCGGAATGTTGGGCAGATAGCCGGCCACGCGGTCGCCCGCCTGTACGCCGAGCCCGCGCAGGGCAGACGCCACCGCGCCGACCTGGTGCCGCAGCGTCTCCCAGGGAACTTCGCCCGTGCCGCCGGCCTCGCTCTCGTACACGATGGCCGGCGTGGCGAGCCCGGTGTGGCGCAACGCCTGATCCACGAAATTGAGGCGCGCACCCTCGAACCAGCGCGCCCGCGGCATGTCACCGTCCAGCATGCGGACAGGGGGAGCGGTCATGGGCAAGTCGAAGAAGCCGAGGATGGCGCTCCAGAACGCCTCCGGCTCGTCGACCGACCAGCGCCAGAGCTCCTCGTAGCCATCGAACAGCAAGCCGCGTTCACGTTGGAGCCAGCCTTCGAAGGCAGTGACGAGGGCCTGTGCCTTGCGTTGCGGGCTGGGCCGCCAGAGGGGCGTGTCTGTCGCGATGGATGTGTTCACGTCGTGCGTGGAGATGTCGGTTGACTGCATGCGGTCCCTCTCAGGATTCGGCAGTGAAGCCGATCCGCTTCACGTTGTCGCGCCATTGCGCGTTCTCGGCGCGCACGCGCTGGGCGAGTTCCTGCGCGGTGGAACCCTGGGCCGTCATCCCAAACTCGGCCAGTCCGCGCACGAAGTCGGGCTGCAGTACAGCCGCACGCACCGCATCCCCCGCGCGCTGCGCCGCGGCTGCAGGCGTGCGCGCCGGCACGAACACGCCGAACCACTCGGTCATGTCCAGGGCATGGCCTTGCTCGCGGAACGTCGGGATGTCCGGCGCGAAGGCGCTGCGCGTCGGTCCGGAGACGGCCAGGAGGCGCAGGCGTCCCGACTTCATCTGTGGCAGGTAGCTGCCCAGCACGGTGGCGTAGGCCGGGAGCTGGCCGCCCATCAGGTCCTGCAGCCCGGGGCCATCGCCGCGATAGCCCACGTGGGTCAGTTCGACGCCCGCCAACTGGCCCAGGAGGCTGCCCATCAGGTGCGGCGTGGAGCCCGATGCCGGCGACCCGAACGAGCCCTTGCCCGGATTGGCCTTCACCCAGGCCACGAAGTCCGGGATGTTGCGCACGCTCTCCGGCACCGCCGGGCCGATGGCGAAGGCGAACGGGAAGGTGCAGACCATGGACACGGCCTGGACGTCCTCCGGCGTGTAGGGAAGCTTCCGATAGGTATGGGGATAGACGGTGAACGGTGCAGGAGGGGACAGCAGCAGGGTGGCGCCGTCCGGCGCGGCCTCCTTGGCCGCCGTCACGGCAATCTGAGCCCCCGCGCCCGGCTTGTTCTCGACGAGCACGTTCGCCGCGTAGGTGCCGCGAAGCTTTTCGGCCAGGCGGCGTGCCACGTTGTCGGTGCTGCCTCCGGGCGGAAAGCCCACCAGCACGCGAGCGAGCTCAGGTTGCTGACCGTGGGCGACACGGTGCATGCTGGCAGCGCCCAGCGCGGCGAGGGCGCCCAGTTGGGTGGCGAATTGGCGGCGTGTGGTCATGTGCGGATCTCCGTTGTAGGTTTTTCGGGGACTGGCTGAGAGTCGCCGCGACTTTGCCGCATGACCGCGCCGCCGCTGTCGTGTCCTTGCGGCTGCTTGCGTAATCCTGCGCAGCCTAGGGTAAGACCTGATCTCTCGGGGAACGCTTTAGGGCCTGTTCACACTATTTCCGGGGATCGCGTTGCCGGGCCAAGGGGCTGGATGCAAGGCGCCCGCGCGCAGCAAGGCTTT
>NZ_JBFUHO010000097.1:0-22095 GCF_056402355.1 Variovorax sp. P4_B11
GAGCGGCCCCGCGCGGCATCAGCGCCGCGACCCCGAGCGCGCCGGCGAGCGCCATCAGGCCGAGCTGCAGCCACAGCCGCTCGGGTGCGATGCCCGCCGCGCCAGCGCGCCAGCCATGGAGGCCGGCGATCGCGATGCCCAGGCCCACCCCGGCATAGACGATGCCGGCGCCCCCGGGCCGGCCGAGGCGTGCGAGCCATGCCAGGCACCAGACGCTGGTGCTGACCAGCGCCCAGGCACTGGCGATGCCGGCCAGGCCGCGCAGCAGCAGCCAGGCCGCGAGCGAATCGACCAGGCCCATCGCCGCCGTGGACAGGACGATCAACGCCAGCGAAAGAAGCCCCGTGCGCTGCGGCGACAGCGGCAGCCGTGCCGCCGTGAGCGCGCCCAGCAGATAGCCCGCGTAGTTGGCCGCGGCGAGCCAGCCGCCGGCGGCGACGTCGACGCTGCCGGCGCGGATCATCAGCGGCAGCATGGGCGTGAAGGCGAAGCGCCCAATGCCCATCGCGATCGCCAGCGCCAGCAGGCCGGCGCCGCAGACCGCGAACAGCGAGGGCCGGGCGACGGTGATGGATGGGTTCGACATGGACCTTGATTGGACGCAAAATCGACAAGGTCCACAAATGAATTATTCAGAACATTCATTCTTTTTATGAGAACCATCGACCTCGACTCCCTGGAGATATTCCGCACCGTCGTGGCCGAGGGCGGCGTGATCCGGGCGGCCGACAAGCTCAACCGGGTGCAGTCCAACGTCACCACCCGCATCCAGCAACTGGAGGAGCGCCTGGGGCAGAAGCTGTTTCATCGCCAGGGCCGCTCGCTGGCGCTGGCGCCGGCCGGCCACAAGCTGCTGCCCTATGCCGAGCGACTGCTGCGGCTGGCCGACGAGGCCGAGAGCGAACTGCGCAGCGAGCTCCCGCTCGGCACCTTCCGCCTCGGTTCGCTCGAGAGCACGGCAGGCAGCCGGCTGGCGCCGGTGCTGTCGCGCTTCCACCGGCTCTACCCCGGGGTCGTGGTCGAACTGGCGACGGGCACCACCGGCGCCCTGCTGAAGCGGGTCAGGGCCTTCGAGCTGGAAGCCGCCTTCGTGTCGGAGCCCTTCTCGGCGCCGGAGCTGGAATCGATGGCGGCGTTCGACGAAGAACTGGTGCTGATCACGGCACGCAGCGTGGCCGCCGTCACTCGGCCGGGCGACCTGGCCGATGCGACCTTGATCGCCTTCGCGCCAGGTTGCTCGTACCGGCGGCTGCTCGAGCAATGGCTGGTCAAGGGCGGTGTCTCGGCCGCGCGCTCGCTGGAGTTTTCTTCCTACCAGGCGATGATCGCCTGCGTCGCTGCGGGCACGGGTTTCGCCATCGTGCCGGTGTCGGTGCTGAAGGCCCTGCGCGCCACCGCCGATGTGCGCCAGCACCCGCTGCCGGAACGCATCCGCGGCAATCGCACGCACCTGGTGTGGCGGGGCACGCCCTCGGTGGCGCTGGCGCGGCTGGTCGAGATGCTGCAGAAGCCCTGAGGCTGCGTCAGGCCTCTGCCACGCGCGCCGGCTCCGCACCCGCGATCTGCCGCAGCGCGCGCTCGAACACTTCCACCGGCTGGCCGCCCGAGATCAGGTGCCGGTCGTCGATGATGATCGCTGGCACCGAATGGATGCCGGCATCGGTGTACATGCGCTCGCGCTGGCGGGTCTCGGCGGCATAGTCGTCGCTCGCGAGAATGGCCCGCGCCCGCGCCGGGTCGAGGCCGGATTCGGCCGCCAGCCGCACCAGCACCTCGGGATCAGACGGGTTCTCGCCGTCGGTGTGGCAGGCCTTGAGCAGGGCTTTCTTGAGCGAGGCCTGCCGGTCCAGGCCTTCGAGCTCGGCCCAGTGCAGCAGCCGGTGGGCATCGAAGGTGTTGTACACCCGCGGCCGCCCGCCCTCGCTGAAGGCGAAGCCCACGGCCGCGCCGCGGGCACGGATCGCGGCGCGGGCCTGGGCCTGCTGTTCGCGGTTCGATCCGTATTTCTGGTTCAGGTGCTCGAAGGTGTCCTGGCCTTCGGGCGGCATCTGCGGATTGAGTTCGAAGGGCTGGAAGTGCAGTTCGGCCGTGACCTCGGGCGCCACCTTCTTCAGTGCCGCTTCGAGCGCGCCGAGGCCGACCGCGCACCAGGGGCAGGAGACGTCCGAAACGAAATCGATCTTGAGCCGGGAAGTCATCGTGAGAGGTCCGAGGAGGTTCGGGAAATGAAGCAGCACCGGATGATGGGGGCGACCGCGGATCTTTCAACCGCAGCGGACCGAATCCCCCACTGTCGTCGCAGTCGTCAGAGGCTGCGCCAGAAATCGATCAGCAGCTGGCTGAATTCCACCGGCCGCTCGACCGCGCTGAGGTGCGCGACGTCGACGGTGGCCAGGCGGGCGCCGGGAATCGCCGCCGCGATCGCCTGCGACATCGCCAGCGGCGTGGCCTCGTCCCGGGTTCCCGCGATCACCAGCGTCGGCACCGCGATGCGCCGGTTGCTGTCGCGAAAGTCGATCGCCGCCACGGCCTCGCAGCTCGCGATGTAGCCGGCCGCATCGGTGCACACCAGCGTGTCGTGCAGTTGCCGGGCCGCGGCTGCGCCCTCGGGCGTGGCGATGAATTCGGGCGTCAGCCAGCGCCCCACGGCGCCCGCCGCGATGGCCGCGACGCCCTGGGCCCGGACGGCCTCCACGCGGGCTCGCCAGGGCGCGGCGTCGGGATAGTGGGCCGATGAATTGGCGATCACCAGGGTCCGGAGCAACGCCGGATGACGCGCCGCCAGGGCCTGCGCGACCATGCCGCCCATCGACAGGCCGACGAAATGCACCGGCTCGCCCTCGGCCTCGCGCGCGATCAGTTCGGCCGCATCGTCCGCCAGGTCCTGCAGCGTGAGCGGCCCGGCCAGCCGCTCGGAGGCGCCGTGGTTGCGATGGTCGTAGCGCAGCACCGTGTGGGCGCGCGCCAGCAGCGACGCCACCGTGTCCCACATGCGGAGGTCGCCGCCGAGCGCATGGCTCAGCACGACGATCGGGCCACCGCCCTCGCGGACGACATTCAGACGGGTCATGGTGTTTCCTTTCGAGGATGGGCAGGCGGCAGGCGCGGCAGCCAGGCGAAGGCGATCAGCACCAGCACGGCGCCGGCCAAGGCCATCGGCAGCACCATCGGCCAGGCGCCATGGCTGAGCGCGGGGTCGACGAAGCCGGCGGCGACCTGGCCGACGGTGAACGCCACCGCCATCATCGCAAATCCGGACCACGACACCGCGCGGCCGGCCAGATGCGGCAGGTCGCCGACCGCGCCGGCCTGGCCGCAGGGCTGGTGGATGCCATGGCCGATGCAATAGATCGCATGGCCCAGCAGCAGCGGCCAGGCCGACATCGGCAACAGCCAGCAGCCCAGCGCCTGCACCAGCGGCCCGGCCAGGCTCAGCAGCGAACCGAGCTGGACGGTGCGCACCGCGCCCCGGCGGCGCAGCAGCCGGCGGCACAGCGTGGTGCTGAAGATGTAGACCAGCGAGCCGCCTGCCGGGATCCAGCCGTACCAGGCCGGCGAGAAGCCGAGCAGGCTGATGTAGACCATCGGCGACAGCAGCAGGAAGCAGAACAGCCCGCCGTAGGTCGTGGCAGCCAGCGAGGCCCAGGCGCGAAAGCTCGGGCTGGCGAACACCTCGCGCACGCTGCCTTTCGGAGCCGATGGGCCCGAACTGACGGCCCGCGTTTCAGCAAAGCCACGCCAGCACAGGAGCCAGAGCATGAGCGCATAGACGGCCATGCCGCCCAGCACCCAGCGCCAGCCCGCGGACTGCACCGCCCAGGCCCCCAGCAGCGGCGCCAGCAAGCCCACCACGCCGAGCCCGGTCAGGCCGCGGGCCATCACGTGCGGCCCCTCGTGGGCCGGATAGAGATCGCGCACCGCGGCCCGCGCGCAGACCAGGATGGCGGCCATCGAGAAGCCCTGCAGCGCGCGGCAGGCCACCAGCATCGGTATCCCGCTCGACAGCGCGCAGCCCAGCGCTGCCAGCGCATAGCAGCCGAGGCCGGCGAGCAGCACGGGCCGGCGCCCGACGCGGTCCGACAGCGGTCCGCAGGGCAACTGGCCGAAGCCGAAGGCCAGCACGAAGACCGTCAGGCTGGCGCTGGCCGACCCGAGCTCGCGGGCGATCGCCGGCAAGGCCGGCAGGTAGCTGTCGGTGGCCACCGGCTGCGCGGCCAGCAGCAGGGGCAGCAGCAGCGCGAACGAGAGGCCGCGCGGCGTGGCTGCGCCGCTCACCGGCGCGCGTCCGCGGGCCGGCCGTTGCCGCAGGGAAGGAAAGCGGCCTCGTCGAGGAGGGAGCGGACGGCGGCAGAAATCATCGTGCAATGTCGCAAGTGTCGGGTGGGGACCGAAGCGCCAGGACCTGGGCCAGCGCCAGCACGCCGGCCGGTCCGGCCAGCGCCGGGTCGAAGCAGCGGTCGGCCGCCTCGCGCGGCAGCTCGGCGCGCAGCCGATCGATATTGGAACGCATCCGGCCGGCGTCGACCTGCAGGCCGGGCAACGCCCCCGCAAGCGCGCGCACGCTGCCATGCGCCGACATCAGCAACAAAGGCCACTCGGCCAGCTCGGCCTGCCAGCCGCCCAGCGCGCATGCGTGCGCCTGAGGCATCGCGGCCAGCAGCGCCGCCACGCGCTGCGGGACACGCTGCGCGGCAGCGATCGCCACCATCGACGCCACCGGCTCGCGCCGATGCGCCAACGCCAGCCGCTCGCCGCTTCCGGACTCGCCAGGTTCCGCCACCTCACCGATCTCGTGCTGGCCCAGTCGCATGATGTCCTTCGCGATCTTGCCCAGGCTGCCAACCATCAGCCCGAGCTCGCAGCCGAGGCCGATCCACTCGTCTCGCTGGCCGTGCCAGGCGGCGCCGAGGTCGCGAAGCCCGAGCGCCTCGGCCATCTGCCGGCGCAGTTCGGCGCCCTGTCCCTGCATCCGGTCCAGCGTGCCGGCGGAACCGCCGAGCTGCACCTGCAGCCCTCGCCGCGCGGCCTCGGCCAGGCGCGTGCGGCAGCGCACCAGCGGCGCCGCCCATCCCACGCAAACGAGGCCGAAGCTGGTGACCGAAGCCGGCTGCATCGCCGTGCGCGCGAGCATCGGCGTCTCGGCGTGACGCTGCGCCAGCAGCAGCAGCGCCTGGACGACCTTCGCGAGATCGACTTCGATCAGTGCCAGGGCCTCCCGCGTGACCAGCGCCATCGCGGTGTCGACCAGGTCCTGGGAGCCGCAGCCGAAATGGACGAAGGGCACTGCGTCGGCATTGAAGAGGCCCACTGCCTCCTTGAGGCTGTGGACCAGCGGGTTCGCCACGCCGCCGCCCCGCCCGCCGTCGCGAAAGATCTTGGCGGCATCGAACAGCTCGACCTTGCAACTGCCCGCGATCGTCTGGGCGGCCGACTCCGGAATGATTCCGAGCCGCGCCTGGCATCGGGCCAGCGCCGCCTCGAAGCGCAGCATCGCGTCGACAAAGCTGCGCTCGCTGAAGACGGTCAGCATTTCGGAGGTGGAGAGGACGCCCTCGAAGAGGCTCACCGGGCTACCTCCAGAAACCGACCGATGCCAGGGATACCGCGGAACCGGCTTCGCCGGGCCGCTGGTATCGCCCCCTTGAGGGGGAGGCGCCGCAGGCGCTTCGGGGGTGTTTCATTTCAGTAAGCCAGCGTCGCGACGGCCCGCAGATCTTCCGGCGTGGCGCTGCCGAAGCCGAAGAACTCCAGGTACGCCGGGATCATCTCGAACAGCATGTCGGTGCCGACCTGCACCGCGCAGCCCTTGTCGCGCGCCGCGCGCAGCAACGGCGTGTATTCGCTCTTCATCACCACCTCGCCAACGAAGGTGCCGGGCGCGATGCGCGCGATGTCGAAAGGCAGCGGGTCGCCCTCCTTCATGCCCAGCGGCGTGGCATTGACCACCAGGTCGAATCCGGCCGGGTCATTGGAACCGGTCGTCACCGCAAGCTTCGGATAGTGCGCGCGCAGGCGCCCGGCGAGCGCCTCCGCAGACGTGGCGCTGGTGTCGTAGAGCGCCACCTCGGCCACGCCAGCCGCGGCCAGCGAGGCGGCGATCGCGGAGCCGACACCGCCGCTGCCCGACACCAGCACCCGCGCACCGTCCAGCGCACGGCCCTTGCGCTGCACGCCGCGCACGAAGCCGGCACCGTCGAACTGGTCGCCGAGCAGCGTGCCATCGGGCCGCTTGAGAATTGCGTTGCAGGCGCCGGCGATCTTCGCGGTCGGCGTCGACTCGTCGACCAGCGACAGGGTCGTGATCTTGTGCGGCATGGTGACCAGCGCACCGCGAATGTTCGTCAGCTTGAACAGCGAGGCCAGCACAGCGGGGTAGTCCGCGGCCTGGACGCCCATCGGCATCACCACGGCATCGATGCCCTGCTGGTCGAACCAGGGGTTGTAGATCATCGGCGCCTTGAAGCTCTCGGTCGGGTAGCCCAGGTGGGCGATCAGGGTGGTCTTGCCGGAAATCATGGCTGTGTCTTCCTTGGGGAGGCCGGCGGAACGCCGGCCACATGCGATTCGCTGATCCAGCGTGCGCTCGTCATCGCGCGCTGGCCGATGACCATCGGGTCCGAGTTGACGTAGTCGTCGTTGAAGACCTCGAAGGTGTAATGGCCGCGGTAGCCCTTGTCCTCGAGCAGCTGCACCAGGTCGCGCACGTCGTGCAGCCCCTCGCCCGGGAACAGGCGCTGGTGGCGCGCCAGTTCGATCATGTCGGCCTGGCGGTCGCTGTACTCGAAGAAGTAGTCGGCCAGCTGCACCAGGAAGATCTTCTCGACCGGCACCTCGGCCAGCTGCGCCAGCATCTCGGGCCCGTCGTCGCCGTGCACCGACATGTGGAAGAAGTCGAGGTTGAGCCCGACGTTCTCACGGTCGCAGCGGCGCACGATGTCCCAGGCCTGGTGCCAGCGCTTGGTATGGCGGCCCCAGGAGAGCGCCTCGTAGCAGATGCGGATGCCCAGCGGCGTGGCCAGCGTGGCGAGGGTGCGCAGGTCTTCCGCGGCGCGCTCCGGATCGTCGATCGCCAGCGGCGAGGTGGTCGAGCAGCACAGCAGCAGGTCGGTGTCGACCAGCGACATCTGGCGCAGTTGCTCGCGCGCCATCTCGAGCCGGTGCGGACGCATCGCGTCGGGCGCGCATTCGAAGTCGCGCAGCGGCTGGAAGTCGGTCACCTTGAGGCCGCTCTGCTTGACCAGCTGCGCTGCCTTCTCGACCCCGGCCGGATGGTTGATCAGGTCGCGCGCCCACAGCTCGACACCTGCGAAGCCGGCGGCCTTCATGCATTCGAGCTTGTGGCCGAGCTCACCGCCCATGGTGACGGTGTTGAAGCCGAAACGGTCGAGAGCGATGGCCATGGAACGTCCGAAGGGTGAGGAATGAAAGAGCCGGCGCTCAGGCCACGCTGGACGAGTGGTAGCGCAGCGGGTTGCGGATCTCGCCCGCCATCGCTTCCGGATAGATCAATTCGCGCAGGAAGTCGGCGTCCCGGCGCAGTGCCTTGGCGGCCTCGGGGTGGCCGAAGAAGTCGAAGTAGTGGGGCATCTGCTGCACCAGCATCTCGAAGCCGGCCTGCGCATTGAGGCCGCGCTCGCGCGCGGCGCGCACCAGCGGCGTCGGCTGGTTGCGCAGCAGGATGTCGAACAGCGCCGCGTGCGGCTCCATGCGCGCCACGTCGACCGGCAGCGCATCCTCGGGCTTGAGCCCGAGCGAGGTGGCGTTGACCACCAGGTCGTAGCCGGCCGGGTCGCTGCTGTCGACCGCGACCGCGGTGGCATCGAAGAAGGCGTCGAGCTGGGCCGCGACGCCGGCGGCCTTGCCGGCCGCGATGTCATGGAAGGCAATGTGCTCGGCGCCGTTGACCGTGCCGCCTTCGGCCAGCGCGACGCCGATCGCCGCCGCGCTGACGCCGGCACCGAGGATCAGCACGCGCTTGCCGCGGAACGGGATGTTGTAGTGGTCGAGCGCGCCCAGCAGGCCCTCGCCGTCGAACAGGTCGCCCTCGAGCTCGCCGTTGGCGATGCGCCGCACCACGTTGACCGAGCCGGCCACGCGGCCGAACAGGCCGCAGCCGTCGAGCAGGTCGACCAGCAGCGGCTTGTGCGGCGGCGCGATCGCCATGCCGCGCACGTTCCCGGCCAGGAAGGCGGCCTTGACGAAGACCGCGAGGTCGCGCTTGGCCACCTGCATCGGCACCATCACGGCATCGATGCCGCAGCGCTCGAAGACCGCGTTGAACATGCGCGGAAGGCGCACGTTGGTGACCGGGTCTCCGGGAAGCAGGTAGACGGAGGTGCTGCCGACGATGGAGGGGAACATGGGTGGGTGTCTCGCTTCAAGTTGTTCAACTATCGCGCGATTTCGAAGAAGCGGCGCTAATGTAGGCCGCCCGTGGTCATTGCGGATCATCAACAATCATCAAGAAATTCGATGATCGAACAAGATTGATCGATAATCGATCGATTTCAGGGTTTCCCCGCAAAAGACGCCATGACAGCAGAAGACGCCCCCGTCCCCCCCGGACTCGACAAGCGCGACTGGATCGCCGGCCTGGAGCGCGGCGTGGCCGTCATCGAGGCCTTCGACGATGCCCATCCGCGCCTGACCGCCAGCGAGGCCGGCCAGCGCACCGGCATGACCCGCACCGCGGCACGCCGCTACCTGCTCACGCTGCAGCACATGGGCTACGTGGCCGGCGACGGCAAGCTGTTCTGGCTGACGCCGAGGGTGCTGCGGCTGGGGCAGTCCTACCTGGAATCGGCGCGGCTGCCGCGCATCGTCCAGCCCTTCCTGCAGCGGGTCGCGGCCGGCACCCACGAGATCGCCTACCTCAGCGTGATGGACGGCGACGAGGTGGTCTACATCGCGCGCAACGGGCCGAACCGCAGCATGAGCACCGGCTACGTGCTGGGTGCGCGCGTGCCGGCGCAGGTCACGGCCTCGGGCATGCTGATGCTGGCGCTGCGCAGCGACGAGGAGCGGGCCCACTGGCTGGACACCCACGAGCTCGCGGTCTTCACGCCGCACACCATCGCCAGCAAGGAGCGCATGAAGCTGGAGCTGGCACGCATCCGGGCCCAGGGCTGGGCGCTGTCGGAGCAGCAGCTGGACCTCAACTCGCGCGGCATCGCGGTGCCGCTGCGCGACCGCCACGGCGATCTCGTGGGAGCGCTCAACATCACGATGCCGATGGGCCACGAGGCCAGCGAGGACGCCGTGGCCCGCGTGCTGCCGGTGCTGCGCGAGACCGCCCAGGCGATGCGCGGATTGATATGACCCCCACGCTCCCCCACTGCGTGTGGCCGCTGCCCCCCGAGGGGGCCGCAGGCCGCCTTGGGGCGGCCCGGCGCCGGCCTGGGTCGCCCCCATGCGCCCCGAGGGGGGGCAGGTCGCGGCGCAGCCTTCAGGCCGCCGCCCGCGCCAGCTTGGCGTCCGACAGGGTCTGGGCACGCATGCGCTCGTAGTCCTGCTTCGGCACCGGCACCGCGTCCGGATTGCCGAGGTCGTTCATGTGGACCCGGTAGGTCTCCCGTGCGCTCAGCACGGCCAGCGCCGAGATGACGGTGATGCCGAAGGTCAGCGCACCGATGGTCAGCGGGATGTTGGCCGCGCCGGGAGGCGCCACGGCGACGAACAGCGCCGGCAGCAGGGCGGTGATGGTGGTGCCGACGTTCTGCGAGATGGCCATCGCCGAGCAGCGCGTGCGGGTCGGGAACAGCTCCGGGTAGAAGCTCGGGAAGACCGCGTTGTAGCCCTGGTAGACCACGCCCCACATCAAGAGCGACATTCCGATCGCCAGCGGCACGCTGTGGATGCTGATGGCGTAGAGATAGCCGAAGGACAGCAGGCCGGCACCGAGCGCGCCGATCACGATCGGCGGCTTGCGGCCGACCTTGTCCGACAGGTTGCCGACGAAGGGGATCACGATCACGGCCAGGATGTTGCCGAGCACCGGGATCCACAGGTAGACGTCCTTCTGGAAGCCGATGCCGTAGGCCGGCTGCACCGCGTAGGCGGCACCGAACACCGTGGCCACCACCGGGATCACGTTCATCAGCGCCGCGCAGACCACGCGCAGCATGTCGCGCCAGCTGTTCGTGAAGGCCTGGATGATCGGCGCCTTCGGAACCGCATGCTGCTTGTCGACCTCGGCGAAGGCCGGGGTCTCATCGACTTTGCGGCGGATGATGTAGCCGGCCACGATCACGATGAAGCTCAGCAGGAACGGGATCCGCCAGCCCCACGACAGGAAGGCGTCCTCGGGCATGTAGTGCGCGAGCGGCAGGAACACCGCGGCGGCCATGATCTGGCCGGCCTGCACGCCCTGCAGGCTGAAGCTGGCGAAGAAGCCGCGGCGGCCGAAGGGCGCGTGCTCGAGGATCATCGAGCTGGCCCCGGCGATCTCGCCGGCGACCGCGAAGCCCTGGATCAGGCGCAGCACCACCAGCAGGGCCGGTGCCAGCAGGCCGACCTGGCTGTAGGTCGGCAGCAGCCCGACCGCGATGGTGGAGAAGCCCATGAGGAACATGCACGTCAGCAGCACGTTCTTGCGGCCGCGGGTGTCGCCCCAGTGGCCGAGGACGAAGGCACCGATCGGCCGTGCCACGTAGCCGACGCCGTAGGTGGCGAGCGAGGCGATGATCGCGATCCGCGGATTGCCCGACGGGAAGAAGATCTGCGGGAAGATCAGCGAGGCTGCGGTGGCGTAGATGAAGAAGTCGTAGTACTCCAGCGCCGAGCCGATCCAGCCGCTGGCGGCGGCCTTCCTGGACTGGTGCCTGCCTTGAGGCTCGTGGGCCTTCGGGTTGCTGCTCATTTGTCTCTCCTTGGATGCGGGTTTCGCAGGGTGGATATGCATGCTGTTCTTCACAGCCGGTGGCGACTGTGAGCCCGCTCAGGGTTCTCCACAACGCCGGAGACGCACGATGCGAACGATGATCGATCGCGTCCGTGCACCATACGCACGAAAACCGGGTTTCCCCCGATCATGACACCCAGCGACGCCCCGCCTCCCATCGACCGCAAGCTGCTCATCGAAGGCCTCGGAAAAGGCCTGCGCGTGATCGAAGCCTTCTCGGACGACCGTCCCCGCCTCACGGCCACCGAGGCCGGGGAGCGCGCGGGCCTGACCCGCACGGCTGCACGGCGCTACCTGCTGAGCCTGGTGCACTACGGCTATGCCGCCACCGACGGCAAATACTACTGGTTGCTGCCGCGCGTGCTCCGGCTCGGCCAGGCTTTCATGGAGGGGGCGCGGGTTCCGCGCATCGCGCAACCCTTCATCCAGCGAGCCTCGATGCAGTGCGGCGAGACGCTGAACGTCGGGACGCTGGACGGCCACGAGGTCGTCTACCTGTCCCGCAGCAATTCGCCGCGCGTGGTGTCGATCGGATTCCATCCCGGTGCGCGGGTGCCGGCGCACGTGGTGTCGCAGGGCCTGGCGATCCTGTCGACCTTCGACGATGCGGCACTGGACGCCTGGCTCGCGGCACACGACTTCTCGAGCTTCACCGGCTTCACGGAAGTCGACCCGGCCGCCTTCCGCGACAAGGTCCTGACCGCCCGCCGGCTCGGCTACTGGCTGGTCGATCAGTACCTCGACATCGGCCTCTGCGGCCTGGCCCTGCCCTTGAAGGACCGCAGGGGCCGGTGCCAATACGCGTTGAGCGTGACCGTGCAACGGCCCGCATACCCGGACGAGAAGATCGTGGAAAAGCTGCTGCCCGTGTTGCGCGAAGTGGCCGAGTCGCTGCGGCCGATAATCTAGGGAACTCCCGCGCCGCAAGCTGTAATCTCGCCGCTCTGCCCCAACTCATCGAGGACCCCCATGTTCGTTGTCTGCGGCGAAGCCCTGATGGATGTCTACACGGGCGAAGCCACCCCCACCGGGCTCGCGCTCGACGCCCGCATCGGCGGTTCGCCGCTCAACGTGGCGCAGGGGCTGGCCCGGCTCGGGCGGCCGGTGGCCTTCCTGGCCGGCCTGTCGACCGACGCCTTCGGCGAACGGCTGCTGGCCTCGCTGGCGGCCGAAGGGGTCGACACCTCGCTGGTCGTGCGCAGCGACGCGCCCAGCACGCTCAGCGTGGTCAGTGTCGACGCCCGCGGCGTGCCGCGCTATGCCTTCCACGGCACCGGCGCGGCCGACCGGCAGCTCAGCGCCGACACGCTGCCTGCCCTGCCGCCGGCGGTTCGCGTGCTGCAGTTCGGCTCCTATGCGCTGGCGGTGGAGCCGGTCGGCAGCGCGCTGCGCGCGCTCGCCACCCGTGAACGCGAGCGGCGGCTGATCGCCTACGACCCCAACGTGCGGCTCAATGTCGAGCCCGACGTCGGGCACTGGCGCGCGCTGGTCGAGCAGATGGTGTCGATCGCGCACCTGGTCAAGGTCAGCGACGAGGACCTGGGCCTGCTCTATCCGGCCGAAGCGCCCGAGCAGGTCGCGGCGCGCTGGCTGGCGCAGGGCGCGGCGCTGGTCGCGGTGACCCGCGGCGGCCACGGGGCCAGCGCCTGGACCCGCGCTGCGCAGGCCGACGTGCCGACGCCGCAGGTGAAGGTGATCGACACGGTTGGTGCCGGCGACACCTTCCAGGCCGCGCTGCTGACCTGGCTCGACGAGCACGATGCGCTGACGCCCGAGGCGCTCGCGGCACTGGACGCCGACGCGCTCGGCGCCCTGCTCGGCTTTGCCGCGAAGGCCGCGGCGATCACCTGCTCGCGCCGCGGCGCGGACATGCCGCGGCGAGCCGAATTGGACTGAGCGGCTGCCGGGGCCCGGCACCCGGCGCGCGTCAGGCCCCCGCCGCCAGCCGCTGGGCACGCCAGGCGCAGCCGCTCGCGACCGCCGCCATGGCCGTCGCCACGCCGAACATCGCCACGTAGCCGAAGCGCTGCGCGATGGCGCCGCCGGCCAGCACGCCGAGCACGCCGCCGAAGCCATAGCCGATCACCGTGAACAGCGCCTGGCCGCGCCCGCGCAGCCGGCCGGGAAAGTGGCGCGACACCATCGCGATGCAGGTCGTGTGGTGGGCCGCGAAGGACAGCGCGTGCAGCGCCTGCGCGAGCACCAGCGCCCAGACCCACTGGCCGCAGCCGGCCGTGATGCCCATGCGCAGCACGGCCGCGAAGCCGCACAGCAGCAGCCAGCGCGGCATCGACAGCAGGCCGATCAAGCGCCCCTGCAGGAAGAACCAGACGATCTCGGCCACCACCGACAGCGCCCACAGGAGGCCGATCGTGCCCTTGCCGTAGCCCAGAGAATCGAGGTACAGCGAAAGGAAGCCGTAGACCGCGAAGTGCGCCATCACGTGGAAGAACAGCGAGACGAAGAACCAGCGCACCACAGGATTGCGCAGCACCGGGCCGACCGGCTCCCTGGCCTGCGCGTGGTGCGCCACCGGCTCGCGCACGTCCGGCAGCCGCAGGGTCGCGACCAGCACGATCGCCAGGGTACCGCCGGCCCAGGCCGGAAAGTGCCGCATGCCGAAGCGCTCGAACCATTCGCCGGCGAAGAACACGGTGACCAGGAATCCCGCCGAGCCCCAGAGCCGGATGCGCCCGTAGCGGCCCCAGTCACCCGCCACCAGGTGCGCCATCGCGGCCTCGGTCAGCGACATCATCGAGCTGGTGTGCGTGAACATCACGAGCAGCACCACCATCAGCCACCACGGGCCGCCGTTCCACCACAGGCCGAACGAGGAGACCAGCGCCACAGCGGCACTGAAGCGCAGCAGCTTCACGCGCTCGCCCGTGTGGTCGCTGAGGGCACCCCAGGCATAGGGCGCGAAGACGCGGGTCACCGACTGCACCGAGGTCAGCAGGCTGATCACGAAGATCGGCAGCCCGAGGTCCTTGAGCCACAGCGGCAAGTACGGGTTGAAGAAGCCGATGTGGGCGAAGTAGCTCGCCGACAGCGCCGCGAAGGCCAGCAGGTGGCCGCGGCCTCCCGCGGCAGGCGGCGCCACTAGAGGAACGACGCCTGCGGCGACGCAAGCTCCGAGCCACCGGCCGGCAGCTCGGGCGCGTTCACGTCGCCGCACTGCGCGCGATTGCGCAGCGCATGCTCCATCACGACCAGCGCCAGCATCGCCTCCGCGATCGGCGTCGCCCGGATGCCGACGCAGGGGTCGTGCCGGCCCTTGGTCACGACCTCGACCGGCTGGTTGTTGACGTCGATCGACTGGCGCGGGCTGATGATCGAGCTGGTCGGCTTGATCGCGATGCTGACCTCGAGGTCCTGCCCGGTGCTGATGCCGCCGAGCACGCCACCGGCATTGTTGCTCTCGAAGCCCTGTGGGGTGATCGAGTCGCCGTGGGTGGTGCCGCGCTGCGTGACGCTGGCGAAACCGGCGCCGATCTCGACGCCCTTGACCGCGTTGATGCCCATCATCGCCCAGGCGATGTCGGCGTCCATCTTGTCGAACAGCGGCTCGCCGAGCCCGACCGGCACTCTCGACGCCGTGACGCGGATGCGGGCGCCGCAGGAATCGCCGGCCTTGCGCAGCGCGTCCATGTAGGCCTCGAGCTGCGAGACGTCGGCCACCGGCGCGAAGAAGGGGTTGTTCGGCACGTGCTCCCAGCTCTCGAAGGGAATCGCGATGTCGCCGATCTGCGCCATGCAGCCGCGAAACCGGGTGCCGTACCTCTCGAACAACCACTTCTTGGCGACCGCGCCGGCCGCGACCATCGGGGCCGTCAGGCGGGCCGAGGACCGGCCGCCGCCGCGCGGATCGCGGATGCCGTATTTCTTCCAGTAGGTGAAGTCGGCATGGCCGGGGCGGAACTGCTGCGCGATCTGGCCGTAGTCCTTGCTGCGCTGGTCGGTGTTCTGGATCAGCAGGGCGATCGGCGTGCCGGTGGTCTTGCCTTGATACACGCCGCTGAGGATCTGCACCGCGTCGGGCTCGTTGCGCTGTGTCACGTGGCGGCTGGTGCCGGGGCGGCGGCGGTCGAGGTCGCCCTGGATGTCGGCCTCGCTCAGCGCCATGCCGGGCGGGCAGCCGTCGATGACGCAGCCGATCGCCGGGCCGTGGGATTCACCGAAGTTGGTGACAGCGAAAAGGGTGCCGAAGGTGTTGCCGCTCATGCGGGGGATTATCCCAACAAAGTCGCAGGCCCTAGTTGCGCAGCTCGACCCTCCAGCGGCCGGCCGCGATCGGCCCGATCAGGAAGAAGGGCAGGTCCGCATTCCATTGCCCGTGCTTCACCAGCGCGCTGTACTCGCACACGCTGGCGCCCTGCTCGTCGCGCAACGACCAGCCCTGCCGCTCGCCGTCGGCCTTCGCACTCCGGCCGCGGATGCCCTGGAAGCTGGCATTGCTGCCGACGTGGAAACGCTCGGTCTGCCAGCGGACCGGCGGGTGGGCCGGGAAAGGCCGGGCCCCATGGAAGTCGAACAGCTCGTCGTGGTTCAGCACGCTCTGGCGCAAGGTCGGCCAGACCCACTCGCGCAGGAAGATCTGGTCGGCGAAACGGGTCAGGTCGCTTTGCCGCGCCAACCAGGCCTGCATGGCCGGCTTCAGCGGCGGCAGCGCACCGCCGCAACCGCCCCACAGTCCGGCCAGGATCAACTCGGTGTGGGTGAAATAGTCGCGCATGTGATGGAACCAGTGTTCGCTGCGCAGCCATTCCGCGACCGCCGCCTGCTCGCGCTCGGACAGCAGCGAGTCGGCGTCGCGGATCAGGAAGCGCGCCACGCCAGGGTCGTCGACGACCAGGAAGCGCCACATCAGCGGATGCACGCCGTCGCGCGCCGGGCCGCTCATGTCGATCAACTGCGCGCCCGCCTCATCGAGCCGGCGGCGAACACCCGCCGGCACCGAGTCGTCGAGATAGATGCGGCAGCGCCAGTGCGGAAACAGTTCGGCCGCGGTCCGCACGTTCATGACCGCCGACTCCCCATAGCGCGGACTGTCGCCGAACAGCGTGAAGGCGATGACGTTGCGCTCGGGATGGCCCGGATCGAAAGGCGGGGGTGGGCCCGGAATGGCCGCCGCAGGCCCCTGCCCGAGGCGCGCGTCGGCCAGGGTCAGGGACTGCTTCCCGTAGCGCCGCACGTCGTCCGGCCGCTGCAGCCAGCCGCAGACCTCGGCCAGCCCGTCCAGCCAGGTCGCGCCGGGCTTCGGCTGGCCGGCCGCCGCCTCGTAGACGCGCAGGTAGACCTCGTGGGCCTGCGCGTGGCGTCCCTGCCGCATCAGGGCGAAGGCGTAGTCGGCCATCACGCCAGGGTGCTTCGGCTGGATCTTGAGCGCCGCCTCCGCCGCCTGCGTGGCGGCCAGGTAGTCCCCGCGCTGCGTGGCTTCGGTGAAGCGCTGCGCCAGCAATTCGAATTGGCGCGCCGCAGAGAGCGCCGCGGGGCGCGAAGCGGGTCGATGGACGGGTTTCCTGGAGGCCATGGGCATCGATCCGGAAGGCCGGAACGTCAAAACGGCGCACTCTAGCAGCCGAAAGATGGCCTCGGCACCGCCGAGGCGAGAAAGGGAAATCGCCTGCAGCGAAGACAGCTTCGTCGACGCGGAAATGCCGGCATGCGGCCATTTCCGGTGCCTGCTTCAACGCACCGCTTCAGCGCCTGCGGCTCGCGACAACCACACGGCGGCCTCCTGCATCGGTGCAGGCGACAGCTCGCAGCGGACGATGCGGCCCTGCTTCGTGCGGGACATCAGGCCGGCCTCCTCGAGCACGCGCAGGTGCTTCATGAAACCGGTCAGCGACATGCCGTGCGGCTCGGCGAGTTCGCTGACCGAGCGACCGCCGCCCTGCCCGAGCCGCTCCAGCACGTCGCGCCGCGTGGCATCGGACAGTGCCGAGAAGACGGCATCGAGGGCAGCAGCATCAGAGTGAACCATATGGTTTAGTTTCGAAGCCGGCCGGCCGCTTGTCAAGCCACACCGGGAATGGTTTATGCGTGCTGCGGCGCAGCATCGAAACCCCTCCGAAGGAGCACGCCCATGCTGGACCGTACCGATACGAAGTTCTCCCACGTCAAACCCGGCGACACCGACTACGTTTCCGGCGGCTTGCGCGATTTCTTCCTGTACCGTGACCTCGGCGTGGCCGAAGCCACCAACGGCAAAGTGATCGCGCACCTCGTCAAGGCCAACATGGCACCGGAAGCGGGCACCGGCTGGCACCGCCACGAGGCGGATTTCCAGATCGTCTACATGCTCAAGGGCTGGGCCCGCTTCATGTACGAGGACAAGGAGACGCTGGTGTCGGCAGGCGACGTGGTCCACCAGCGTCCGGGTATTCGCCATTACCTGTTCGACTACTCGCCCGACATGGAATACCTGGAGATCGTCTCGCCGGCCGACTTCAAGAGCATCGATGTCGAGCCGGCCTGCGAGGTTCCTCCGCCGACGCCGTGGGGGTAGGGCTCGCCCCCAGGTTGGCTCACTGCGTGTAGCCGCCCACCCCCTACCGGGGGCAACACCAGCGGCCTGGCAAAGCCAGTTCCGCGGTGTTTCACCAACAGGCCTGGCTGCGCCGGCCAGGGTAACCGGCCGTGGCTGTGCTTCGGCTGCGCGCAGCGCGCCCGTTCGTGGGCAGTCGCGGAACCGGCTTCGCCGGGCCGCTGACTGCGCCCCCGGCAGGGGGTGGGCGGCTACACGCAGTGAGCCCAACCTGGGGGCGAGCCATGATTTTTCAGTCATTCTTGAAGCTTCAGCAATTCGGCCTGAAAATCGGCCGATGCCCAAAGACACCCTGCCCGCTCTCAGCCGCGAATTCGTCGCCCACTTCGGAGAGATGGGCAGCAAATGGGGCATCAACCGCACGGTCGGCCAGATCTATGCGCTGATCTTCATCTCGGAGCGCGCGCTCAATGCCGACGAGATCGCCGAGATGCTCGAGTTCTCGCGCTCCAACGTGAGCATGGGCCTGAAGGAGCTGCAGGCCTGGCGGCTGGTACGGCTGCGCCACCACGCGGGCGACCGGCGCGAATACTTCGAGGCGCCCTCCGATGTCTGGGAGATCTTCCGCGTGCTGGCCGAGGAGCGCCGTCGGCGCGAGATCGAGCCGACGCTGTCGATGCTGCGCATGGCGCTGCTCGAAGAACCCAAGACCGACGCCGAGCGCCATGCCCAGCAGCGCATGCGCGAGATGCACGACCTGATCGACCGGCTCATGACCTGGTTCGACGATGTCCAGCGCCTGGCGCCCGAGACCGCCATGCAACTGATGGGCATGGGCGCCACAGTGACCAAGGTGCTCGGCCTCAAGGACCGCCTGACCGGCGCCGCCAAGCCCCGCCCCACCCCAAAGGAATAGCCGGCAAGCGAAGCGAAGCCCGTTCGTGAAACACCGCGGAACTGGCTTTGCCAGGCCGCTGGTGTTGCCCCCGGCAGGGGGTGGGCGCCCGACACGAAGTGCCGGGCAACCTGGGGGCGAGCTACGGTTTGTCGAGCTTGTCGTGCCGGATGGCCTCGTCGTCCATCAGCTCGTACCACATCGCGTTCAGCACCGCGAAGGTCGCGGCGAGCGGCAGTCCCAGGATCCAGGCGAAGTACCACATGATCGGATTCCTCCATCGCAGTTAATAGGCGTGGCCGCGCTCTTCGCTGATCGCGGTGGCGTCGACCTTGCCGCGCAGCACGCTGTAGATCCAGCTCGTGTAGGCCACGATGAGCGGGATGAAGATGGCCGTGACCACCAGCATGATGAACAGCGTCAGGTGGCTGGACGACGAGTCGAACACCGTGAGGCTGGCACGCGGGTCGATCGACGACGGCAGGATGAACGGGAACATCGAGACGCCGACGCTCAGGATGATGCCGGCGATCGACAGGGCACTGGCCAGCAGCGTCAGCAGATCGGCCCGCATGCGCAGGCCCAGCAGCGCCAGCAGCGCGCCGGCCAGTCCCAGCCCCGGCACGACGTAGAGCCACGGATGCGCCTCATAGTTGGCGAACCAGGCGCTCGAATGCATCTCGACCGTCTTGAGCAAGGGGTTCGACGGTCCGTCGGCCGGCAACGCGCTGGTCACGCGGTAGCCGTCGACGAACTTCCACAACAGCACGCCGGCCAGCGCATACAACACCATCGTCGCGACCGCCGCCACGCTGCCGTAGGCCCGCGCGCGCTGGGCCACGGCACCCTGCGTCTTCAGCTGCAGCCAGGCGGCACCGTGCATCGCGAGCATCGCCACCGACACCAGCCCGCAGAGCAGCGCGAACGGATTGAGCAGGCCGAAGAACGAACCGTCGTAGAAGATGTGCATGTCGGCGCCGAAGCGGAACGGCACGCCGCGCAGCACGTTGCCCATCGCGACGCCGAAGATCAGCGAGGGCACGAAGCCGCCGATGAACAGCGCCCAGTCCCAGCGCGCGCGCCAGCTCGGCTCGTCGCGCTTGCCGCGGAATTTGAAAGCCACCGGCCGCACGATCAAGGCCACCAGGATCGCGAACATCGCCAGGTAGAAGCCCGAGAACGACACCGCATAGAGCTGCGGCCAGGCCGCGAAGATCGCGCCACCGCCGAGGATCAGCCAGACCTGATTGCCTTCCCAGACCGGTCCGACGCTGTTGATGATCACGCGGCGCTCGAGGTCGGTGCGGCCGGCAAAGGGCAGCAGCATGCCGGACCCCAGGTCGAAGCCGTCGGTGACGGCGAAGCCGATCAGCAGCACGCCGAGCAGCAGCCACCAGATGACTCGCAGGACTTCGTAAGAAAGCAGTGTGTGGAGAATCATGGTCAGGCTCCCAGGGAGGTGCGCGGCAGGCCCGCGATTTCAGGATCGGCCTCGGCGCGATAGACGCTGGGCGGCGGCACCGGATGCTCGGCCGGCCCCTTGCGGATCGCCTTCAGCATCAGCTTCATTTCGATCACGAACAGCACCGTGTAGATCGCCACGAAGCCGACGATGGTGCCGAGCACGGTCGCCGCGCCGAGGTTCGACACCGCCACCGCGGTCGGCAGCACGCCTTCGATCACCCAGGGCTGGCGGCCGACCTCGGCCACGATCCAGCCCATCTCGGCGGCGACCCACGGCAGCGGGATCGAGAACACGGCCACCTTGAGCAGCCAGGGATGCGCATCGAGCCGGCGCCGCGTCGACAGAACGAAGAAGGTGGCGGTCAGCACGATGAAGAACATGCCGAGTCCGACCATGATGCGGAACGACCAGTAGAGCGAGAACACCGGCGGCACCAGGTCCCACGAGGCCTTGCTGATCTGCTCGGGCGTTGCCTGGCGCGGATCGTCGACGTAGCGCTTGAGCAGCAGCGCGTAGCCCATGAAGTTGCCGTGGGCCTCGAAGTCGGCGCGCGCCTGCGGCGGGATCTCGGCATCGCTCTTGGCCTGACGGATCGTCTGCAGCGCGTCGTAGGCCTTGATGCCGTCGCGGATGTGGTCCTCGGCACGGGCGACCAGGTCCTCGATGCCGGGCACCTCGGTGGTCAGCGAGCGCGTGCCGATCAGGCCCAGCAGCATCGGGATGTGGACCGCGAAGTGGGTCTCGCGGGTGCGCTGGTCGGGGAAGCCGAAGGCGGTGAAGGCGGCCGGCGCCGGCTCGGTCTTCCACATGGCTTCGATCGAGGCGACCTTCATCTTCTGGTGTTCGGTCGACAGGTAGCCGCTCTCGTCGCCCAGCACCACCACCGACAGCGCGGCCGCGAGGCCGAAGGAGGCGGCGACGGTCATCGAGCGCTTGGCGAGCGCGAGGTGGCGGCCCTTCAGCACGTACCAGGCCGAGACGCCGAGCACGAAGATGGCCGCCACGGTGTAGCCGGCCGACACCGTGTGCACGAACTTCGCCTGCGCCACCGGGTTGGTCAGCACGGCGCCGAAGTCGGTCACCTCCATGCGCATGGTCTGCGGATTGAAGGCCGCGCCCACCGGGTTTTGCATCCAGCCGTTGGCGATCAGGATCCACAGCGCCGAGAAGTTGGAACCGATCGCGACCAGCCAGGTGACGATCAGGTGCGCCACCTTGGACAGCCTGTCCCAGCCGAAGAAGAACAGGCCGACGAAGCTGGCTTCGAGGAAGAAGGCCATCAGCCCCTCGATCGCCAAGGGTGCGCCGAAGACGTCGCCCACATAGTGGCTGTAGTAGCTCCAGTTCATGCCGAACTGGAACTCCATCACGATACCGGTGGCCACGCCCATCGCGAAGTTGATGCCGAACAGCACGCCCCAGAACTTCGTCATGTCGCGCCAGATGGTCCGGCCGGTCATCACGTAGACGGTTTCCATGATCGCGATGACCACGGCCAGCCCGATGGTCAGCGGGACGAACAGGAAGTGATACAGCGCTGTCAGGGCGAACTGCAATCGGGAGAGGGCAACGATGTCGAGGTCCATGGGGTTCCTTTCGCGTTCTTGTCGGTCGTTTCTCAGTCCGGGCGCAACGCCCTCAGCGCCGCATCGAAGGCTGCCGTGCCACGCCGCAGATCGGCCGTGATGCGGCCGTCGCGCATCGCCAGCAGCCGGTCGGCCAGCGCCGCCTCGCGCTGCAGGTGGGTCGCGACCAGCAGCGTGCGGCCCGCCGCCTGGCCAGCGAGGCGCTGCAATACATCGTGGGCGGTTGCAGTGTCCAGGGCTTCGGTGGGTTCGTCCAGTAGCCAGATGGGCACGTCGCGCAGCAGCAGCCGCGCCAGGGCCAGCCGGCGCGACTGCCCGCCCGACAGGCCCAGGCCGCCTTCGCCCAGCGCGGTGTCGAGTCCCGCGGCCATGGCGCGCACCTCCTGCGCGAGGCCGGCGGCCTGCAGGACGGCCCAGAGCCGGGCATCGTCGGCCGCCGGATCGGCCAGCAGGAGGTTGTCGCGCAGGCTGTCCTGGAACAGCTCGGTGCGCTGCGTCAGCAGGCAGTGCGGCGCGCTGCGCAGCGCGCCGGCGCTGGCCGCGAGTTCACCCGCGAGCACGGCGAGCAGGGTCGACTTGCCGGCGCCGCTGGGCCCGACCAGCGCCACCTTTTCGCCGGCGGCCAGGTCCAGCGAGACGCCATGCAGCGCGGGCGCGCGACGGCCGGGATGGGCCGCGCCGACATCCCTGAGGCGAAGCGCCAGACCCGGCGCCAGCGGCGCGGCCGGCGACACGGGCGCGGCCGGCGCGACGGGCAGGCGC
>NZ_JBFUHO010000098.1:0-21900 GCF_056402355.1 Variovorax sp. P4_B11
CCCACGCTCCCCCACTGCGTGTGGGTCGCTGCCCCCCGAGGGGGCCGCAGGCCGCCTTGGGGCGGCCCGGCGCCGGCCTGGGCCCCCACGCTCCCCCACTGCGTGTGGGTCGCTGCCCCCGAGGGGGCGCAGGCCGGCCTGGGACGGCCCCGCGCAGCGCTATTCCACTTCGCGCACCGGCGCCTTCAGGGAGCGGATCATTTCGCCGACCGAGGCGCGCGGCGCTTCGCCCCGGCACAGCCCCTGGGCCGCCAGCGCCTTGGTGTAGCTCGAATTGCGTTCGCCGAGGCGTTTCCATTCGGGTGCCGGCGTCAGCTCCCAATTGCCGTTGTTGAAGCGCGCATAGCTCTTGTACTCGGCCGTGGCGCAGCGCAGGCCCTCGTAGAAGGCATTGAAGCCGCCGCCCTCCTTGTGGGCCGCGACCACCACGTAGCGAACCACGCCGTCCTTGGTGAGCGTGATGGTCGCCGGGTCGACGCCGAACTTGAGCGTCATGTAGCGCGGCATGTCGATGGCCACCAGCTTGTTCGGATCGAAGGCCGGCGGCGGTGGTACCTCGGTTTCCTTCCAGTCGACGTCGCCGAACAGCTGCGCCTGGGCCAGGCCGGCGCCGCCCAGCAAGCAGGCCAGCAGGAGGGTGCGGCTAGCGCGGGAGAGGGGATGAGTCGTTCGTCGAGGCAGGGTCGTTGGCAAGATGGGCATTCGGGTTGGGATCGAAGCTGGCGCCGGGCGGCAGCTCGAAAGTCGGTTCATGGCCCGCGCCGGGCGGATGGCGCTCGAATTCGCGGGCCCGCACATTGCTGCGCAGGAAGCGGTTGCGGAAATCCTGCCTTGGCAGGTAGCGGGCGAGTTCGGTCAGCGCCATCTCGTAGACGCCGCGCTTGAACTCGACCACCACGTCGAGCGGCACCCAGTAGTCGTGCCAGCGCCAGGCGTCGAACTCCGGGTGGTCGGTGGCGCGCAGGTTCAGATCCCAGTCGTGACCGGTCAGCTGCAGCAAATACCAGATCTGCTTCTGGCCCTTGTAGTGCCCCCGTGCGTCACGGCGGATGAACCGATCCGGCACCTCGTAGCGCAACCAGTCGCGGGTACGGGCGACGATCCGCACATGCTCCGGATGGAGACCTACTTCCTCGTGCAGTTCCCGGAACATGGCTTGCTCGGGACTTTCGCCGCGATCGATGCCGCCTTGCGGAAACTGCCAGGAATGGGTGCGAATGCGTTTGCCCCAGAAAACCTGGTTTCTCTGGTTGAGCAGGATGATGCCGACGTTGGGCCTGAAGCCGTCCCGGTCGAGCATAATCAAACCCCAATTTTTTGAACTGAGTCGATTATGCATGCCGGGTTGCGCACGGCAAGCGACCGGTTCCAGGACCGTTCAGGACCTGCCCTCCCGATCACCCGTTCCAGCCCCCTTCGAGACCGATGAAAGCTTCCCGATTCTTTATCTCCACCCTCAAGGAAGCGCCCGCCGATGCCGAGGTCGCCAGCCACCGCCTGATGATGCGGGCCGGCATGATCAAGAAGCTGGGCACCGGCATCTACACCTACATGCCCATGGGCCTGCGCGTGATCCGCAAGGTCGAGGCCATCGTGCGCGAGGAAATGAACCGGGCCGGTGCGGTCGAACTGGCGATGCCGGTGGTGCAGCCGGCCGAGATCTGGGCCGAGAGCGGGCGCTTCCAGGGCTACGGACCCGAGTTGCTGCGCATCAAGGACCGGCATGACCGCGATTTCGTTATCCAGCCGACCAGCGAAGAGGTGGTGACCGACATCGCCCGGCAGGAAATCCGCAGCTACAAGCAGCTGCCGAAGAACTTCTACCAGATCCAGACCAAGTTCCGCGACGAGCGCCGGCCGCGCTTCGGCCTGATGCGCGGACGTGAATTCATCATGAAGGACGCCTACAGCTTCGACCGCGACCTCGAGAGCGCCAAGGCCAGCTACAAGATCATGTCCGATGCCTACCGCCGGGCCTTCGACCGCTTCGGGCTGCGCTACCGGGCCGTGGCAGCCGACAGCGGCGCCATCGGGGGCGACGTCAGCCAGGAGTTCCAGGTCATCGCGGCCACCGGCGAGGACGCGATCGTCTACTGCCCGGACAGCGATTACGCCGCCAACATGGAAAAGGCCGAGGCGCTGGCGCCGGCCGGTCCGCGCGGCGCCGCCACAGGCGCGCTGACGAAGACGCCGACGCCGGGCAAGAGCACCTGCGAGGACGTCGCCGCGCTGCTCGGCGTGCCGTTGGCCACCACCGTGAAGTCGCTGGTGCTGGCCACCGATGAACTGGACGAGGCCGGCAACATCAAGAAGGCGACGGTCTGGCTGCTGCTGCTGCGCGGCGACCACGACATGAACGAGATCAAGGTGAGCAAGGTGCCGGGCCTCGACCAGGGCTTCCGCTTCGCCACTGCGACCGAGATCGAGGATCACTTCGGCTGTGAGCCCGGCTACCTGGGCCCGCTGAATCTCAAGCAGCCGGTGAAGATCGTCGCCGACCGCGAAGTGGCGGTCATGGCCGACTGGATCTGTGGCGCCAACGAGGTCGACTTCCACCTGACCGGCGTCAACTGGGGCCGCGACCTGCCCGAGCCCGAAGCGGTGGCCGACCTGCGCAACGTGGTGGCGGGCGATCCCTCGCCCGACGGCCGCGGCCTGCTCGCGATCGAGCGCGGCATCGAGGTCGGCCACGTGTTCGTGCTCGGCACCAAGTACAGCAAGCCGATGAACGCGACCTTCCTCGACGAGGCCGGCAAGCCCCAGTTCCTCGAGATGGGCTGCTACGGCATCGGCATCACGCGGCTGCCGGCGGCGGCCATCGAGCAGAACAACGACGAGCGCGGGATCATCTGGCCCGATGCCATCGCGCCCTTCACGGTGGTGGTCTGCCCGATCGGGATGGACCGCAGTGCCGAGGTCAAGACCGCGGCCGAGGCGCTCTACGAACAACTGCTGGCGGCCGGCGTCGACGTGCTGCTCGACGATCGCGGCGAGCGCCCCGGCGCGATGTTCGCCGATTGGGAGCTGATCGGCGTGCCGCACCGGGTGGTGATCTCCGACCGCGGCCTGAAGGAAGGCCAGCTCGAGTACCAGCACCGCCGCGATGCGGCTGCGACCAAGGTGCCGGCGGCCGGCATTGCCGACTTCATCGCGCAACGCCTCGCGGCGGCCTGAGCCGGCGGCCTTGAAAGCCTCTGGCCTCTCCCGGCGCCAGTGCCTCGGCGGCGCGGCAGCTGGCGCGCTCTCGCTGGCCCTGCCGCAGAGTGCCTTCGCCGGGGCCCAGATCGAGGAGCCGCTGATCGACTCGGTGCGCACCGCGCTGAGCTCGGCGATCCGGAACAAGGCGCCGCCAATCCCGGAATTCGGCGCCACCGAGGCCCGCATGGCCTACCTGCGCTGGCTCGGCGCGATGAGCGAGCGGCTCAAGAAGAAGCTGCCGGACTGGCCGACGCGCAAGGAGTTCCTGCAGACGGTCTGGTATGAGGCGCGCCGTGCCGGGCTCGACGTCAGCCTGGTGCTGGGGCTGGTCCAGGTCGAGAGCAACTTCCGCAAGTTCGCGGTCTCGAGCGCCGGCGCCCGCGGCTACATGCAGGTGATGCCCTTCTGGACCGGGGTGATCGGCGACAGCGACCCGTCCAAGCTGTTCCACATGCAGACCAACCTGCGCTTCGGCTGCGTGATCCTGCGCCACTACCTCGACCGGGAGCAGGGCGACCTCTTCATGACGCTGGGGCGCTACAACGGCAGTCGCGGCCGCTCGCCGTATCCGGACGCGGTGTTCGCGAACCAGCGGCTCTGGGTCTTCAGAGACCGAACGGATTGAGCTCGCCCCCAGGTTGCCCGGCACTTCGTGTCCGGGCGCCCACCCCCTACCGGGGGGCAACACCAGCGGCCTGGCGAAGCCAGTTCCGCGGTGTTTCACCGACGGGCCTGGCTTCGCCGGCCGGGGAAACTGGCGCTGTGCTTGCTCTTCGGCTGCGCGTAGCGCGCCTGTTGGTGGGCAGTCGCGGAACCGGCTTCGCCGGGCCGCTGACTGCGCCCCCGGTAGGGGGTGGGCGTCCCGACACGAAGTGCGGGACAACCTGGGGGCGAGTCACATCTTCGTCACCATGACCTGGTCGATGCGGAAGCTGTCGACGTCCATGACCTCGAAGGTGTAGCCGGCCCAGCTGACGGTGTCGGTGCGCTTGGGCACCCGGCGCAGCATCACCATCAGGAAGCCGGCGAGGGTTTCGTACTCGTCGACGTGGGGCAGGGTCTCGATGTCGAGCGCGCGCTGCACGTCCTGGATCGGCGTCACGCCGTCGATCAGCCAGGAGTTCTCGTCGCGCCTGACGATCTGCTGCTCTTCGTCCTGAGGGCCGACCAGGTCGCCCATCACCGTGCTCATGACGTCGTTGAGCGTGATGACGCCCACCACCAGGCTGTATTCGTTGACGATGATCGCGAAGTCCTCGTGCGCCTGCTGGAACAGCTCGAGCACTTCCGTCAGCGAGATGCGATCGGGGATCACCAGCGCCTTGTGCAGCGGCAGGCCGTGGTCGAAGGACAGCGGCTGGCCGCTCAGCACGCGCTGGAACATGTCCTTGGCATCGACATAGCCCAGCACGTGGTCGATGTCGCCCTCGCACACCGGGTAGGCGGAAAAGGGCTCGGCGACGATGCGCGCCCGCAGCACCGATTCGGGGTCGTCACGCAGGAACCACGCGATGCGGTCGCGCGATGTCATGACGCTGCTGACCAGCCGGGTGTCGAGTTCGAAGACATTGGCGATCACCTGCTGCTCGCGCACCGCGAGCACGCCGGCGCGGGCCCCGGCCTCGGTCATCGCGAGGATGTCGGCCGAGGTGATCTTCTCGTCGCGATGCAGCGGCATGCCCAGCAGCTTGAAGAGCAGGTCGGTGGACACCGTGAACAGCCACACCAGGGGCTTGAAAGTGGTGATGAGGACCTGCATCGGCCCGACCATGCGCACCGCGAGCAATTCGGGGCTGCTCATGCCCAGCCGCTTGGGGAACAGGTCGGCGAAGACCAGGAAGACCGAGATGATGCTGGCGAAGGAGGCCAGGAAAGCGGCGGTCTTCGCCGCCTCGACGCTGAGCCAGAGCTCGAACAGGCGCGCGAAGTACGGGCTCAGCGCGCCTTCGCCGACCACGCCGCCGAGGATCGCGACCGCATTGAGGCCGATCTGCACCACGGTGAAGTAGTGGCCCGGCTGCTCCTGGATGCGCATCACGTGCTCGGCGCGCGCGTCGCCCTCGTCCGCCATCTGGCGAAGCCTCAGGCGGCGCGAGGCCGCCAGCGAGATCTCGGCCAGGGAGAAGAAGGCGCTGGTCCCGATCAGCGCGACGATGATCAGGAGGTTCTGTGTCAGGGTCATGGTCGGTCGATGAAGACCGACATGGTGCCATGCGCCGCCGGGCCGCTCCCAAGGCGAATACCGAAGCGCTGCTGCGCGAAGGTCGCCCAATGCGCCGCCGGGCCGCTCCCAAGGCGAATACCGCAGCGCTGCTGCGCGAACGACCCGCTACTGGACGAACCCGATCCGGCTCCGGGCGGCATTGGCACGCGGCAGGTCTTCGACCCGGACCTCTTCGCGGCCGGCCAGCCGGGCATTGCCGAAGCCGGTCATCAGTGCGCGCCGCATCTCGCGCGGCGCCAGCGTGGCCAGCTGGTCGAGCACGTCCGCCCCGGGTTCCTCGGCCAGCCGGCGGCCCCAGTCGTGCTCGGCCCGGATCGAGGCATAGAGCTGGCGTGCAATCTGGCGCGCCGCCTCGGGCGAGGGCGGCTCGATCTCGAACACGTTCATGCGGTTGAGGATCGGTTCCGGGATGCCGCGCGGATCGTTGGCCGTCGTGATCCAGATCACCTGGCTGGCGTCGATCGCCACCTCGGCGAATTCGTCGACGAAGGCGTGCGCGGTGTCGTGCTCGAGCAGGTTGTAGAGCGCGCCCAGCGGGTCGTACTGGCTGTCGGTGCCGGCCTTGTCGATCTCGTCGATCACCATCACCGGGTTGGCGTACTGGCCCTCGACCAGCGTTTCGAACACCTTGCCGGGCTTCGAGCCCTTCCATTGCGAGGAAGCGCCCGAGAGCAGCCAGCCGGCGGTCATCGAGTTCATCGGCACCAGCGACATGCCAGTGCCCAGCAGTTCGGCCAGCTTCTTCGCGAAATGGGTCTTGCCGATGCCGGGGGCGCCGAGCAGCAGCATCGGCGTCACCTCGAGCCCGTCGCGGCTGTCCTGCGCCAGCGCCACATGGCGGCGCACGTCGTCGAGCACCTCGGTGAAGTTGGGCAGCTGGGCATAGAGCGCGGCCATCTCGGGCACGCCGCTGGGCTTGACCTGGAAGCGATCGGGACCGCGTTCGAGCATGCGCTCGTAGGTGGTGCGCAAGTGCTCGTGCTCGCGCTCGGGGAGCTTGGCGAGCTTGCGCTCGACGTCATGCGTCTGGAACACGCTGCGCAGGTTGGCGACCGGCAGCTGGAACGACGGCGACGCGGGGACGAGACTGCGGGAATCCATGGACACCTCCGGTTTCGAACACTCTTTGGACAGCATAAGCCGTGCCCGGGTTCGCAGGATGTCTAGGTTTTCTCGCTTTGGCGGGTTTTGGGGACCTGTCGCGCGGTGGTCACAGGCCAGGTCAGGCGGGGCTGGCGTTCAGCATCTGCTGCAGCTCGCCCGACTCGTACATCTCCATCAGGATGTCCGAGCCGCCGACGAACTCGCCTCTGACGTAGAGCTGGGGAATGGTCGGCCAGTTGCTGTATTCCTTGATGCCCTGGCGCACTTCGGCGTCGTCCAGCACGTTGACGGTCTTGAGGGTGCGGGTGTCGACCCCGACGGCCTTGAGGATCTGGATCGCGCGGCCCGAGAAGCCGCACATCGGGAAGCTGGCATTGCCCTTCATGAAGAGCACGAGGTTGTTGCTCTTGACGAGATCGTCGATGCGCTGCTGGGTGTCGGACATGGGTGACTCCTGAAAATTGGACTGGGCGGATTATTTCACTCCCGGCCAGAATCCGCCGGAGCAGCGCGCGATGCCGGCGAGGTCGTCGCGGCTTTGGACGGCTTCGAAGCCGCGATCGGCCAGCAGCCGCCGCACCGCGCCGGCCTGGTCGTAGCCGTGCTCGAGCAGCAGCCAGCCGCCGTCCTTCAAGTGGTTCGGGGCGGCCCGGACGATGCGTCGGATGTCGTCCAGTCCGTCGGCACCCGACACCAGCGCCTGCAGCGGTTCGTGGCGCAGCGCGGCCAGGTGCGGGTCGCCGGCCACGATATAGGGCGGATTCGAGACGATCAGGTCCAGCCCGCGGTCGGCGCCGTCCAGCCAGTCGGCCTGGGCGAAGCGCACCGGCAGGCCGAGCCGGTCTGCGTTGGCGCGGGCCACCGCCAGGGCGTCGGCACTGGCGTCGACCGCCGCGACTCGGGCGTCCTGCCGCGCATGCTGGATCGCCAGGGCTATCGCGCCGCTGCCGGTGCCGAGATCGAGCACCGCCGGTGCGGTCCGGCCGTCCAGGCACTGCAGCGCCCATTCGACCAGTGTCTCGGTGTCGGGTCGCGGCACCAGCACGCGGGTGTCGACCTGCAGGCCCAGGCCGTGGAATTCCTTCTCGCCGACCAGGTAGGCCACCGGTTCGCCGGCCACCCGGCGGTTGCACAGCCGCTCGAAGGCGGACCAACTGCCGTCGGCCAGGGTGTCGGTGTCGTGGGCCAGCAGCCAGGCGCGCTCGCTCGCGGCGCGGCCCAGCGCATGCAGCAGCAGCAGCTGGGCATCGAGCCGGTCGACGCCGAGAGCCGCCGCCGCGGCCAGCATCTGCGCTGGGGTCGAGGGTGACGTCACCGGACTATCCCCGCGTGGCCGGGCGGAAGTGGCGCGGCCCAGGCCAGGGATGCCGCGGAACCGGCTTCGCCGGGCCGCTGGTATCGCCCCCTTGAGGGGCTGAGGTCCGCGGCTCCAAGCCTGCCTGCGCAGGCTTGGACGGACCCGAAGAGCCGCTGCCTCTGGCAGCGACTCGGGGCGCCGAAGGCGCTTCGGGGGTGTTTGTTCATCCCGGCAGGCTGGCTTCGAGCTCGGCCAGCTGCTCGGCCTCGCGCGCTGCCTGCAGGGCGGCCAGCACATCGCCGAGGTCGCCTTCCATGATCGCCAGCAGCTTGTAGAGCGTCAGGTTGATGCGGTGGTCGGTGAGGCGGCCCTGCGGGAAGTTGTAGGTGCGGATGCGGTCCGAGCGGTCGCCGGTGCCGATCAGGCCTTTGCGCATGGCGGCGTCCTTGGCCGCGCGCTCGCTGCGGTCCTTTTCCTGGATCCGCGCCGACAGCACCTGCAGCGCCTTGGCCTTGTTGCGGTGCTGGCTGCGGTCGTCCTGGCATTCGGCCACGATGCCGGTGGGGATGTGCGTGATGCGCACCGCCGAGTCGGTCTTGTTGATGTGCTGACCGCCAGCGCCGCTGGCGCGGTAGGTGTCGATGCGCAGGTCGGCCGGGTTGATCTGCACCGCCTGCGCCTCGTCGGGCTCGGCCAGCACCGCGACCGTGCAGGCGCTGGTGTGGATGCGTCCCTGCGTCTCGGTGGCCGGCACGCGCTGCACCCGGTGGCCGCCGGATTCGAAGCGCAGCTTGCCGAAGACGCCGTCGCCGACCATCCGGATCACCACTTCCTTGTAGCCGCCGAGCTCGCTCGGGCTCTCGCTGACGATCTCGCAGCGCCAGCCGGCGCGCTCCGCATGGCGCGTGTACATGCGCAGCAGGTCGCCGGCGAACAGCGCCGATTCGTCGCCGCCGGTGCCGGCGCGGATTTCGAGGAAGGCGTTGCGGGCGTCGTCCGGGTCCTTGGGCAGCAGCAGGCGCTGCAGTTCGTCGTCGAGCTGCAGCAGCTCGGTCTCGGCGGCCGCGATTTCTTCCCGCGCCATCTCGGCCATCTCGGGCTCGTCGAGCATCTCGCGGGCGCTGGCCAGGTCGGCCTCGCGCTGCTGGTAGCGGCTGTAGCGGCCGGCGACCTGCGTGACCTCGGCATGCTCGCGGGAAATGGTTCGGTACTGCGCCATGTCGGACATGATGTCCTCGCGCGAGAGCAGGAAGTCGAGTTCGCCGAGGCGTTGCGCATAGCGCTCGAGTTGGTGACGCAGGAAGGGTTTCACGGGATGCGGGGCAGGGCGGGTGAGAAGGCCGCAGCCGGGTGATGCGGCCGCGGGTGTGGCGGGGCGCACGGCGCCGCCGGAGCGACCAGCGTCGCTAACGCTCTTTGCGCGGTCCGTTGCGCAGGAACAGGCGCGAGAGGGTCTGTGCCGTCTGCTCGCGCGCCGCGGCGTCGCCGGCATGCAGCTCGGCCAGGGCGCCGTGCAGCATCTTCTGCGTGAGGCCGCGCGACAAGGCCTCGAGCACCGCATCGACGCTCTCGCCCTTGGCCAGCAGCTTGCGCGCGCGGGCCAGCTCGATGGCGCGCCATTCGTCGGTCTGGGCGTTGAGCTGGCGGATCAGCGGCACCGTGCCACGCTGGTCCAGCCAGTGCATGAAGCTCTGGACGCCGGCATCGATGATGACTTCGGCCTGCGCCACGGCCGCCTGCCGGTTGGCGTGCCCCTGCTGTACGACCTGGGCGAGGTCGTCCACCGTGTAGAGGTAGACGTCCTCGAGCGCCTTGACCTCGGGCTCGATGTCGCGCGGCACCGCCAGGTCGACCATGAACATCGGGCGGTGCCGGCGCAGCTTGAGCGCACGCTCGACCGCGCCGAGGCCGATCAGCGGCAGCGTGCTGGCGGTGCAGCTGACGACGATGTCGAACTCGGCCAGCCGGGCCGGCAGGTCGGCCAGCCGCATGGCTTCGCCGCCGAAGCGCGAGGCCAGCTTTTCGCCGCGCTCCAGCGTCCGGTTGGCGATCACGATGGATTTGGGCTGCCGGGCCGCGAAATGCGTCGCCGCGAGGTCGATCATCTCGCCGGCGCCGATGAACAGCACCCGCGTGTGTTGCAGGTCCTCGAACAGCTGGCCGGCCAGCCGCACCGCCGCCGCCGCCATGCTGATCGAATGGGCGCCGATCTCGGTCGCGGTGCGGACCTCCTTGGCGACCGCGAAGGAGCGCTGGAACAACTGGTTGAGTGTGCTGCCGAGCGCGCCGGCGGTTTCGGCGGCGCGGACGGCGTCCTTCATCTGGCCGAGGATCTGGGCTTCGCCGAGCACCATCGAGTCGAGCCCGCTGGCGACGCGGAAGGCGTGGCGCGCGGCGTGATGGTCGTACAACGTGTAGGCATGCGAGCGCAGCAGGGCCGGCGAGACGCCGCCGCTGTGGGCCAGCCAGTCGACCGTGTGCTCGAGCGCCACCTGGTCGGCGGCGCAATAGATCTCGGTGCGGTTGCAGGTCGAGATGATCGCGGCCTCGACGCCGGGATGCCGGTTCGAGCCGAAGGAAGTCCGCAGGCTGTGCAGCGTCGGGGCGATCTGGTCGATGGCGAACGCGAAACGACCGCGCAGGTCGAGCGGCGCGGTCGTGTGGTTCAAGCCGAGGGCCCAGACTGACATAGCGCGTGATTATAAAATGGGCAAGGCCCGGACGACCCGCGGCCGCGAAAAAGGCCGCGACCGGGACGGCGAACTCTCTGCCATGTCAGCGCTGGAACTTGTCGATCACCTGCTCAATTTCGTCGCCCCGGCCTTCGCGGTCGGCTTCCTGACGGCGCTGCTGGGCCGGGTCGCGATGCGAAAGTCTGCCAAAGCGCCGGCCTGGTGGATTCAGGGTGCTATCAATTTCATAGTCGGCACGACGGTCTTGGTGGCTGGACTCGTGGTGTTCGGCCGCGACGGCAAGATGACTTCCTACGCCGCCCTGGTGCTGGCCTGCGCCACCAGCCAATGGCTGCTGGGCGGTGGCTGGCGCCGCGCCTAGCTCGCCAGGCCCGGCAAGACCGGCGGCGGCGGCGGCGCGACGACGGGTGCCGGCGCTCCGGGCGCGCCCGAATAGGCCGCTGCCCCCGGATAGGCCGCCATCGGCAGCTCCGCCGCCCGCAGCCCCTCGAGCATCGCGAACAGCACGTCGCTGCGCACGCCGCCCGCCAGGCGGGGGCTTTGCACGTAGGCGACCGCCTGGAAGATCAGGAAACCCACCTCGACGCCCTCGAGCGTGACCGAGGGGGCTGGCGTGGACAGCACGCCCGGGTGATCGGCAATGGCCGCCAGCATGACCTCGCGGGCCTTCGTGGCGTGGGTCGTCAGCGGCATCGGCAGGCGGATCAGCACCCGGCCCTCGGCATTGGAGAGGGTCATGTTGCGCACGGTCTTGGTGATGAATTCCGAGTTCGGCACGATCATCGTGGAGCGGTCGCCCAGCTCGATCTCGGTGGCGCGCACGTTGATGCGGCGCACGTCGCCCTCCGCATTCCCCAGCACCACCCAGTCTCCGACCTTGACCGGGCGCTCGGCCAGCAGGATCAGCCCCGAGATGAAGTTCTGCACGATGGCCTGCAGGCCGAAGCCGATGCCGACCGACAGCGCGCTCGCCACCCAGGCGATGCGCTCGATGCCGATGCCCAGCGCCGACAGTCCGAAGGCCAGCACCATGATCCCGCCGACGTAGCCGAGCAGGGTGGTGATCGAGCTCTGCATCCCGGGCTCGAGGCCGGTGTGCGGCAGGTAGCGCTGCTCCAGCCAGCGCTTGACCACCCGCAGGGCGATGAAGCCGATCACCAGCACCGTCACCGCGCTGATGATGGCACCGGGCACGAGCTGGATCTCGCCGATCTTGATGCCGCTGCCGAACTTGCCGCTGCGCTGGTAGACCTCGCCCGGGCTGGTGCCCAGCGGCGTCGCCAGCGCGATCACCATGTAGAAGAACAGGATCACGCGGCTCAGGCCGGAGAGCACCGCCGCCGCCTGGTCGAGGGAGCGCGGCTGCAGGCCGAAGCTCAGTTGCAGCTTCTGGCCGAAGTTGCTGCGCGACGACACCACCGCCGTGAACAGGTCGTCGGCGAACTTGAACAGCACGTAGAAAGCGGCCGCCACGATGCCGGCCCAGGTGAGCTGGCTCGCCAGAAAGCTGGCCATCGCGACGTAGCCGATTCCCACCAGCACCCAGATCGCGATCAGGATCAGCGTGACCCCGGCCAGCAGCACACCGACCCACATCGGACGTTCGAGGCCGCCGGAGTCGGACTCGGCCGCGGAGGGCGCGACAGGTGCCGGCGGCGGGCTCGGCGCGTTCGGTGCCGCCGCGGCGGCCGGCGCCTGGGCCACCGGCGCGCTGCGCAGGCGCAGCAGCATGGCGCCGATCATGGCCGTCAGGACCAGGGCGGTCATCACATGGGTGGCGATCACCGCGGCGAAGCTCGCCTCGATCACCGCATTCACCTGGGTCGGCATCCACACCACCACGGCCACCAGCGCCATGACCCACGGAAAGGGCGCGAGCCGCGCGGCCATCGGGTCCGAGATCGGCGGCAATCGCCACGAAGGCCGTCCGTTGGAGAGCAGCGCGCGGCCCAGTCCCACCACGAAGGCAATGAAGATGCTCGACTGCACCACGCTCTGACCGAGCTTGCGGGTCTGGGGCCCCCAGATGCCATGGCTGTCGAACACGGCGAACACGCCTTGCGCCGCCAGTCCGACCAGCAGCACGTTGGCGGTGACGACTGCGATCACGAGCAGCGAACGCCGCAGCCGGCCGGGTGGCAGGAAGCGCGCGGCGAACCGGGCCAGCGCAAGCTCGGCCAGCCAGTTGCCCAGCACGGCCACCAGCAGGGCGACCGCCAGCGTGCCGAGCACGGCCACCGCATGGGCCGGTTGGCGCGCGGTCTCGAAGCCCTCTGCCACTTCGGCGCCGAGCTGGTCGAGCCGGGCCATGTCGCCGGACCAGGCGTCATCGATGTCCTCCCAGAATTCCCGCCCGAGCGGCGAGGGTGCGCGCTCGGTCAGCTGGGCTTCGAACAGGGCGCGGCGCTTGGCCAGCAGCTCGCTGGCGCGCTGCTGGGCATCTACCGAGACCAATCGCGCCAGCCGGATATTGGCATCGAGCGCATTGCGCTCCTTGGTCAGCGTGGCCCGGCGGCGCGTGATGTCGGGGTTCTCGGTCGCGCCGGCGGCTGGCGCGTTGCCGAGTTCACCGAGTCGGGCGTTGAGGTCGTTGAGATCGCCGGTGCGCGCGGCGATGAACTTGTCGGTCGCGGCACTGATCGCGTTGAGCTGCTCGACCACGCTGCGCACGCTGGCGCTGGTCTCGATCTGCGACGGCACGGCCTCGAGCTGGCTTCGCAGCGACTCCACCGTGGGCGTGGTCTCGGGCGCGGGGTCCTGCGCCCAGGCGCCCGCGGCGCACAGCGCGAGAGCCAGCAGGAGGGCCTTGAGATGGGGGAGCCAGCGCATGGTCTTCATCATAGAAGCCGCTGGCTGCCGGTTCGAAACAAGCCGTCGGCGGGCTCAGGCCGGCGCCGGATCGCCGCGAGTACACGAAGTGACGGAATGCATGGGGCTCCCTCCACATTCACGTGGGGCTGAAGCGGTCGACGCGGTCGGTGATGATGCCGTCGGTGCCAAGGGCGAGCAGCCGCTCGGCCGCCCATTCGTCGTTCACGGTGTAGCTCAGCGCGCGCATTCCGGCGTCGTGCACCTGCGCCACCGTCGCGCCGTCCCAAAGCGCGTAGTTGCAGACGACGGCGACGCAGCCGAGTTCCAGCGCCGCGTCGAGCCAGCCCTCGCGCAGCGTGTCCAGCAGCAGGCCGCGCGGCAGTCCGGGTTGGGCGGCGAGCGCACCGCGCAGGGCGTCGGGCGCGAAGGAAGTGAGCAGGGGCGGCGGCTGGGCCGCGTCTGTCCAGAGCTGCGCGGTGTGGCGGGCAACGACCTCGCCGGTCAGGCGCTCGACCCCGGGGGTCGGCTTGATCTCGATGTTCAACGCGTAGCGGTTCGCCAGGCAGAAGCGGATCAGGCCCTCGAGGCTCGCCAGCGGCTCGCCGGCGTAGCGGCGCGAATGCCAGGCACCGGCGTCGATCTGCGACAGTGCCGCCCAAGGCAACTCGCCTGCGATCCCGCGACCGCTGCTGGTGCGCTCGAGCGTTGCGTCATGCAAGAGGAAGGGCACGCCGTCGGCACTGAGCTTGGCGTCGCATTCGAACATGCGATAGCCGTATTCGGCTCCAAGGCGGAAGGCGGCCAGGGTGTTCTCCGGCGCCAGCTTGCCGGCACCGCGATGGGCGATCCAGCGCGGGTAGGGCCAGGCAGCCGACGCTGCGCTCATGCGCTTCTCTTCCCGGAGCCGGCGTCGAACCAGTGCAGCTTGTCCTGGCGCGCTGCGATCTTGACGGTGTCGCCGGCGACCGGCGGCGTGTGGCCCTCGTCGACCCGCATGATCAGCTGCTCGTCGCCGATGCGGCCATAGATCAGCCGCTCGGCACCCAGCAGTTCGACATGCTCGACCTGCACCGACCAGCCGCTCGCATCGAGGCTCAGGTGCTCGGGCCGGATGCCGAGGATCATGCCGGGCCGCACGCCGGGCGCATGCTTCAGCAGGTTCATCGGCGGCGAGCCGATGAAGCTCGCGACGAAGGTGGTGGCGGGACGCGAATAGACCTCTTCGGGCGTGGCGAACTGGTCCATCACGCCGCCGTTCATGACGATGATCCGTTCGGCCAGCGTCATGGCCTCGACCTGGTCGTGGGTCACGAACAGCGAGGTGATGCCGAGCTCGCGGTGCAGCTTCTGGATCTCGAGCCGGGTCTGGGCGCGCAGCTTGGCGTCCAGGTTCGACAGCGGTTCGTCGAACAGGAACACCTTGGGCTGGCGCACGATGGCACGGCCCATGGCGACGCGCTGGCGCTGGCCGCCCGAGAGCTGGCGTGGCTTGCGTTCGAGCAGGTGACCGAGTTCGAGGATCTTGGCTGCCTTGTCGACCCGGGTCTTGATCTCGGGCACCGGCACCTTGGCGATCTTCAGGCCGTAGGCCATGTTGTCGAAGACCGACATGTGCGGATAGAGCGCGTAGTTCTGGAACACCATTGCGATGTCGCGCTCGGACGGCTCGAGGTTGTTGACCACGCGGTCGCCGATGCGAATCTCGCCGGCACTGATTTCCTCCAGGCCCGCGACCATCCGCAGCAGCGTCGACTTGCCGCAGCCCGAAGGCCCGACGATGACGACGAATTCGTGGTCGGGGATCTCGGCGCTGACGCCATGGATGACCTGGTTGGCCTTCGGGCCGTGGCCGTAGCGCTTGATGACGTTGCGCAGTGAAAGTGCTGCCATGTGCTTCTCAGTTCTCTGTTGCGGCCAACGCCATGCGCGTGCCGATCTTGTTCCAGGAATACCGCGGAACCGGCTTCGCCGGGCCGCCGGTATTGCCCCCTCGCAGGGGGTGGGCGGCTACACGAAGTGAGCCAACCTGGGGGTGGGTCATTTCTCCGTGTCCACCAGTCCCTTGACGAACCACTTCTGCATGAGGATCACGACCAGCGCCGGCGGCAGCATCGCCAGCAGCGCGGTGGCCATCACGATGTTCCATTCGTTCTGGCCGTCGCCGCCGGCGATCATGCGCTTGATGCCGATCACCACCGGGTACATGTCCTCGGTGGTGGTCGCGAGCAGCGGCCACAGGTACTGGTTCCAGCCGTAGATGAACTGGATCACGAACAGCGCCGCGATCGAGGTCTTCGACAGCGGCAGCAGCACGTCCCAGAAGAAGCGCATCGGGCCGGCGCCGTCCATGCGGGCAGCCTCGATGAGCTCGTCGGGCACGGTCATGAAGAACTGCCGGAACAGGAAGGTGGCGGTCGCCGAGGCGATCAGCGGAATCGTCAGGCCGGCGTAGCTGTTGAGCATGCCGAGGTCCGAGACGACCTGGTAGGTCGGGCCGATGCGCACTTCGACCGGCAGCATCAGCGTCACGAAGATGGCCCAGAAGCACAGCGTCTTGAACGGGAAGCGGAAGTACACCACCGCGAACGCCGACAGCAGCGAGATCGCGATCTTGCCGAAGGTGATGACCAGTGCCGACACCAGGCTGACCCACATCATGCGGGCCACCGGCGCGGTCGATCCGGCGCCGGCCGTGCGACCGAACAGGGCCGACTTGTAGGTCTCCCAGAGGTGGCCGCCGGGCAGCAGCGGCATCGGCGCCTGCACGATTTCCTGGGCCGTGTGACTCGATGCCACGAAGGCCAGGTAGAGCGGGAAGGCGACGATCAGGACGCCGAAGATCATCACGGCATGGGCCAGGATGCCGAGCGTGGGGCTTCGTTCGACCATCAGTAGTTCACCTTCTTTTCAACGTAGCGGAACTGGATCACGGTGAGCACCACCACGATCGCCATCAGCACCACCGACTGCGCGGCCGAGCCGCCGAGGTCCATCGCCTTGAAGCCGTCGTAATACACCTTGTAGACCAGGATCGAGGTCGCCCGGCCCGGCCCGCCCTGGGTCGCCGCATCGACGATCGCGAAGGTGTCGAAGAAGGCGTAGACGATGTTGATCACCAGCAGGAAGAAGGTGGTCGGCGACAGCAGCGGGAACTGCACCGTCCAGAATCGGCGCAGGGGCCCGGCGCCGTCGATGGCGGCGGCCTCGATCAACGACTTGGGAATCGACTGCAGGCCGGCCAGGAAGAACAGGAAGTTGTAGGAGATCTGCTTCCAGACCGCGGCCAACACGATCAGCGTCATGGCGTGGGTCGAGTTGAGCAGGTGGTTCCAGTCGATGCCGATCTTGCCGAGCGCGTAGGCGATCACGCCCAGCGAGGGCGAGAACATGAAGACCCACAGCACGGCCGCCACCGCGGGTGCCACGGCATAGGGCAGGATCAGCAGGGTTTTGTAGAGCATCGCCCCGCGCACGATGCGGTCGGCGAAGACGGCGAGCACGAGCGAGATCGTGAGGCCGAAGAAGGCCACCAGGATCGAGAACAGCGCCGTGGTCTCGAAGGAGTCGATGTACTTCGGGTCCGAGAACAACTGCTTGAAATTGTCGAAGCCGACCCATTCGGTCGAGGTGCCGAAGGCATCCTGCATCTGCATCGATTGCATCAGCGCCTGGCTGGCCGGCCAGAAGAAGAACACGATGATGACGGCCATTTGCGGCGCTAGCAGCGCCCAGGGCAGCCAGCCCGAGCGAAAGACGACGCGTTTTTCCATGAATCCCTCAAAAAGAAACCCCGCCGGTTCTTAGGCCCGGCGGGGCTGCGAGTCTATCGTGTGTGGCGCCCCGCCAAGCACCTTGCCAAGCACCTTGCCAAGCACCGGCAAGCACCCTCCCCGCTTGGCGGGGAGGGCAGGGTGGGGTGCCAACCTGAATGCAGAAGGCAAATAAAGGCGTCAGCCTTTATTTGCCTTCTGGAAGCGTTCCAACTGCTCGTTGCCACGCGTCACGATGGCGTCGAGCGCTTCCTTGGCGGTTTTCTTGCCGCTCCAGACCTGCTCGAGCTCCTCGTCCTCGATCGCGCGGATCTGCACGTAGTTGCCCAGGCGGATGCCGCGGCTCTTGTCGGTCACCTTGCGGATCATCTGGGTCACGGCGACGTCGGTCCCCGGATGCTCCTTGTAGAAGCCGGACTTGTCGGTGAGCTGGTAGGCCGCCGTGGTGATCGGCAGGTAGCCGGTGCGCTTGTGGCTGGCCGATTGCACTTCAGGTGTCGAGATGAAGCTGAAGAACTTGGCGATGCCTTTGTACTCTTCCGGCTTCTTGCCCGCCATCACCCACAGGCTGGCGCCGCCGATGACCGTGTTCTGCGGCGCGCCCGGAACATCGGGGTAGTAGGGCAGCGCGGTCAGGCCGTAGGCGAACTTGGCGTTCTTGGCCACGTTGCCGTAGAAGCCCGACGAGGTCGCGATCATGGCGCACTCGCCCGACACGAACGAGGCCTCGGGGACGTTGCCGCGGCCCTTGTAGATGAACAGGCCCTGCTTGGCCATGCTGGCCAGGTTCTCGACGTGGCGCTGGTGCAGCGGCGAACTGACCTTCAGGCGCGTGTCCAGACCGGACAGGCCATTGTTCTTGGTCGCGAACTCGACGTTGTGCCAGGCCGAGAAGCTCTCGAGCTGAGTCCAGTTCTGCCAGGCCGTCGTGAACGGGCACTTGTGGCCGCTGGCCTTGAGCTTGGCCGCGGCGGCGACCACTTCGGGCCAGGTCACGGGCGCCTTGTCGGTCGGCAGGCCGGCCGCCTTGAAGGCGTCCTTGTTGAAATAGAAGATGGTGGTCGAGCTGTTGAAGGGGAAGCTCAGCATCTGGCCGTTGGGCGCCGTGTAGTAGCCGGCCACCGCAGGAATGTAGGCGCTCGGGTCGAACTTCTCGCCGGCGTCCTTCATGACCTGGCCGACCGGAACGATGGCGCCCTTGCTGGCCATCATGGTCGCGGTGCCGACTTCGAAGACCTGCAGGATATGCGGCGCGTTGCCGGCCCGGAAGGCGGCGATGGCGGCCGTCATGGATTCGTCGTACTGGCCCTTGTAGGTCGGCACGATCTTGTAGTCCTTCTGGCTCTCGTTGAACTGCCTGGCCAGGTCGTTGACCCATTCGCCGTTGACGGCGGTCATCGAATGCCACCACTGGATCTCGGTCTGTGCCAACGCGGAGGTGGAAAGCGTTGCGGCCAGCGCCGATGCCATGGCGAGCGTTTTGAATCGCATGAAGACTCCTGAGGGGGAAATGAAAGCGCGGATGCTAGGTCGCGCGTATGACACGACAGCGTCACATATTCTTTGCGCGCCACGAAGCGTCCACCAGCCGGGGAAACCCTTTTGGTGCGCCGCGGCAGGCACGTCGTGCTGCGGCGCACCATGCTAGCATCGTCATTCGACTTTCTGGCCCCGGAATGAGCAAGACTTCACTCGACAAAAGCAAGATCAAGTTCCTCCTGCTCGAGGGCATCCATCCTTCGGCGGTGGAGGTGCTGCGGGCCGCGGGCTACAGCAACATCGAGTCGCTTTCCGGTGCCTTGCCGGATGCCGAACTCAAGGCGCGCATCGCCGATGTGCATTTCCTCGGGATCCGCTCGCGCACCCAACTGACGGACGAGGTGTTCGCCGAAGCGCACAGGCTGGTGGCGGTGGGGTGCTTCTGCATCGGCACCAATCAGGTCGACCTGGAGGCTGCGCGAGAGCATGGCGTGGCGGTCTTCAACGCCCCTTATTCCAATACCCGCTCGGTGGCTGAATTGGTGCTGGCCGAGGCCATCCTGCTGCTGCGCGGCGTGCCCGAGAAGAGTGCGGTGGCGCACCGGGGCGGCTGGCTCAAGTCGGCCGAGAATGCCTTCGAAATCCGCGGCAAGACGCTGGGCATCGTGGGCTACGGCTCGATCGGCGCGCAACTCTCGGTGCTGGCCGAGGCGCTCGGCATGAACGTCTGCTTCTTCGACGTGGTCACCAAGCTGCCGCTCGGCAATGCGCGCCAGGTCCGCCTGTTGCCCGAGTTGCTGGCGCAGAGCGACATCGTGAGCCTGCACGTGCCCGAGACCCAGGCCACGCAGTGGATGATCGGCGCCGCCGAGATCGCGGCCATGAAGCCGGGCGCGATCCTGATCAACGCCTCGCGCGGCACCGTGGTCGAGATCGAGCCGCTGGCCGAGGCCCTGAAGGCGAAGAAGCTGCTGGGCGCCGCGATCGACGTGTTCCCGGTCGAACCGCGCAGCAACAGGGACGAGTTCCGGTCGCCGCTGCGCGGACTCGACAACGTGATCCTGACGCCGCACATCGGCGGCTCCACCATGGAGGCGCAGGCCAACATCGGCCTCGAGGTGGCCGAGAAGCTGGTCAAGTACAGCGACAACGGCACCTCGACCTCGTCGGTGAACTTCCCCGAGGTGGCGCTGCCGGCGCATCCGGGCAAGCATCGCCTGCTGCATGTGCACCGCAATGTCCCGGGCGTGCTGTCGGAGATCAACCGGATCTTCTCGGACAACCAGATCAACATCGCCTCGCAGTTCCTGCAGACCAACGAGAAGGTGGGCTACGTGGTGACCGACATCGATGCCGCCTCGTCCGACCTGGCACTCGAGAAGCTGGCCAAGGTGCCTGGGACGATCCGCAGCCGGGTGCTGTTCTAGGGCCTGTTCACACTGTTTCCGGAGATCGCGTTGCCCGGCCAAGGGGCTGGCTGCAAGGCGCGCGTGCGCAGCAAGGCTTGCGCCTTGCAAGCGCGGGCAACGCCGCAGACGGCCCCTTGGCCGGGCAACCCGCAGGGAAGGCATGCCCGGACAGGCCACTCGGCGTTGCACTCCTTGCATGTGCCAACGCACATGCGGCGTCGCGCGCCTTGATTGGCCCGTCCGGGCATGCCTTCGCGACTCCGGAAACAGTGTGAACAGGCCCTAGCCGCGGCGGCGTGGCCTGCGGGCGCTTGAGCCGTCCGCTTCATTCCCCTCCCGAAACCGCCCTCAAGGCGCTCCGCCGAGCCTCCGGCGCTGTGCATCGAATGAACACGAGTCGCCCTTTTTGTGAAAGGGTGTAAGGCCATCATGGTCTTTTCATCGACGTTGGCAACGAATTGGTTGCACTTCTCGCCCGTTGTCTATGACAAAAGACTTAGTTCTAGGCTGAAAAGAGGAGAGGAGTAACCCGATGTACCTGAACAAAATGTAGGAAAAATCCGACTCCACTTGCTTGCGTTGACATGCCTAAGGCTGAAAAATCATGTCAATTGGAGGAATCAAGTGTGAAAGTAATATCAAAGTTTACCTATCTCGTGTTGCTGGCGATCCTGGCCGGCTGCGGTGGTGGAAGCTCGGGCAGCGGCACCTCGGGTGTGGGCGCGACAGCCGACACCACAACGGCGGCCAAGTCGGCCGACGCGGAATCGACCGGCGATGCAGCAGCGCTGGCCGCAAGCGGAAGCAAGCAAGCCGCCGTGCAGAAGCTCGACGCGAGCTGGATCAGCATCGCGACCGAAAACCAGTTGTTCACGGTCCCCAGCGGCACGGTCGTCCAGTACGGCGTCAACTCCTCGTGGGTCCAGAAGACCGTCAGCGGCTCGGCGTATTGCAGCAACGCCTTTTTCGGCAGCGATCCCGCCCCCAGCGTTCTCAAGGGGTGCTTTGCGCAGACCGGCACGACAACGAGCTCCACGACCCCCACGGCTTCCACGTTGTTGGCGAATGAAGGCGCTTCGTTCACCGTCGCCACGGCCACCACCGTGCAGTACGGGGYCGGCWCGAGCTGGGTCCAGAAGACGGTGACGGGGACGGCGACCTGCAACAACRYCTATTTCGGCCAGGATCCCGCGCCTGGCGTYGTCAAAGCCTGCTATTCRGYGAGCWCGACAACGASCYCSACGACCCCSACGACCCCGACGACTTCCACGTTGTTGGCGAATGAAGGCGCTTCGTTCACCGTCGCCACGGCCACGACCGTGCAGTACGGGGCCGGCTCGAGCTGGGTCCAGAAGACGGTGACGGGGACGGCGACCTGCAACAACACCTATTTCGGSCAGGATCCCGCGCCTGGCGTCGTSAARGCCTGCTATACGGTCGGAAGCACAAGCAGCGGGGACACGACAACGACGACGCCCACCGTGCCAAGCACCGGCGGCGGTACCCCGGTCGCGGGCGACATCGTCGACAGCGCGCTCCAGGTCAATGCGTCGTCCTACCGCACGATTGCATCCCAGATGAACCAGGCCGCGGGCATCGCCTACCGCTACGGAACGGGCACGGCAACCGCTGGCACCTCGACGACCTACCCGGCAGCGGCGAACAACGCATACCCCGCCACTGCGCGCTTCACCAACATGACATGGCAGGTGGGTGCCTACGACAGCAACAACGAGGGCGATTACTCGACCACCATGGGGCAGGTGGCGTGGCTGCCGGACAGCCCGACCCAGTACCTGGGCGTGAAGACGCTGGAGTTCCTGGCGCAGCGCAGCAACACCTTCTCGGAAGCAGCCCAGACCAGCTGGGTGTTTGGCGACAGCGAGGATCTGAACACCAAGACCTACTACAAGCC
>NZ_JBFUHO010000099.1:0-21550 GCF_056402355.1 Variovorax sp. P4_B11
CCTGGTTGGGGTGTACGTCGTCCTGGTTGGGGTGTACGTCGTGCTTCTGTGCGATCTCGGCAATCGTCTTGCCATCGGCCAAGGCCTCAATCGCCACCTTGGCCTTGAAGGCCGCTGAGTGGTTGCGGCGGGGTCTCTTGCTCATCTTCTGCTCCTGTCATGCCGGGCTCTATCCTCGCCCATCGGAGCAGCCTATCCACTTTGCAGCGTGTTCAAATTTGCGCGGCCGGCTCTATAGGCCCGGGAACAGCGTCGTGCCGCAGTGAGCGACCAAAGTCCAATTGACGTCTGACTGGGGCTCGTCACTTCCAAATACATGCAAACTTCGAACGACGGTAACGTGCTAATCGGCTGGCACTACCACACCGAGCGCTCGACGAAGGCGGGCCCAAAAGCGGGCCTCGTTCACCAGCTGCCGCCCGCGATCGATGAAGCCCTGGTCGAGGCCGGCTTCAAGGGCAAGCTCGGCGCGCCGGCCCTGAACACCTTGATGCACCGGATCTCGGTGCTCTCGATGGCGCACCACCTTTCCAAGCTGCCCAATCCGTGCGTGGACGCCGCGGTCAAGGCGCTGCTGAGCAAGACGAGAAAAGCCTACGCCAAGCGCAACGCCCTGCCCCACAAGCAGCGTGCGCTGACCAGGGAGCCGCTGGAAGCGGTTCTGGAAACCTGCGACGACTCGCTCAAGGGAAAGCGCGACCGCGCCCTTCTCCTTTTTGCCTGGGCCTCGGGCGGGCGGCGGCGCTCGGAGGTTTCAGAAGCAGTCTTCGAGAACCTGCGACGGGTCGATGGGGGGAACTTTATGTACACGCTGGCGAGTTCCAAGACCAACCACAACGGGAAGGTGCGGCCCGAAGATGTCAAACCCGTGGTCGGGTCGGCCGCCGAAGCGCTGGAATCCTGGCTCAAGGCTCAAGGCGAGCGGCATTGGCTCGGGGCCCCTCTTCCGTCGGATCCTCAAGAACGGAAAGCTGGGCACGGACGGGCTCTCGGGGACGGCCGTTCGGGACCTCGTGAAGGCACGGTGTGCGCTGGCCGGCGTGGGGGATGACTTCTCGGCGCACTCGCTGCGATCGGGGTTCGTCACGGAGGCCGGGCGACAGAACATGCCGCTGCAGGAGACGATGGCCATGACGGGGCATCGGAGCGTGGAGACTGTCGGGGGGTATTTCCGGGCAGGTGCCGCGCAGGTGAGCGCGGTGGCGCGGATGATGGATGCAGGGCCGCGGTCGACCAAGGACGAATAGGGCCTCGCGGGCAAGAATGATTGCACCTTCTTCCGCGGGTCAACGAGCCCACCGAGCTCTCACGCTCCATGTTGCGGGCGCCGTCTTGGCTTTTGGCTTGTGAGCGAGGAACCAACCCAAACGCATTCCAAGTTCAGGACCGCGATCTGAACATGAGCCCGCTCCTTGAATGCTGATGATTCGACGAGATCGGGTCCTTGCTGAAACGCTCGCGCCTGCGGTCGAGCCGCGCGCTGCCTCGGTCAGCCTCCAAAACCTTAGACGAGCAATCGCGCGAATGGACGACGTTGTTGCAGCAAGGCGAACGTCTTGTTCAGTTCGGCTAGCCCGAGATATGGAACGGAAAACTCCTTCGTGGCGCCATCGCTCATGAACAATGCTTTTACGGTCATGCGGCCGTGCGTGGCGGGGCGGACGCGCTGGGACGGAAATTCCAGCACTACGTCCTGGACGCTCACATCGAGATAGGGCTGATCCTTAAGCAGTTCATCAGGAAAGTAAGTCTTCGGCAGCGCGGAGACAAGCGGGAGCAGCGCGCCGAGCTTGGTATTGCGGATCTCGCTGCCGTTGCCAGCGTGCAGCCCTGGATCAATGTCGGTGAGCGCCTCAGCCAGCCTCAGGCCGACAACGAAGATATGGCATGCATGAAAAGGCAAGTCCCGGTTGTACGAGAAGGCCGAGTTCTCATTCGGGTGGACAGTGCCGACCGGGCCGATGCCGCCGCTGCGCGTAACGCCTTCCACATAGTAGCCGAGCGTCGATATCGCATCCGTTGTCATGACGACGAGCCGGAGCCGTCCTTGCGAATGCTTGATGTAGTTGACGATGTTGGCGACGTGACTTCGGTACTCAAGGATGGATTTCTTGAATCGCGCGACGGCCTGACCCGAGCGCTTCACTTCGTCCGGGGGAAAAAACTCTGAATGATGCCGCCGCAGTCTTCGATGTGCTCGACTAATGCATCGAGCATGTGATCCGTCGCGTCCAGCAGGTCTGAGCCCTTGGCCTCCGGCGCGTCATGCGCGAAGACTCCGTCCTTCTGCCCTTCGTCGACCAACTGAGCGACCTTGAGGAGGCGTCGGACGACGTTTTCCACCGAGACGTTGTAGGCAGCTGCTGGAGACCGGGCCCCTCTTGCAACGTTGTGGATCGGAAGGTTGCGGGCGCCGCCCAGCAGGGCTTGCGCAGCAGGCACTGCAAGATCCAGCTTGGAGAAATGTTCACGATAGGCCATGGAGGAGACGAGGAAAAACCCGGAGTGTGTCGAAATGCCAGCGGACCTTAGCTGAAAAGGAAGGCGGTGAATGCGGTCGCGCCGGCAGCCGCCGCAACTTTCGTGATCACGTGCACGCGCAACTTCGGCCAGCAGATCACGAAGCTGGTCGACCTTGGTCGAGGCGGTGACCGAGTTCGCCGGCCCAGCGGAGGAGAAGCTTCACAAGCAGGAGGGGCACGCGGGGCCAAGTACTGGTTTTTACGCGTCGGCGCCCACGCTCATGCAGCTATCGCTGGTGGCGGTAGATACTCATGGGTACACGAATCCGGCGATGGCCATCGCCAAGCTGCTGGGCTTCGACCTGTGTCCACGCCTGCGTGATGGCGGAGCGACCTGCTCGGCTGCGGCGCCAAGAAATTTGCAATGACAGGGAGAATCCAATGCGAGCACCAACCCGCAGATCTGCGTTGAATGTACACTTTTGGCCTGTGCCGACAAGTCTCGGCGAAGAGTCGAGAGAACGGACATGGAAGTTTTAGAAGAACCAGTCGCACACGCAAATGCGTCGACCGCTCGGAGGGGTGACTACCTCGACATTTGGACTCATCACACGGGCGGCGTCCTTGTTTACGCCTGTGCTGATTACATCGTGCGACTCGACGAGCGGGGTCGAATCGACTGGGAAACGACGACGTCGTACGATGATAATCTGACCCAGCACGATAAATTCGACTCCAAACAAAAGACCACTGTCTTGGACGAATTGGCTTATCTGGAAACATTGCCCTGCGGTGCTCTCGGCATTGAACGTTCGGAACACTACCGACGATTGTTGGGAGAGGCCATTCGTTCGATGTTGGCATTCGAGTACGCGTCAGCGAAGCGCACGCTGGCTATTGCCAAACAGTACTATCTTGCTCGCACCGAGGAAGTTGCGCGCGACTGGTACCTCATGGGAGCATTCGTCACGGCCAGTCCCTTCGTGATCGCGGCCCCTATTCTTTGGGCGTATCGCGAGCCCCTGCGGTCGCTCTTTGGCCAAGGCGCCTTCTGGCTGCTCATATGCCTCTGTGCTGGCGCCATCGGCGCGCTGTTCTCTGTGATCGCCAGGGCGGGCAAGGTGACGTTGTCGGATGCCTCGTCAGGCAAACGTATGTACAAGCTCGAGGGCTGCACTCGTGTGATTGCGGGAGGGATCTCTGGATTGGTGGTCGCACTAGCAATTCGTTCCGACATCATCTTTGCCAATCTAACCGGCGGAGGGAAGATGCCTTACGTCCTAGTGCTGGGCGCCGTGATAGGGGGCTGCGGCGAACGACTGGTGACTTCAATCATTTCACGGCTGGATGGGCCAGCCGCCAAGCCAATGGGAGCCAAATCTTGAAACGTGCCGCACTGCTCATCGGCGGGCTCGACGAAGACCTCATCGGGGTGGAGGCCGACCTGGGAAACTTCCAGGCCTTTCTCAGAAGCCCTGCAGGTGGTGCTTGGAACGCCTCCGAACTCACGATACTAAGGAATCCGGGGGCCCTTCAGGTCGACGTCCACTTGTCCTTATTGAAGTCGGCGGACTATTCCTTCGTCGTATTCGCAGGTCATGGAGATCACCACGACGGGAGCACTCGAGTGCAGTTGAAGGAGGGTGTTGTCATCAGCGCCGACAAGCTGAAGGTCGGCGCTCCTAAGCACACCCTCGTAGTGGACTGCTGCCGCATTGTGACCAGGAGGACCAACATCGCTGTTGAAGCCCTTCTGGAGAAAGCAGAGTCCGCGGGACTCGCCCCAAGTGTTGCCCGAGCGGCGTTCGACGCCGAAGTGACCAAGTGTTCGGGTGGACTCGTGACAATGTACTCGTGCGCCGTCGGCGAAGGGGCCGGGGAAGGAAGTGACGGCGGCTACTACTCACGCAGTCTTGTCGATGGTGCGAGAAATTGGGCTCGGGCAAGTCGTGGCACAGGAGACAATTACAAGTGTCTTAGCGTCTTCGACGTGCATAACCTGGCCGAACCCGCTGTGTTGCGCTTGTCGGGTAACCGTCAGCACCCGAAGATTGAAAAGCCCCGGTCGAAGCCGTACTTCCCCTTCGCAATCGGTTAGGGTCTGTCACCCCTCGATCGCTTCAGCTTGCAGTCGTTTGTGCGAGCTAATGTAGTGCGCCACTCAGATATGTACTTATCTTGTGTTCCGTGCCAGCGCGGCCTTGGCTCGCGTGACCTTGGCAAGGATGTCGGAGGCTCTCTTGGTCCAGATGAACGGCTTTGGGTTGGCGTTGTGGTGGGCCACGTACAGATCGATCGCCAATTCCAGTTCGGGCACGCTGGTGAAGCTGTCGCGTCGGATGCGGTTCTCCGAGATGTCGCGGAAGAAGCGCTCGACCATGTTCAGCCACGACGCGCTCGTCGGCGTGAAGTGCATGACGAACCGCGGGTGCTTGGCCAACCACGTCTGCACGTCGGGATGGGTGTGCGTGCCATAGTTGTCCACGATCAGGTGCAGTTGCAGGTGTTTGGGCGTCTTGCGCTGGATCAGGCGCAGGAACTGCAACCACTCCGAGTGGCGGTGTTGCTGCTGGCACATCGAGATCACCGTGCCGTCCAGGGTGTTCAAGGCGGCGAACAGCGTGGTCGTGCCGTGGCGCTTGTAGTCATGCGTGACGGTGCCGGCGCGGCCTTTCTTCATCGGCAAGCCCGGCTGGGTGCGGTTGAGCGCTTGGATCTGACTTTTCTCGTCGCAGCTGAGCACCAGGGCACGCTCGGGCGGGTTCAAGTACAGCCCCACGACATCCAGCAGCTTGTCCTCGAAGCGCGGGTCGCGCGAGAGCTTGAAGCTGCTCTGGCGGTGCGGCTTCAGGCCATTGCGCTTCCACACGCGGCGAATCGTCGTCGGCCCCACCCCGAGCTGCGCGGCCAGCGTGCGCGTGCTCCAGTGCGTGGCAGCAATGGGCCTGTCATGCAGCGTCTTGTCCACGATGTTCGATTCAAAATCGGCGGTGGTCACGCTGGGGGTGCGCCCGGGGCGCGGCGCATCGTGCATCAGGGCCTCCACACCGCCATCCAGGAAGCGCTGGCGCCACAAGGCCACCTGGCGCCGATCCAGATCGACCTCGGCGGCGATGTCCTTGTTCTGCCAGCCCTGAGCGGCCAGCAACACGATCTTGGCGCGTTGCTGCACACGAGCCTCGACGCGGCCTCGCCGCGCCAATGCCGTCAACTCTCGTTGAACAGCAGCATCCAGTTCGATCCTTGGGGCAATTCGCATGACGACCTCCGTCGAGGTCGGAGTGTGCCGCATAGAATAAGTTCCATTATTTCGAGCGCACTACACTAACTTGGTAGACCGCTTACGCTGTACAACGGGCGACGCATCAACTGTGCGCAGGAAAGTGGCGCTTGTCGGTACTTCGTTGCGCCGACAGATATGCCTTGGTTCAGCTTCCCGGAAAGTAGGCTTTCCTGACGCGACAGGAGCGCGCATAGCGCTCGCGCAACAAGGGCGCTTCGCCCCCTCCGCCGTGGGGATTAGTAAACACGCGGCGAACACATCTTGACGATGGCCGCAGCGTGCGGCGGCCTGCGGGCTGAGCCGTGCGACCAGGAACTGGATCTGCGGACGCCCACAGTTGTTCACGTCGGACGCATCCATCGAGATCAGATCGAGGTCCTCTTCGCGCGCCTGCGTCGGGATGCTTAGGTCAGCGGCGGAATGCACTGCCTCGTCCAGCGCCGCTTCACCGAGTTGGGCATTCTTCATCATCGCGTTCAGAAGGGCTATTTCTCGTCGGGCGGCGCAGAAGCCTCGCGGTCCTTTTCCGAGCGCCCACTTACGTTGCGTGTCAGCCAGGCGTGAGCTGAGACGAGCCGCACCCGCGCGCGACCATGACCATGAGACGGGCTCCTGCCCCAGGACGCATCGCTGAATTCAAACCTGTAGAGGTACAGGACGACAAATGTCATGGCACTCAGCGCCATACCGGTTGACACCATACTTGCGGCGCCAGTAACGCTCCAGCCCTTCCACCCTGCAGTGGCGCCTAAACCTGCGAGTGCCATCAACATGCCAGAGGCAACGACCAAAGACTTTGCGAGGCTCCATACGAAAAACTGCAGCGCACGGCCAACGAGGATTGGGGACGTCCCGCATCCGAAAAGTCCGCCGAGTACATAGCTCGCCACCTGAGGCAGGACTACAACGGTAACGAGCCCGCCAAGGAGCTTGAGCGATGCATCCAAGTCCAGAAGTGTTCGGAGGAGGCGGTTCAGTACTGAGCCGATTCGTCCATGGAAGGTGCCGTCACTATCAATGGCGCCCGCTGCATTTGCCCACATCGCTACCAGCGCCGTGAGAACTACCGTCAGCGAGAAGAAGTAGCAGACGATTCGCACGTCCGAGGGAAGCCGACGTGCAAGCCTCAACCCAAGTACCGCGATGAGAAAGACTGAGGCGCCAACCAGGGCGACCGCAGTCGCGAGCGCCGCCGGCGTATCTGTGGGAAGCATATGAGCTGATTCTGGTTGCGCCGAGGTCAAGGCCTGCCGAACAGGCCTTGCCTCGATGGCGAAATTGCTACGTTTTCGGGCACCATTGAATGCGCCCTTCGCGCACCCAGAAGTGAGACTTGCACCCGTCTTTGACCCAAACAGACGGTCTCAGGGACGGCCGGCCCTTCGCATCTGTCGTGACACTCCATCTTGGATTCGCTTCCGGGATGACCAGCAGTTCAATGGTGCGCCCGCATTCACATGGACACCGCATGCCGACGCACCATTCCTCTTCGCCGTCTCGCGCGAGGACAAGGTCACGGCGTGGCATGACTCTCGGAAGGCTGTCGCCTTCGATCCTCACGAGCTTCCTTGCAGGACGCCAGCGCTCCCAGGCCTTCTGGATGCCGGTCAAAAAGCTCAACAACATGGGTCTCAGCCTTCCTTCTCGGCCTCGCCCGGCGCTAGCGCCGGCAGGCCGAGCAGCGGCTCGGACGCGCCCCGGCCAAGCCAATGATTGGGCCCATGCGGAAATTCGTCCTCCGAGAAGACTTCCTCCTCTCCCGCAGCCAAACTGATTGTGCGTCGAGCAAACCGCTCGTTGGCATCGTGGCGGAATGGATAGAGCCGCGCCAAGAAGTCCGACACGAGGTCGGATGCCGCCCGCATGTTCAGCGTGATGACGGACGGCGCCTCCTCGTGTGCGCCCGGGATATAGCCTGCTGCCACTTCTTGTGCATGACCCGCAGGGTCCACGCGACGCAAGTATTCAGCCCGGAGTCCGCCCTGGGTGTAGACGCTTCGGTCCGACAACGTAGGGCCGCCAGGCCTCACGTAGTCGATGCGCGCGAAGACGTCGCCAATGGCCAACCTGCCCTTGGCCTGGCGCGTCGGGATCGTCACTCCAACGTCGAAGAGAGGGAGCAAGAAGGAGGATGCGATCAAGTCGGCGATTTGTCTGCCTTCCTGCGAGTCGACACAGCTGAACAGAAAATCTGCTTGGCTGGCTTGCACCACTGCACGTCGGTTCAGGATCGAGCTCGGCATGGGTATCGCGACGCCCGGCCCTCGGAAGTTGTGGATTGCTCGACTCAGAACTTCGACCTTCAATTCACCCAGCTCCGCGTCGCGGAGCGACGAATTCAAGATGCGATTCAGATTGCGAAGCTCGACACGGTCGAAGTCGATGATGATGATGCGGCCGAAACCCAGGCGGGCGAGCTGCTCGACGACGATGGAGCCGGTTCCCGAAGCGCCGACCACGCACGCTGTGAGGCGCTTGAGCTCGTCGCGAGTTTCGGAAGTGAATGCCATCGGGCGCGGGCTGAAACTCCCGTCGCACCACCATCTCTCGAAGTCATGGCCGGCCACGGAGACGAAGTCGAGGCTTTGTGCACGCATGTCCGTGCCGTACGTGCGCGCCAACATGGCACCGTCGGGCACCATGATTGCAGAGCCGTGCAGACGCCCAAGGGCCTGGAAAAGTCCCGGCATCGTCATGCGGTCGCTTTGGTCGTCCAAGTCGGAGAAAGCAAAGTAGCCGCCGGGATGAGAGTGAACCAGAAGCAGGCTGAGGTCGTCGACTTCGGCGACGTCAATCGCCTGCTCGATTGCCGCGCCTGGCCATCGCAGCTGATCGACGTGCCGCACGCAGTCTGCATGCGGCACCAGTAGAGCATCTCCAGCCAGCAATCGCTGCCGAGCGCCCGGCACGCGGGCGCACATCAGGATTGCTGCAGCCTCGAGACCATCACCAGGGAAGAGGTGGTCACGCAACTTCGCGTGAACCTCTGCCGTAAGGGTCAGACTCGAGGCCGGCATCATTGCTGGACCTCCTTGGCGAGGGCCGACTCGACGAGCGCGAGGTGCGTGATCACGTTGTCCGTCCCGGGCACCCACATCGACCCGTTACCGCGGTGACGCGACCAGCGCTGAAACGACTTGCCGCGGATATTCACGCGCGCCTCGGTGGCGGGAACCTGGCCCCCGCCATGCAAGGTGACCTCGGGGTGCAAATAGAACATGTCGATTTGCGCCATCGGGTAGGTCGGCGGAATCTCGAGCGCGACCGTCACGCTGCGCTGAGAAAAGCCCGCAGGCAAGGGGTAGTCGTCCAAGATGAGCCATTGCTGGCCGCCTTCGGTAATCGCTTCCCAGTTCGGATGATTGGCGTCGAGGTAGCGCTCATCCGACGCCAGCAGCTTGAACTGCCGTTGCAGGTGCACGACGCCTTCGCCGTTGTTGACGTCCTTGGGAGTGAGACGCAGCTTTTCGATGCCCTGGCGCGTCAGGTCGATGACCGAATCCAGCTGCACCTCCTCCTTCGGCGCGCCTTGCACCTTCAGGAAGATATGCCAGCCTTGGTCGGGGTTGAAGCCAGCCTGGACCAGCGCGTCGCGCACCACCACGGTCGGGGTATTGAAAGTCAGAAGTTCGCCCTGGACGTTGAGTTGCCACTTGGGTGCTCGTGCGACGAAACGTTCCACACCGGAGCGAGAAAGATCCACGACGGTATCGTCTGCCAGCAGTTCATCGGGCTTGTCTTCGCGCTCCAGGTAGAGCTGCTTGCTCGGTGGGATGCTGGCGAGCTTGCGCACGAGCTGCCCCGAAATAGTGCGTGTAGGCCAATCGAAGCGATTGCCTTCGATGGTCATGCGACGCAGATCGTCGGTTTCGGCAACGATGAACCTGTTCAGTCCATCGCCCAGCTTCGCAACTTCGGTCGGGCTGATGTCCTCCGTGCCGTGGTCGAACCACTGCAAAACGGTGGTCTCAGGCTGCTGGCTGAATCCAGCCGCCTGCGCGATCTGAGCCCCCGTGGGCGTCGGATCGTCCAAGTGAATGGACCGCAGGACGAGGTCGACGCCAGCGACGGCGACTTGAGGATGACGGTGAGCATGCGCGCCGTCGGCTTTGTGGGCGTCTTCGCCCGAGTTTTCGATGAGGGGCATTTCGCCACTCCTTTCGCAAAAGAGAACCAATGGAACGTGCAAAAAGCCGCACGCAGATTTGGTCTTCTCCCATGCAGGTTGACGCCTTGGCTCACCTACGCGAAACTCGAGGCTTCCAACCGGACGAGCGTTCGCGCAAGTTCACTCAGGGGGTCAGCCTGCACAGGTTTGACCCCTTGTTTTATTTCTGGACCTTCATTCGCCCTCCGTTCTTGATGTCAACAAAACCAACAAAAGTTTCTGTGGATGCTGTTGACATTATAGGGGGCACCGACCGGCGCGTGTCAATGGCGCCTACGTTACGTAAAGCTATGTCAGCCTTGTTGACATCTACCGCGGACGGAAGTAGATTCGACCAACGGCGGGGTACCAGTGATCGACGAAGGACGTCTCTATTTGAAGTTGGGTGAGCGCGTTCGAGCGCTACGAACGCAAGCGTCGGATGCTGGCGCGCGAATGACACAAGCCCGTTTGGCTGAACTTGTCGGACTTGAGCGGACCTCCATCACCAACATCGAAAAGGGTATGCAGAAAGTCCCGCTGCACGTCCTCTATCGAATATGCGAAGCGCTTCGCGTAAGCCCGGCCGACATGCTGCCGCCAAGTTCAGAGCTCGCCGCTACTTCGACCGGCAGCTCCTTGGACGTACACAGCATTGCTGAAGCATTGACCACCAGCGGCCACCCCCTTCTAAGGCAGGCGCTGGAAAAAACATTGACAAACCCCGAGAGGAAGAATGATGTCTCACACTCCTAAGTCCATCGAGGCTCAGGCGCTACAGTTGATTCGTGAGGCAGACATCAGTAAAGCCCCGGTCGATGTGAACTCCATCGCAAAGCTTCTTGGCGCCCGAATTCACATTGAGCAACTGGAGGACGACATCTCCGGCGTCTTAATCGTGAAGGGCAACGAGAAGCACGTTCTCGTCAACAAGAGACATGCCGGGAACCGTCAGCGCTTCACCATTGGTCACGAACTTGGGCACCTCGTGTTGCATGCAACGAGCGACAGGATGATCGTGGACACCAACCAAATTCGGGTATTCCAGCGAGTGGGCCAAGCCACATCTGCGATCTACAACCAGGCGGGGTCGGAAACAACGCCTGAAGAAGAGCGGGAAGCGAACCTATTTTCGGCAGCCCTGCTGATGCCTGAACCGATGCTAAAGGCGGCAGCTATTTCGCATGACCTCTCTGATGAGACCGAGATTGCGAGTCTCGCGAAGGAATTTGGCGTGAGTGAGCAGGCCATGTTTATTCGCCTTCAGCAGCTAAGAGTCATCGAAAGTGTGTTCTCCTCTCCCCTTAGACAGGCAACTTTAGCCTGAATCCAGGAATCGAGCAGAGCTCGGCTGCCGCGCTCTATGGAAGAGGCATGCGCTGAGCGATGTGTGTTGGCGCGCAGTGGCCCAAGCATCCTCGACGTCTATGAATCTCATCTCTTCCCGAACCCACGTGCTACTCGCACTGTCCGCTCTGCAGGGTGTCGGACCGGCGACGCTGAAAAGGATCGCCGCTCTCCCAAGCTTTTGGGAGCGTTCAATTCAAGAGATGTGCCTAGATGTGCCTCAACTTGGGCGTGCAGTTGAAGGTAAGTCACTTGATGCGGTCTGGGATAACGCACGTCGTTGGGCTGACGACCAGCTAGCTGAGGCAAGGCAGCACGGAGCACGAATCCTTTCGGCCGTCGATGACGAGTATCCTCAGTTGCTCGCTCAAACCAAGGACGACCCCTTTCTTCTTTTTGTAAAGGGCATACTTGCGTCGGAGCCGCTAAAGTCGGTTGCAGTCATAGGGACACGGGAGCCCACTCAACATGGAGTTCGAATAGCTCAACGCATCTCGAGCTTCTTCTCCGACCAGCGTTGGAGCGTGGTGAGTGGTCTCGCGCTTGGGTGCGATGCAGTCGCTCACCAAGCCGCTCTAGATGCTCGTGGTCATACGTCGGCCGTGTTGGCACACGGGCTTCATATGATCGCGCCTTCGCAGCACAAACAGCTTGCCAGGGACATCCTCGACGCCGGCGGGGCTTTAGTGAGCGAATTCCCATTCGGCCGAAGCGCAGCGGGCCCCCAGTTCGTTCGCCGGGACAAAACCCAAGCAGGGATGGCCCAAGGTGTGGTGATGGTCCAGTCTGATCTCAAAGGCGGGAGCCTGCATGCATCGCGCGCCGCCCTCGACTATCAAAGATGGCTTGCGATCCCATACCCTACTGACAAAGACCGAGAAAATGGCGAGCCAAGAGTTCAGGCAAACCTTGTCATCGCAGACGGAACAGATTCCCAACGAGCCGCACTGCTTCGGTGTCCGTTGACCTCTCTAGATTTGATAAGGGTTGTTCGCGGAAGCGCGGACTACCTGAAGCTCGTCGAGACGGGGCACCTTGAGGCATCGCCCGAGGTAGAGCCCACCACGGCATCTCAGACGCCCGAGTCGTCGCCCGTCGATGAAGGGGACAAGCCAGCGGGTAGTGCAGTTCATGCGCGCTCGTCGTTCCCAACACCACCTCTCGAGTCGAAGGCGCAAAGCCCGACGTTCGCGCGAGAAGCGGAAGCGGCAGAGCCCGTTCCTCCTGCCGCATATCGCTTGGAGGTGGGCCCTGAAGACATCGCCATACTCAAGACCGTCAGGTTGTGGGGCGGGACGACGTCCGAAGCTGCGCCCACGCCTATATCAAACTTCGACATTGACGTTGTCGCCACCTTGTCTAGGTTGGACCACTTGCAAGGAGAGCTTGATGAACTTAGAAGAACTTATTCGATAAAGCGCGTAGTCGACGAGTCCAGAGCGACGCGCTCTCAGTTCTACATTGAAGACGTGCTCTCGCACATGAAACGCGTTGCTGATCAATTTCTGATCCTTGATCATGGGACGCAACACCAGCGTCTAAAGTCGGTGCTTGTGAAACACGGTGCAGCGACTGGCCAAACCGCGCTTCCACTTTCGGGGGGATCTGGCGGGTACCCGTGTGACGCGCCCCTCGTTGAGGTGCTGGACTACCTGGTTCGCACGTTACCGCGATCGATTAGGGTTCATATCCACGGAATCGCGGAGGGCGAGCCTGAGACGAATGAGGGAATCGAAGTTCACCTAGGCGACCTGATCGTCTCGTTCAGAGACTTAGTCGAAACGGCGCTTCCGGTGCCGAGTCATCAGTTATCGTGAATGTCGGCGTCCGGCCGAGATCTAAAAATAAAGGAGAAGAAGCGTGTTGATAGTCCTGACCTCGCCCGATGCCGTACTGCGACAAGGCAAACCAGACCCGAGCCTAGTAACGGTCCTAAAGAAGGCCAAGGCAGATGGCAACCCCACAGCCCTCGTCTCAAATCACAAGCAGCCGGCATGGTTTGACGCATCCTTCGCTGGAAGCGGTGTGCAATACATTCACGAGTATGGTCGTCAAGGGGGGGGGATAGTCTCGCGCAACGCTGAAAAGTTCTCGCTCAATCCTTTCGACGTGCTTGTATTGGCGAGCAATGCTACCGACATCCAAATGGGAAAGAATGGTGGTGCACTCCTCGTCGCTGCCGATTGGTCTGCAGACCCAGCGGTCGCTGCCCTTGGTGTACGTGTTTCCTCATTCACTGATCTGAGCCAGGTTATCGAACTTACGGCAGGGTGGTCTGGCACATGGTGGTTCTCCGGTGACGCCGCCCGATACAACGTGCGCGCGTTGTCAGACCTGTCTACAAAAAAGTACGGACTCACGGGAACCCAGCAAGCGTTTGCCATGGGCATCACCTCAACTGTGAAAAGCGGCGGGGCGAAGCTGAATGCATTACTTGCCGTAACGGCCCGGTCTCTTCTCATGGAAGGATTCGCGACCAAGAACGACTTGGTATGGGGCGTATACCCGTCCTCTAGTAGTAGCAATAACGACACCGAGGTGTTGAGCGACTTCACGCATCGCCTGCGCACAACCGTCTCACGCGTCCGCTTTGCGAAGAAGGACGAGCCGCTATTCATCCGGCACACGATCTCATCGAAGCGGTCAGCCGGCGGTGCCGGGGATCGGACGGACCCTTCAGAACAGATTCGAACGATCCACCTCAACCCGTACTATGCCGAGAGCAGTCGCCTCAAGAACAAGCACGTCGTCGTCATCGACGACTGCACCACGTATGGAGTTTCATTCGGTGTCGCCGCCGCGTTCCTGCGGGCTGCTGGAGCTGCGGCCGTGACGGGTGTCGCGTTGGGGAAGTTTGGTTCCCAACTTCGATACTACGAGATTGACATCAGTTCTGATCCGTTCAAGCCTGTGCCCAATGGCGCGTTCAAAGTTGTGGGATCTACTTCATTGGCGGGCACGTCGAACTCAAGCGCTCAATCGAGCCTGCAAGACCTAATCGACTGAGAGACACTCGCTCGGTGTTCGACTGTTGCGATGCAGGCCCGTCTGGACCTTGAAGGATGCACAACGCACGAGGTGGACCAGAGGCAGTTCAGCTAGTAGCCGAGCTTCGCTGCAAAAGTCGTCGAGAGGGAGCGTGCCTGGCTAGGGAGTCCTGTTCGTCGCTTGCACTCCAGACCTGCCAGTTGGTCGATGATGGCGGTGCCTCCGCATTGATCACTGCGCGGCAACGCTTCAGCGCATCAGCGCAGGCGAACCTGCTGGTCGTTCTCGCCCTTCCGGATTTCGATGAGGTCCGCCGCCAGGACCTTCAACATCCCGGAAACGCTCGAGTGCCCATGTTCGGTCAGCTCGAACGTGGGATCCAGCCTCTTCACCATGGGCCAAATTTCGGCCTTGTTGACCCACACGTCGGCTTTCTTTTCCGAAAGCAGCCGAAGTGCTCGGCGAACCAGGTCCACGGGCAAGTCTCGCGCGACTCCTTCGGTTGCCGCGGTGGTGGAGCCGTCCACTACCCCGTTCGACGATTCTGCGCCGGCAGACGACATCACGTCCGCTGGCGTGCCCGCTGGCAATTCGGGCTCGGATGTCGCGACTGCAATCGCCTCTTCCCTGACCTCGACCAGGTTGTCGTAGTAGCGGAACTCGTGGCAGCTCTTGGCCCAGTGACGGTTGGTCGACTTCCGCGTTCCGACACCAATCAAAGTTCTGCCGGCGGCCTTGATCTTTTGCGACACAGGCATGAAGTCGCTGTCGCCGCCCACCACGATCACGATGCCGATGTGATCGAATCGGCCGACGTCCTCGGTCGCGTCCAGACACAGCTTGATATCGGCACCGTTCTTGGCCGCGCCCCCGGGCGGGAAGAGCTGGATTAATTCGACCGCGTTCTGCAGCAACGCATCGCGATACCGGCCATACCACTGCCAGTTGCAGTAGGCTCGATTGATAGCAATGGGGCCGAAGGAGGCAGCGAAGTCGACCACCGCCTGCACGTTGACCAAGGGCTCCTGGGGCTTGAAGCGAAATTCTGTCCGCGCATACGAGCCCGGCTGCTTCTCTTCACACAGGCCAGCGTGGATGTTCTCGAAGTCCCAGTACAGCGCCACCGTGCGCCCTTCCGATGTGTCGCTCTTCAGCATCTTGTTCACCTCTTGCTTTGGTCCTCTGTTGCCTGCGCTCTTTGGCGACCTCATGAAACGGGAATGCGTCGGCCTGCATTCCAGAGCACTTCATCTTGTGTGATCTGCGTGAGCAGACAGCCCGGCTGCGGATCAATTGCTGTTCAACCTCAGAGCATCGTAGGCGCCGGCGTTGCGAGTCCCAAGCGTCTCCTTCCAGCGTGATTCGGCCGGGAGCGTGTCGCTGGTGAATTCAAGCACGGTGAAGAGCACTTTGGCGTAGCCATTCTCCAGCACATACAGGTTCAGATGCTTGGCGTGGCCGTTGGACGTCAGATGCTTCAGCCAGCGCCCCAGGATCCCACTGTCGCTGGATGCTGAGCCCACGTAGCGCGCCTTGCCGTCGGGCGACCGCTGCAAGTACACGCCTGGTTGGGAGAGAGTCCTCTTCAGCGCATTGTCCTCGGTCAAATCTTCGTCGATCGCAAGCAGCTCCTTCCAGGTGAACGTGCGACCGAGGACGTCGACGTCGCTCACGTCGACATCTGGCAGGAGTAGGCCTTCGTAGGCACTGTTCTTCGTCAGGATGGGCGTGGTTTTCGCGACTAGCCCTGCTCCACCGTCGAGAAGGATGTTCCCAATCGCGGCCGCGATCGCCTCGGGGTTGCCGAAGTAGTCCGTGTAACTGGCCGTCGACGTCTTGCGAACGAAGCCTTCGAGGCCATCGATCAGGGCCTTGAGTTCCGGAGAGATCTTGTCGCCGTGATAGATCCGAAACCACGGGTTGCCGCCGCCTTCCCAAATCTCGATGGCTCGAAGACGATAGACATTGCTTTGGAAGCGCAGCGCCGTGAAATCTTTCGGTGGACCCTTGTAGTCGACGATGCGCAGCGTGAGAACCTCCGCGAGGCGGGAGGACGCAAAGACTTGTTTGAGTTGGTCGGATCTGTCCATGGTGACGGGTTCGGTCGGCAAGCTTCCTCTGAAGCCCTCCCTCCTCGGCTCAGGGTTTGGCGCTGCGATAGGGGCCGAGAGGCAGCGCCTGGGTGCCAACGAGCAGCACCTGCGTGTTCGCCTGCTGGGCCAAGGGCAGGTAGTTCGGAGCAGCGCGTGTCACGGCGGCAGTGATGGCGGCGGCGATCAGGTTGGCGAGTGGCGATCCGCCATTGTTCTGTTGCGGGGAGTATTGCATGCGCTGGTTTGCTTTCCAGATCTGCGTCCCATCCTTGGCCACCATCCGGTAGTCGAAATCCACGGTGACGGTGGTGGAGAAGACAACGTACTGTGCGTCCCATCGGTTGATGGTCACATAGAGCACCGCATCCGCGCCGAACATCTTGGCCAGCGTCTCCGGAGGCGCTTGGTGAACCTGTTCTGGCTCGTAAAAGCCCTCCTGCTCGAGGACCACCTTGGCAGTGTTCACCGGAAAGACGTAGTAGCCTCGCTCGGCGAGCGGGATAGAGAGCGTCGACAGCATGTAGTTAGGTGCGTCGACGTCGAGCGATTTATTCGTGATCGGAACAACCAGGATCGAGCGCGGCGCGGCAGCCGTGAAGGCATCGAAGCTTTGACGCTGAGGTTGCGAAACGCACCCCGTCAGTGCCAGCGCAAGCAGGAGCAGTCCGAAAATCTTCTTCATTTCCCACTCACTTCCGCGCCGGCCACCGCATCCCGTCGGCTGACTGTGGCAATCATGGCCTTCATCATTCCCGCACTTTCAGGCCATGCCGCCGCCTCGCGCTGGTAGTAGTCGATGGATTTCTTTCGATCGTTGGTCTGCAGGTACAAGGTGCCGATTTCCGCATAGATGCCAGGCGGCACTTTCTGCTTATTCTTCTCAAGCTGGGTCACGTGCGCCTCGAGCTGGGTTCGCATCTCCACCGCCTTGGTGGGGTCCTTGTACTGCTGGTACAGCATCCCGTCATAGCCGCCCCAACTGTAGAGCTGGTTGCGGTTCGCGCAACCTGAGAGGAACACTGCGGCCGTCATTGCCAAAAGCAGAGAGATTTTCTTCATGGGGAGGTTTGACTGACAAGGAGGTTTCGACGGGCACCATCGGCGAGGTAGACCCGCTCCTGAAAGAGGACGCGGCCGCTCTCCTGCACCTGAATCAGGTGAGTGCCCGGCAACAGCGGAAGGCTGCCCGCGCTGTCGCGGTAGTTGGAGAGCGGCCCGAGATCCAGGCCATCGACCACGACACGAGCAGTTGATCCGTCGATCCCGGGCGCCACGATGAAGCCGATGCGGGGACGCATGTCCACCGCTCCCTGGCTTTCCGTCGGCATTTGCACGCAGCCGGCGAGGAACGCAGCGAGCACGCCTGCGAAGAAAAGTCCGCCGAACCGCATCATTGCGCTGCTCCCAGATATCGGACCACAAGGTCCTCGGGCTTGTAGCCTTGGAGGCTGCCGCTGGTGAGAGAGGCAATGGAGCCCTGGTTGGTTTCACCTTCGCCGAAGTTGGATTCCACGCGCAGGCGTCCGAGATCGGCTCCGGGCAGGGTGATGTCGAAGCCTGTCTGCTGCGACTTGACTCGGCGTCCTGGCGTGCTGACGCTGAAGGTCATGCCGGGCGCCACACCCTGGGCCTTGCCGCCGGAGATGAAATACTTCCCCTGCTCCACCGCAAGGATGGAGGTCTCCCAAGGCCGCGCCCCCAGTTCGGATGTCATACGTTGCACCACGTCCGAGATGGCTTGGCGGATCGCTGCGTCGTTGAGGGTGCCGTCGTAAGAGGCCTGCGAGCCGAACCCAAAGGTGGAGGCTGTTTCAGTGGAGGCTTCGCCCGCGCCCGACGTGGCAAAGTAGACCAGCCCTGTCCGTACGTCCACGAAGCGAAGATCGACCTTTGCGAACGCCACCTGCTTCTTGCTCGAGGATGCGAAGCCCGACTGCCCTACTGTCTTGCGGCCGAACTCGGTCAGTGACCCGATGATTAGCGTGTCAACGCCGACCAGGTTCAGTTGAGTGGCCATGAGCGCACTCTCGGCCTGCAGTTTCGCGATGTCCGGCCGCTCGAACACCAAGTAGGCGCCCGACTGGGTCAGGGCTTTGCTCAGAAGATCTGTTGTCTGCTTGCCCAGAACGTCGTTGGAACTGTCCCGCAGAAGCGACTGACCGTAGTTGGTCTCGTTGGTGATCCGGCCGAGCGCAATCTTGCGCTTGAGAATCGGGGCCGATGGTGGCGCGGCAATCTGTGCGCGCAGCGCGCTTGCCTGGGCGGCGGGGCCGATCGCCGAATCCTTCACTGGCACTGGCGGAGTCTGGACGGCGCACCCCGAGAAAAGGAGAAGCGCGAGCGTCGCGCCGGCCAATGGTGTGCGGAACGAGCGCCGCGGAGATCGCGGGTTTGTCATGAAAGCTCCAGGGGAGGTGTTTGGTGCGCAGAGCCGGTCCGGCCCAGCGGGTGCAGACGGCGAACGGGTTGATCGCTGAGCGTCGCCGCGCGGCTGAAGAAGATCCACGTTCGTCTTGTTTCTTATTGAAACCTAGTGTAACGGCCGCACCGGGCAGGTCGAGCACAAAAAAATCACGAAACTCGTCAGTGCGATGGCGCGTTGCCCTCGACATTCATCCCTTGATCGCGGTCAAGCGCGCCGGCTGGGCGCGCCCTGTGGTCCGCGTGACATGCGCAGTGCCGGACCGAGTCGGCAGGGGGGCCTGATCGCTGCCATGCGCAGCTACGTGGCATCCAAGCTGGGCAAAGACTTCGCATTCCCGAAGGAGCTCCTCGCAAGAACCTCATACGCAAGGACGACCAGCGCGTCGGCATCGCCGCCATGGTGCAGCACGACCTCGGACAACGCGGCGAACGCGCCAGCCCCGCCGCGCCGAATCTGGATCTCAACCTCGACGGTTTTTCGAGGAGCCAAGCGCCCCGCGACGGGTGCGACGCACCCAGGGCCCCACGTCCCGTGCCTCCGCCCTTTGTGCTTCAAACCAGGCGATAGGCCGGCGCGTTGGCCGCAGGTTGGGCCTGAGCGTTCTCGTACGCACGGATGACTCTGGGCAGCCGTTCGCATTCACGCTCGAGGGAGGCGACCCAGGCGCGCGCCTGTTGGGCTTCGTTGTAAGCCTGCGTGTGCAGGGCGGCCATGCCCCAGTGGCTCTCGAACCAGAGGGCCAGGTACACCGCGCGGGGTGCGTTGCCGCTGGCCTGGTAGCGCTGCAGCGTGCGCAGGCTCACGCCCAGATGGCGGGTGATGTTCTTGCGCGATTCCATCTGGTCGGCGAGCAGATAGGCCAGGGGTGGCAGACGGGCGAACGAGGGCGCGAGGAATGGCATGACAGGACTCCTGCGAGGGTGCCAAATGTGCGAGAGTCGGCGAGGCCGACCCTGCAAGGCCCTGACAGTTTGTCGCGAGGCCGCAAGACCGTGGCGCCCTCTTCTGCCCTGTCGTGCGGATTTTCGGAGGACGGAGTAACGGGGCCTACCGGAATATGAATCTGCCGACCGCCCTCCCCGCTCGGCGGCGTGAGCACCTCCGAAGGCCCTTGACATAATTGTCATTAGCGCTGCTCGAAAGTGTAGGAGCGATTTAGTAATGTCGCAAAGTCGCCCGACCCAGGTTCTGGGCTTGGGGTACGGCCATGGCGACATCAACGGCGACGATCACGATGACGATGCGCGAAGCAGACCGGCTCAAGACGATCCAAGCCGTGGTGGATCGGGTGCTGCGAGTTGGCCAGGCCGCGCAGCGGCTGGGAATCAGCCGACGACAGGTTGAGCGGCTTGTCCAACGGTACGCGGCTGAAGGTGCTTCCGGCCTGGTGTCGCGCAAGCGCGGTCGCCCCAGCAACCACCAGTTGGCGCCCGGAACTGCAGAGCGCGCGATCACATTGATCCGGGAGCGCTACGCGGACTTCGGCCCCACCTTGGCGAGCGAGAAGCTTCTCGAGTGTCATGGGCTGGCCGTAGGCAAAGACACGGTTCGCCTGCTCATGACCGCTGCTGGCCTGTGGACGCCGCGCAAGCAGCGGGCCGCCAAGGTACACCAACCGCGCAACCGCCGCGCTTGCCTCGGCGAGTTGATCCAGATTGATGGCAGCGACCACGCTTGGTTCGAGGAGCGCGCGCCGGCCTGCACGCTGCTGGTATTTATCGACGACGCCACCAGCCGGTTGATGCAGCTGCGATTCGTGCCCACCGAATCGAGCTTTGCCTACTTCGAGGCGACCCGTGGCTATCTGGAGGCCCACGGCAAACCCGTCGCGTTCTACAGCGACAAGGCGAGCATCTTTCGGTCCGTGCGCGACTCGACCGACTTCGGCCGTGGCACCACTCAGTTTGGGCGCGTCCTCTTCGAGTTGAACATCGACATCATGTGCGCCAACACCAGTCAGGCCAAGGGGCGGGTCGAACGCGCCAACCTGACGCTACAGGATCGGCTGGTGAAGGAACTGAGACTGCACGGCATCAGCACGCTGAAGACGGCCAACGCGTTCGCACCGCACTTCATCGCCGACTTCAATGCCCGCTTCGCCAAGCCAGCGCTGCGCGACTTCGACGCCCATCGGCCAGTGCGTGCGGACGAGGACCTGGACATGATCTTTACCTGGCGCCTGCAGCGCAAGGTGTCGTTGTCGCTGACCCTGCAGCACGAGCGAGTGATCTACCTGCTGAAGGACACGCTGGCCAGCCGCAAGCTGATCCACCGTTACATCGACATCTACGAATACCCGGACGGGCGCATCGAGCTGCGCGCGGACGGCCTGAGCCTGGCCTATGAGCGCTATGACCGGCTGCCACAGGTGGATACGGCCGCCATCGTGGAGAACAAGCGTCTGGGCCACGCCTTGCAGGCCGCCCTCAGTTCGACGGTAAGCTTGCGGATCAGTGGGACTTCGGCCCTGCGTGTCACCACGGTCTTCCCAAGACATGTAGCATCGCCTCGTGGAGACGCCTGTCCTGTGCGGGCCGACCATGCCACAGCCGCCACTTCAGGCCACCGGCCAGATAGTCGGTCATGGTCCATGGGCTTGAGTTGGCCGGCCGTCGCCTTGCTGTGCACGACGGCATCGAGCTTGCTGACGCGTCGTCGCAGGTGATACCGGACGGCCCGGCGCCGACAACGAGCACGTCACAGGAGGACGCGTCTGCTTCGGCGGCGCCCGGCTCAGCCGCCGCTGCCGTAGGGTCGGGTGAGGATCTCGAGGAAGTGGCCATCCGGGTCGTTCCAGTAGAAGCC
>NZ_JBFUHO010000100.1:0-19962 GCF_056402355.1 Variovorax sp. P4_B11
GCGCAGCACCACCTCGTGGTGGAGCGCATCGCGGTGTTCGGGATGAAGCAGCGCTCGTCGCTCTTAGTCGAAATCTGCATGTGGTGGCTCTCGCATCATCGTGAGCTGGCCATGTGCGCGTACAACCGGGTATTCATGCCGTTCGGATTGCGATTCCAGAAGGAGCTGCAGCTCGGCCATGGAATGATCGCAACAGACGAGGTCGACGAGATCCTGCTCGTGTGCCGAAGGGACGCTCGGGCCGACTCCCTGGCCGGCCCAACGTAGCCGCGGGCAGTTGTCGATAGGAATCACCGTGAGGACCTCGTGCTCGCGTTGCGAAGGGCGTGCGGATTGCCCAGCGATCACCGAAGGGCAGCTTCCCTGGAGCGGCTTCGGAATCACGCTCCCGGGCCAAGAGCAGCCGTTCGGCCACACTGCAGAATGCGTAAAGTAGCCGACGTTCGCGGCGCGCGTGCACAGGGCTGCTGGCGGAGTGCCGCGCAAACACAGCCAGCGGCGCCGCACGGATAGCATGCGCTGGATGACCACCCACCTAGGGGAAAGCCATGTTCAACGTCAGCAAGGCCATCATCTTCGGCGCAAGTCATCTTTGGGCCTCGGCGTGTCTGGCCCAGGTCTCCAGCCCTGAATACAACCTCGGTGACTGGTGGATGTTCGAGCTTCGCGGGTCAGGTGACTCTCGCACGCAGTACAAAGAGACCGTGGAAGTGATTCACCCTGACCACGTGGTGGTGACGACTGAATCGGGTCGCAGGCGCACATTTTCCCAACGCATGAATCCTCTGGACGCGACTCGCACGGAGATACCACTGGTGACCTTTCCACTCGAGGTGGGGAAAAAATGGAGCGCCAAACACGACTGGAAGAACGGTACTCACTATGGAACCAATTCGATGAAGTATGAAGTGGTCGCGAAAGAGGAAGTCGTGGTGCCTGCCGGAAAGTTCGAGGCGTACAAGATTGAAGGCTTCGGCTTCGTAGACGACAAGGTGGCAAACTGGGGCTCTGTCGGAGGTCAACCGAAGGTTGTCGAGACCTATTGGTACGCGCCATCTGTCAAGCGCATCGTCAAGTACGACAACAAGAACCTCAAATGGGTCCCGCCCCAATTCATCGAGACCTACTCTCGCCATCACGAGCTGTCGGCGTACCAGTTGCAGTAGCGAATTCGATGCTAGTCTCGGGACGAGGCGCGGGCCAAGCATGGCTGGCCTTGCTCAAGCTCCATGAAGCAAGGCCTCCCGCGTTCTATGACGGGAGCGGGATGATACCGGTATGTCCGGGCCACGCACTCTGTCACCAAACATCTGTCTTTGGAAGTGCGTGAGGCAGGCGTCCGAAGAGCGTGCACATTGCACGTGCGGCAGGCAACAATCGGCCACGAGCCGACCTTGCAGCCCGCTACCCGTTTGCGAGCTTTTTGGCGGGATGTATCGTTTCACCCCGCGCGAGCATCCCGACGAATTTTTCGATGCGCCGGAGACGTGTCTTCAGCGTCTTTGCGTCCTGTATTCTGTAGAGGATTGCAAAGCGATTGGCGCCATCGAGTTCCTCGAAAAAGCGCTTGGCCACAAGAGATGCGTCAAGCGCCACCTGCAAATCCGCGGGGACGATGGCGGTGCTCTGGGGTGCATAGGCTGCATCCCAGCGGCCATCCGCCTGGGCCGCCTGCACCTGTGCTAGACCAGATGCAAGCATCCGACCGTCTTCGATGAGTTTCAACGCTGCCGTGCGATTGTTTTCCGACCATTTGCTTCTTGGCGAGCGCGGCGTGAATCGAACCAGCCACCATTGGTCGTCGTACTTGTCGAGCTGCCCATCAATCCAGCCATGACAAAGAGCGACTTCGATGGCCTCCTTGCGGGAGACACTTCGTGCCGCGGCATTCTTTTTGGCCAGCTTGAGCCAAAGCCCCTTTGACGTGGCTGCTTCTTGGGTCAACCACGTTCCCCAGTCCTCAGGGGATGCAAACGCGATAATCGGCAGGCCACTCCTCATTTCTTTCACCGCGGCAAAGACCATTCGCTCAGTTTACCCGGCGCATCGTGAGCTCTCATCGTCGCAGAGTGACGTTTACAGCTTTGGAGCGACCTATCCTCGGGCCAACTGCTTCGGAACCTTTGCGTCGACTCTCCGTGCGGCTACAGTCGGCCATATCCGGGCATTGGAGACGTGCCGGGTGATCAAGGTTCGAAGACGCAAAGCTGCCCGACGCGCTCCGCGGCAAGACAGGGCGTTTCCTTTGCCATGAGCAAGGTTGAGCGCTGCGAGCGGCCTGGCTGATCGCCACCGCCGGAAACCGGTGCCCGTGATAGAGCGATCTCGGCTTCTTTTGCATCGAGGAAGCTTACGCCGTCGGCCCCCTATGGCGGCCAAGAGGCTTCGCACGTCGCGCTCGATTTCGGCGGCGTTCTCTGGGCGGTCCTTGCACTTCGCGGCCCACGTTGACCGACAGAATGACCTGATGGAAGCGGCTCGGGCAGCCTAAGCCGAAATGCGCGTCTTCAACTTGCGGGCCCATCGGAAGAGCAGAGGCGGCAAGAGGTCGCTAGCCAGCTCGGTGGCCCTGATTCGGTAGTCGGGCTTGTCGGCTGTCGCTCGCCGCGCGCGAAACTGCGTGTTGTGGTTGCGCTTGCTGCCGTCCCAAGTGGCCGTGTAGTAGTAGAGCGCGATCGATCTCCGCGGTATGCCGTCCGGGTGCGCAATTGGGTGCGGGTTGCCGTGGTAACTGTTCGAGGTGGTGTTGAAGATGACGCAACGGTTAAATTCAGGCGTGCACGACATAACGCACTTGCTCATGTCGTTTTCCCACAGTTCGAGTTGCCCGCCCCACTCGTCTTTCCAGCCCCGGTTGAGGTAGATCAGGACGTTGATGCGTCGCTCGAGATTGAGCGGTGGATGATGGTTGAAGTCAGCGTGGATCGAAAGGTGGCCGCCTTGCGCTATCTCGTGCAGCCCGCCGCCAATGAAGTAGGGGTCGCCAATCAGCCCCTTTATGCCGCTGATGTTCTCTACGATCTTGATGAACGGGCGCGAGTTGAAGGCATAGAAGAGGTTGCGCAGTTCTGGCGCCAGTTCATCAGGGTTATGGCCGGCCTTGCGCCGCTCTTGGCTGCGATCATAGGTTTCGGCTGCCTGCTCGCTCGCTGGAAAGTGGGCCAACACCATGTCGAGCATCTCGGGGGGAAGGAAGTCGTCAATGACGACGTGTGGAAATGGACTGACTGACCGGTAGCTGTCAGCAAGTTCCAAACCGCGTTCACGCACGATACCGGCGTCTAGGTGCCCCGTCTTCGGATTGATCTCGTCCAAGTATGGCAAGAGGTGTTTCCCGATGAAATTATCTAAAAATGCAGCACCGCCGTAGGCGTCGCATTCGGCGGCCGGTCCGCGAGATGGTTGTTACAAAACAACTCGTCGCAATGAAAGGTAACACGTTTCGCTAGGTTCCAACCCATTTCGGTGCTTCAAAGTGACAAATTGCTCCTCAAATTGGTGGAGCAAAAGGCCCCAAGCGGAATCTTTTCAGCGGCCCATGCCGATGCGCTTCGCAAATACCCGCCCGGTTAAGCACAAGTTCGGAACCTTTCACCGCGTGCCGGCAGGTGTGGTCCCGCGCCCCGAGTACGCGCAAGGGTAGATGCAACGAATGCGCCGTTACTGATGGCGACGGCCCTGCATCGCGGGCTCCATCAAGGTGGCCGACGCGACACCCGGTGGCGCGCCCCGCTCCACAGCCCACAGTAGATTCGCCTCAAGCTGTAGATGTAGGTTCTGCCGATCGTCAGTCAACTCATGCTGGATTGCAGACGTTTACCCGCCACATCGCCAACGCCCGGAAAGGGCCCTAACCGGGCCTACAGCGGACGACAAAACTGCCCGAAACCGGCCGTTGGCCGCGCACCCAACAACTTTGAAAACCGGGGGGTGCAACTTTGAAATCAAGTTGCCTAAGTTATTGATTTACTTGGGTAACTGGATGAGACAACCTTGAACGAACTCAGTTTGAGTTCGCGATGTTGTCGATGTCCAGGCCCTAGATCTCGCCCCAGGTGATCTCGTCGTTTCTTGCGACGAAGGGCTCAGCGGGGAGGGCGCGCAACTGCTTGAACGGGTAGGCCTTTTTCGCCTGACATGCATCGCCAGCGCCGCATTCGCCCCGCAACCAAGGCCCAACTCGCTACTGCGCGGATTTACTACTGCATGCAAGAGTCGCATCAACTGCAAAACGCGCAAAACATAGAGGCCTTGACTTACACCGCAAAGGCCTCTGATGACGCATTCGAAAGCACTTCCGCAGATCATCCGGCAGCTGCTCTGCATCCTTGTCGCAGCCGCGGCGGCTTCAGGCTTTGCACAGGCACAGCAGCCCACCTACCGCATTGCGACCGAGGGGACCTATCCGCCCTGGAGCTTCAAGAACGCCGACGGCAAGTTGCAGGGATGGGACGTCGAAATCGCCAACGCGCTCTGCGAGAAGATGAAGGCAAGGTGTGAAATCGTCGCGCAGGATTGGGACGGCATCATCCCCGGTCTTGTCGCCAGGAAGTTCGACATCATCGTGGCCAGCATGGCGATTACCGAGCAGCGCAGGCAGCGGGTCGACTTCTCGGACAAGTACAAGGACACCATCTCGCGCTTTGTGGCGAAGAAGGGAACGCCTGCCGACATCGCGCCGGCAGCCCTCAAGGGCAAGGCGATCGGCGTGCAGCGGGGTTCGATCCAGGCAAGCTACCTGACGCAGAACTACAAGGACTCCATCCTCAAGTTCTACGACACGCCGCAGGCCGCGGAGCTCGATCTCGTCGCTGGGCGCGTCGACTACATCCTGGGCAACGTGGTGACCTACTTCGTGGGCTTCCTGAAGAGCCCGGAGGCCGCGAATTTCGACTTCGTCGGTCCCGACCTCAAGGGCGGTTTGCTCGGGGACGGAAACGGCATCGCGGTGCGCAAGGGCGACACCGCGACGGTCGATAGCGTCAACGCCGCATTGGCTGCGATTCGTGCGGACGGCACCTACGACCGCATCACGGCGAAGTACTTCCCGTTCAAGTTGATGTAGCCGGACGCGAGCAAAGAGATGTCCATGCTTCAGGGATTCGGCGGCCAGCTGCTTCTGGGAATGCTCTCCACGCTCGAACTCGCCGCGGCCGCGCTGGTCGTGGGAAGCGTGTTCGGCGGGGTCGGCTGCTGGTTGCAACTGCGGCGCCATCGCGTGCCCAGGAGCCTGGGCTATCTGTACGCGGCGATCATTCGTGGCGTCCCGGACCTGCTGGTGGTCTTTGCGGTCTATTTCGGCGGCTCGCTGACCCTCGCGCTCATCACCGGCGAATACGTCGAGATCAATGCCTTCGCCGCCGGGGTGTTTGCGCTTGCCGTCTCCTTCGGCGCCTACGCTGCCGAGATCGCGCGTGGGGCGTTGCTCGCGGTTCCGCAGGGCCAGCGAGAGGCCGCGCGAACGCTCGGCTTGTCCCCGGTCCAGGCACTCTGGACCGTGGTGATTCCGCAAGCAGCCCGGACCGCACTGGCGCCATTCGGCAACCAGTCCATCGTGCTGATCAAGCAGACCTCCATCGTCTCGATCGTCGGCTGCGAAGAGCTCATGCGCAAAGCCGCCGAGGCCTCCGGAGCCACACGCCAGCCGTTCACCATGTACCTGGCGGCTGCCTGCATCTACCTCGCCCTGACGGGCATCGCAACCCTGTTGCTCGAGGCGGCGGAGCGCCGATCCGCGCGACATCTGAGCGCATGAACCATGTTTGACATCGGAATCGTCTGGCTATCGTTGCCGAGGCTTGTCGATGGTGCCTTGCTGACCCTCGGCCTCACGGCGTTGGTGGTCACGCTGGGAACCATGCTGGCCTTCCCCATCGCGTTGGCCAGGAACTCGGTGCGCGGCTGGCTGCGGCGGACTGCTGGCGGCTACATCGCGTTCTTTCGCGGGACTCCGGCGCTCGTGCAGGTCTTTCTTCTCTACTACGGCGCCAGCCAGTTCCAGGCGATCCAGGATTCGTTGCTGTGGGCGGTGTTGCGCGATCCGTTCTGGTGCGTGGTCATCGCGCTGGGCCTGAATTCGGCTTCCTACACCGGCAAGACCTTGGCCGCGGCGCTGGCGGCGGTGCCTCGCGGAGCGAAGGAAGCCGCATTCTCCCTCGGGCTCGCGAAGCACCAATCCTTCCTGACGGTCGAGATGCCGATCGCGGCGCGCACGGCGCTGCCGGCATTCGGCAACGAGATCATCCTGACGTGCAAGGCGACTTCGCTCGCCAGCACGGTCACCTTGCTGGACCTGACAGGCACTGCACGCTTGATCAGCGCCGAGACCTACGCGCCTTACGAGGTGTTCCTCAGTGCCGGTCTCGTCTACCTGGCCATCAACTACGGCCTCATGTTCGTGATGCGCAAGGTCGAATCCAGTTTCAGATACGCGTACTAATTGCGGAGATTTCAGCATGAGGATCACGGCCGGCCCCTTGGCCTGGAAAGAGAGCACCGCCGCCGCCGCATCCGCGGTCGTCGCCATACGCAGGCTCTCGAAGCATTTCGGCGCCCACCAGGTGCTGAAGGACATCGACCTCGAGGTGCAGGCGTCGCAGCGGATCGTGATCTGCGGACCCTCGGGTTCGGGCAAGTCGACGCTCGCGCGATGCATCCACGGACTGGAGCCGTATCAGGCCGGCGAAGTGGTCGTCAATGGCATCCGCATCTCCCCCGAGGCCGCGCATGCCGACCTGGTGCGCGCCAATGTCGGCATGGTGTTCCAGCAGTTCAACCTGTTCCCGCATCTGACCGTGCTCGAGAACTGCACGCTGGCGCAGACCTGGGTGCGCCGCCGTTCGAAGGCCGAGTCGAAGGCGGTTGCGCTCGGCCACCTGGAACGCGTGAGATTGGCGGACAAGGCCGATGCCTATCCGGCGCAACTCTCCGGCGGCCAGCAGCAGCGCGTGGCCATCGCGCGGGCTCTTTGCCTGGACCCGTCGGTCATGTTGTTCGACGAGGCAACGTCGGCGCTCGATCCGGAAATGGTCAAGGAAGTGCTGGAAACGATGATCGCGCTCGCACGCGAGGGGATGACCATGGTGTGCATCACGCACGAGATGGGCTTCGCCCGTGCGGTCGCGGACAAGGTCGTGTTCATGGAGAACGGCAGCATCGCGGAGAACTCGACACCGGACGAGTTCTTCGGCAAGGGTTCGAGCCCTCGAATCAGGAATTTTCTTCGGCAGATTGTCTAACGGTCGGATTGACCGATTGATCGGGATCAGGGCACAACGTGCAACCAGCAACAAACAGGAGGCACAGGTGATTGCATTCGGAACCATGAAATTGAAAGTCGACCTTTCGAAGCCGCGTCGACTCTTCGCGGGCGTCTTGATTGGCGCCACGGGCGGTCTGGCGCCAATGGCTGCTGCTTGCGCAGCGGCAGTCCAGGCGCAGGACTTTTCGAGGCTGGTCGAGTTGAGCGCGACACGCCTGGAGATCTCCCGCAAGGTCGCACTGACGAAATGGGATTCGAAGCTGTCGGTTGCCGATCCGCCGAACGATCCGCGCGAGAAGCAGGTCATCGATGCGGCGACGTCGGAAGCTCGCGGCATGGGCATTCCGGACGAGCTGGCGTCGGCCTTCTTCGCGGACCAGATCGAAGCGAGCAAGCTGGTCCAGTTCGTCCTCATGGCCGACTGGCGGCGCAGCGGCAGCGTGCCGGCGGATCGCCGTGCGGATCTAAAGACCGAGCTCCGCCCCGCGCTGGATCGGCTGCGGACGCAGTTCATCGAAGAGCTGGTGGCGACGCAGACCCTTCGCGCCGACCCCGATTGCAAGTTGCATCTGGCCAGGGCAGCCGGCGACCATGGCAAGCACCATCGACTGGAGCCGCTCTACCGCATCGGCCTCGATCGCGGGCTGGCGCGGGTTTGTGGGGATTGATGGACCTGGGCGAGAGTCGGGCCGCCTCGCCTCCGTGCCCTGGAAAGGAGAGCCAGCCATGAAGACCAGACAAGCCGCATCGCCGTTTCCGACCGCCAAGCCGTTCAAGCTGCCCGCGGGGCTGGCGGTGGTTCGCACGGTGCCGCCGAAGCCCGTCCGCAGCGAATCCGCGTCGCTGCTTGGCGCCCAGGTGCGCGCGCTGCGCATCGCCAGCGGCGCCTCGGGCGGCGAGCTGGCACGGCAAGCGGGCATTTCCCGCTCTCTGCTCTCGCGCATCGAGCATGGGGTGGTCGCCCCTTCGATCGAGACGCTCGAGCGCATCGCGGGCGGGCTCGACGTGCCGATCTCCCGCCTGTTCTCCGACCAGTCTTCGCGCTCGGACTTCAGCCACGTGAGCGCGGGCAGGGGCATTGTGGTGGATCGGGTCGGCGCGGTGGCAGGCTACCGCTACGAGTTGCTTGGGCATCTGCTTTCAGGCAACTTGTTCGCCGAGCCCTATATGGTCACGCTGCTGCCGGGCGCCGAACCCTACGTGACCTTCCAGCATCCGGGGCTGAAGTTCGTGTACCTGCTTTCGGGGAGCGTCGTGTACCGCTACGCAGGCAAGTCGATCCGGATGGGCGTGGGCGACTCGCTGCTGTTCGACGCATCGGCGCTGCACGGGATCGAGGACATGGGCGAGGAGGCTGTGTCGTACCTGTCGGTGGTGTTCACGTTTCGGAGGTAGTCGGCCGGCGAGCGACCGACTTTTCTGCCTGAGCGCCTGAGATTTCCCGTCCACTCTTGGGCCAGGTCCGCTATCCCGCGACCTGCCGGCTGAAGAGACTAGGGGGCGGCCGCTCGCCATCGGCCCGTGCCCACGGTTTCCCATCCCATCAGCCGAACGAGGTCCGAGGTGAATGCCTGGTCTGCCGATCTGCTCCATGACCTCGAATCCTTGAAGGGAGTGACCGAGACCTTCGAGCGGATCGCGCGGGCCGCACGTCAGATCGGCTTCGAGCACTGCGCCTACGGGCTGCGCAAGCCGCTGCCTTTCACCAACCCGCGGGTGTCGATGCTCAACACCTACGATCCTCGCTGGCAGGCGCGCTATGACGACGCGGGCTATCTCCAGACCGACCCGAGCGTGCTGCAAGGCTGCCGATCGCATGCGCCGATGGTTTGGAGCGACGCCCTGTTCAGCAAGACGCCCGAGTTCTGGGACGAAGCCCGTTCCTTCGGCCTGCGCGTGGGCTGGGCGCAGTCCTGCTTCGATGCGGACGGCAAGGTGGGGCTGCTCTCGCTGTCGCGCTCGCATGAGGCGTTGTCGCGCGTCGAGATCGTCGACAAGGATCTGATGCTTCGATGGTTCGTCAGCATTGCGCATACCGTCCTGTCGGACCTGCTCGCAGGCAACGTGCCGCTCGTGGGGCAACTGACCGCGCGCGAGATCGACGTCATGCGGTGGACCGCCGACGGAAAGACCTCGCGCGAGGCAGGCGCCATCCTTGGCGTGTCCGAGGACACGGCCAACTTCCACGTCAAGAACGCGAATCGCAAGCTGGGCGCGAACAGCAGGGCGGCGGCTGTGGCGCGTGCGGCGGTGCTGGGGCTGCTGCGTTGAGCCGGGCGGCCTCGTCGAGGCCCGGCACGTCAATGCTGCAGGCCATGAGCAGCCTGCCTGCTACGCGCATCGGCGTTCCGAGGCGCCGAGCACCAAGGCCGAGCTTGCGAAGGATTCGCTCCACGCCCACGGGCGACACGCTGACCAGCTGTTTCACGCCTGCGCCGGCGGCGAGGGACAAGGCCTTGCGAAGAAGCCCCGGTGTGAACGGCGACGCGAACTGGCCGGTGTGGCAGCCCATGCCGGCTTCGAGATCGACCGCGGCGAATCGCGAGATCTCCCAAACCTCGGGAGATCGCGGCATCGGTGCGCCCGCCATCAGCTGCGGAAAGACTTCGGCGAGCAGGTAAGGGCGCTCGGTCGGCAACAGCCTGGCGCATCCGACCAGTTCGCCATCGTCGCGCAGCGCCAGCACATGCAGGGTGTCCGCGCGATCGAACTGGTCGAACTCCATGCCGTTGCGCGACGCCAACTCCCATCGGAGTCGTTCGATAAACACGCGATAGCGGTAGCGCCCAAGTCTGCGCAGCAACTCGCCGGGCATGGCCTCGGCGGTCAATCCGATGAATTTCATGCGACGTTCCCTGCGATGACGAAGACCGTATTGCATCGAGGGCGCGAGCCACCTGGAACTACCCGAGCTGGTAGGCCTCGCTTTCCGTCGGACGAAAGCGTTGATCGGCAGCGGAAGGAGGGCAACGATCGAGTCTCTTTTCAGAGCAAGGGTTGAGGATCGAATGAAGATGCAGCGAAATTCCATGAGCAGCAAAGCCATGCTCGCCGACATGGCTCCGACGCTGGTGACCCTGCGCAGCGAACTCGATGCCATCGACCAGCGGCTGCTCGAGACCCTGCGCGAGCGCCTGGGCTGCTGTGCGCGCATCGGCCACTACAAGAAGCGAAACGGGGTGCCGATGATGCAGCCCCACCGCATCGGCATCGTGCAGAGCCGGGCCGAGGCTTACGCGATCGCGCACGGTATCAGCCCGGAATTCCTGCGAGCGTTGTACGAGCGGATCATCGAGGAAACCTGCCGCATCGAGGACGACATCATCGCGTCGCCGTCTCATGGCTCCGGGGCGCTATAAATGGCCATGCTCACTTTCCTGACACTGGGCCCCGAGGGCAGCAACCATGACTTCGTGTTGCGGCGCTACCTGGCTGCGCACGGCATCGCCGATGCGGCCCGCGTGGAGCTGATCGACGACTTTCATGAGGGCGCACGTGCGTTGAAGGCCGGCAGGGCGGATTTCATGTTGCAGTGTGCGGTGCATCCCGATGCGGCGGCTGTCACGGGCGCCTATCGCAAGGCGGTCTTCGTGGTCGATGCCTTCATCTCGCCGAGCCGGCCGATGGCGCTGCTGCGTGCCTGCTCGGCCGAGGGACGCGCGCATGGCGTGGGTGTGCAGCCGGCGACACAGTCCTATGCGGACCTGTCGGCCTGGTCGACGATCGTGCACGAGCCGACGGTGACGGAGGTGGGCAGGGGGCTGGTCGAAGGCCGCTACGTTGCGGGCATCGCGTTCACGGCACTCGCAGAAGAAAATCCGGGCGCCTTCGAGGTGGTCGAGGACATCGGCCCCGTGTGCGATGCATGGGTCATGTTCGGCACCCGGCCCGTGGACGAAGGGCGGACGGTGGTCTGGGCGCAAAGCCCGGTGTCGCGTCTGTACGTGGCGCGATCTAGACCCGGCGGGAACTGAACACCGCGTACAGCCCAGCGCCGCTGATCAACGCCATGCCCAGGATCGACACGGCGTCGGGCGTTTCGCCCCAGCCCAGATACCCCAGCAGGACGGACCAAAGCACGATGGTGTAGCGAAAGGGGCTGACCACCGACAGGTCGGTGCCCCTGCACGCGGCGATCAGCGCGTAGTTGCCGAGCGCCGCGCAGAGGGCGGCAGCCGCGAGGATGACGGTCTCGACGCGGTCCAGCGGCGGCCAGGTCTCATGGGCGGCCAGCACTGCCCCGGCGCCGCAGACGGCCACGGTGGTAACGAGTGCCACCAGCACCGACGGAATTTGCGCGGGAATCCTGCGCGTGACAAGGTCTCTCGCTGCGAGCGACAACGCGCACAGCAGCGCGAAGGCGGCGCCACTGTCGAGGCCGTCGAGCCGGGCCGACGGCTTGACCACCAGCACCACGCCTGCGAAGCCGAGCAGCACCGCGACGATGCGTCCGCCATGCGCGCGTTCCCAGCCGAGGGCGAAGGCGCCCATCGCGATGATCAGCGGCGCGCCCATCATGATCGCCGTGACGGTGGCCAGCGGCGCCAGTGCCAGCGCGGCGACCGAGGTGGCCGCGGTGGTGATCTCCAGAACCGAGCGAATGCCGACGATGGGGCGAACCAGGCGCCGCCATTGGCGCAGCTCATCCGCCCGCCAGGCGAGGGCGGCGACCACGATGGTGGCGAAAAGGCCGCGCACCGCGAGGATCTGGCTCGCGCTGAAATGGCGGGTCGTGAGCTTCACGAAGCTGTCGTTCAGCACGTAGAGCGCCATCGCGGCGACCATCAGCGCGATGCCGCGCTGGTTGATGCCGAGCTCAGGCATCGTCGCTCTCCGCGGGCGTAGCGCTCGCCGTGCGGGCGCCGAGGGCGGCCAGTTGTGCCTGCGCCTTCAGGACGATTTCGGCGACCTCGTCGTCCGGATCGGACATCGCGACAATCGCGCCGCCGGTGCCGATGGAGACCCGGTCGCCTGCGCACACGATGGTGCGGATCACGATGTTGAGCGTGGCGGCGCCGTTCAGCGACAGGTAGCCGATGCAGCCGGAGTAGATGCCGCGCGCCGTGGGTTCCAGCCGATCGAGGATCGACATCGTCCGGACCTTGGGTGCGCCGGTCATGGAGCCGCCCGGGAAGGCACTGCGAACGCAGTCGAGCGCCGAGAGGCCGTCGCGCAGACGGCCGCTGATGGTGCTGACCAACTGGTGGACGGTCGCGTAGGTCTCGGTCTGGAACAGGCCGGGCACATGGACGCTCCCGACCTCGCAGACCCGGTTCAGGTCGTTGCGCAGCAGGTCCACGATCATGAGGTTCTCGGAGCGCGTCTTCTCGTCTCCTGCCAGATGGCTCGCGATCTGGAGATCTTCGGCAGCCGTGGCGCCCCGGCGCGCCGTGCCCTTGATCGGCTTCGAGACGACCTGGCCCTCGGTCGACACTTGCAAGAAAAGTTCGGGCGATGCGCACATCACCGCGAGCCCGGGAGCCTTGATGTAGGCCGCGTACGGTGCGGGATTGCGGGCGCGCAGCGTGCGATACACCTCCAGGCTGTCGATGTGTCCGGTGCCGACCAGTTGGTTGGTGAGGCAGACCTCATAGGTCTCGCCCTGGAGGATCTGGCGCTGGCATTCGACGACGAGTTGGCGATAGTCGCGAAGGCCGATCTGCCATTCCATCGGGCCCAGCGACGCCGAAAGGCCGGCAGGGATGTCTGGCGCGAGACTGAACGGCTGCGCGAGCCAAAGCACTGTCTGCTTCATCCACGCGCTGTTCTCGTCTTGAAGGGGCGTGCGGTCGAGGCAGACGACCCAGGTCTGTTGCTCGGCGTGGTCGAAGGCGATGAATCGGTCGACCTTGATCCACAGGGCGTCGGGGGTATCGGCATCGTGCGCGTGCTCGCCTTCGAGTTCACCCTTGAGCTCATAGCCGAAGTAGCCGACGTAGCCACCGGCGAAGTCGAAAGGCAAGGGCGGGCCGGTGATCGAGCGCTTCACAAGACGCTCGTCGAGAAAGTCGAAGATGCTCTGGGCACGCGCCATGGTGCCGGAGCCTTGGTGTACGTCGATGCGTTGCGAGCGGGAGCGGTAGGTGACGAGCTCGGCATCAAGCCCCGTGCCGCTGCCCATGTACGAGAAGCGCGCGCGGCCTTCGCTGGCAAGGCTGCTGTCGAGCCAGAAGCATGTTTCGCAATCGCCGAACAGGTGCGTGAAGACGGACTCCGGGTCGGGATGGATGTCGAGGCACTGTGCGTGCACCGTGGTTTCCTCGCTGCCCATCGCGGGAGGCCAGTTCGCTGCGGGATTGACGAACGTGCGTGGCATGCGCCCGCTTTTCCATTCCTCGGTCAGTTCCCTGAAGTTGCGCAGCAACCTCGCCCCGTATTCCGTACTGATCGACTCAGGGTGGAACTGCACGCCCCACCATGGCCGGGCGAGGTGGCGGAGCGCCATGAGGGTGCCATCGGAAGTCCAGGCGAGCGGCTCCAGGTCGACGGGCAGTTCGGTGACAGCCAGCGAGTGGTATCGCACGGCTTCGAAGGGGTTGGGAATGCCCCGGAACAGATCCTGGCCGGAGTGGCTGACCCGGTCGAGGCGCCCATGCATGGGACGAACAGCCAGGTCGACCCTGGCACCGCAGAAATGCGCGATGGCCTGGTGGCCCAGACAGACGCCGAGCAATGGAACGCGGGTGTGGCGCAGCACGTCATTGACCACACCGAGATCCGCGGGGCGCTGGGGCCGGCCGGGCCCCGGGGAGATGACGATGTTGTCGAACTCGAGCGACTCGATCTCGAGCCAGCTCAGCTCGTCGTTGCGGATCACCCGCGGTGGCCGTGCATTGCTGGCGGCCAGGTACTGGTAGAGGTTGTAGGTGAACGAGTCGTAGTTGTCGATCAAGAGGGTCCGCATGCCTGGCTCCTTTCGGTTGGGGGGAGGAGCCATGGTTCGACTGGAAGCGATTTGTCACAACTCTCAGATCAGGTAGGCGGGGGGGCGGTGTGTTGTGGCGGCGTGCGGTCGGCATCGGGCATTTCCACCGCGGGCACCCGATCTGTTGCACGGAGAGCGGGCGCGACCGTGCCATTGTTTCTTCGGAATGAACGCTGCTGTTCCTTTTTCGCCGTTTTCGCCCGGTTCGTTGGCCTCAAACTCTCGTCTACAGAGGCTGCTATGAACACGACATGGAATTTCATCTTGGCCGGCGCGGTGACCCTGGCGTCCGCGGCGGGAATCGTTACCGGTGAGACCGCAAAGGGCGAGCTGCGCTTCGTCGAGGCGGCTACGTCCGTCACCGCGAGTTCCGAGGCGTTCGCCTGGATGACCGGGGGCAAGACTGCGGTCGCCTCCGTCGCCTCCGCCGGTCAATAGGAACGGCCGGCACGGCACCGGCCAGGGAGACGCGGGTGGCCGCGCCCTGGTCGGGAGGCTCCTACGTACGGCCTGATGCTTCCTCCGCGACATCACCGACAAGCGTATCTGGCGTGACAGCTTCTCCAGCGTGGCAGAACTGGCACTGGCCATCGACCTGTACGTCGCCCATCACACCATCGATCCCAAGCCCTTCATCCGGACCGCGCGCATCCGACATCCTGGCCAAGCTCGCGCAGATCAGCGCCGTAGGTTGCGGACTCATCGAGCCATCTCCCTCATATTGGGGATGACGTGCTCGGAAATGGCTAGGAGAGTGCGCCGTCGGGCAATTCGCGCGACGCTCCAGCCACGGCTGCCCGGCAGCAGTCTGGCCATCAATGACTCGATCAAGACAGAAGGAATCATGGCAATACATTACGACCTCAAGCGCAGTGGGACGCAGTTCATGTTCAATCTGAAGTCCGCCAACGGCGAGATTGTTTTGACCAGCGAACGCTACACAAGCAAACAAAATGCGCAGGGTGGCATCGCCTCTGTCAAGAACAACGCGCCGCAGGAAATGCGATATCGGCGATTGACCGCGACAAACGGGCAAGCGTATTTCACTGTCTTGGCTGGGAACGGGGAGACCATCGGGACAAGCGAGACCTACTCGTCCCCTGCTGCCAGGGACAACGGGGTCAACTGGGTCAGGATGAATGGGCCGGACGCGCCTACCGTCGACAACACGTAGGGCACCGACGCACGGCGTGGATCCCGCGGATGCGAAAAAGCCGCCTCAGTGGGGCGGCTCACCCTGTTGCATGGATTCAGGTTGCTTCGTCCGGGCATCCTCTGGACTGTCATCATAAGGTCCGTCATGAGTCGGCACCGGTAAGTCGCCGGCGTTGTGAGCATCCTCTTTCATCAGGCTCTCCCATTCTCGAAGCATCTCCCGCGGTACGTCCGGGTAGAGCTTCTGCAGCTCGTCGAGAGCCTGGCTCGCAGTAACGTCCTTGAGTTTCCTGTCAATGATTTCGAACGCCAAGATGAACGGAAGAGCCAGAAGGACAATCAACGCGAACAGCGGACCCACTGCGAGCGCGACGAGCACTACCACTGGTGCAGCCACGATGACCAGGATCACCCTGCCGATCAGCCTCAAATGCTTCATCAAGTACGCCATGCGCGAATGACTCCAACCAGGACAGTCTTGGGCACAATCAGCAGGCGAACCTTTGTAGTAGGACAACGCCACCATCGACCACGAGGACTTGAGACTGTGAGATTTGCACTCTATGACTCGCATGCCGAAGGTCCAACACGACGCCCCTACGCCATGTGAGGTTAGACGTCGAGTTCATGAACTTGTCGTCGACGAACAGCTAAGGTGCCGTTCGCGAATCCAGACAGAACAAGGTCGTGTAATACAAAAGCCCGCATCGTGCGGGCTTTTCTGTTGTTGGAGACACCTTCCCTGCCGCGGTCGCCTCGCACTGGATCGCTTGTCGAACTATCATGATCAGAACAACGCACTGACGACAGTCATTGCAAACCATCCCCGCTTCGGCGGGTTTTGCCTTTCTTGGCGAGCGCATTTCTAGTAAGAAAGCATGAACGAGGCCGCCACATCATGAGGGTACTTGTCTGTGGTGGTCGCAATTACGACGACTGGGCCTACATCGTTCGTGTCCTTGACCGCGTTCACGCCCGCCAACCGATCACCCGGCTCATCGAGGGTGGCGCGACGGGAGCCGATGAGCTCGCACGTCGTTGGGCCAAAGCACGCGGTATCGAGGTCGCCACGTTCATCGCTGACCGCGTTCGCTATCAGGGTCGTGCTGGACCCATCAGAAACGCTCAGATGCTGCGCGAGGGGCGTCCGGAACTCGTTGTCGCGTTCAAGGGTGGTCGCGTGACCGCGCACATGGTCACCATCGCGTCGGCAGCGCTCGTGCCGGTGTTGAAGACCTGGCGGCTTGAGGGTGAGACACCGCCGCTTGAATAGCGAAAGAAATGCAGAAGTCCGCATCGTGCGGGCTTGGGGCGCCTTCCGACCTTCCGAATCGCGGTCGCCCTGCACACGGACGCGGCCCGCCCGTCCTCCTACTCCATAATCTTCTGGGGCGTCACTGAACGCCTGTGCATGGGCCACCGTTACCCGACAGGTTGGTGGTCCCTGTCCAGTCCTGGAGAAATCTCTGATGAAAAGATCTCTGGTTGCGCTCGCTGCCACAGCCTCCATGGCGGGCGCCGGTGTCGCTTCTGCCCAATCGGCCGTGACATTGTTCGGTATCCTCGACGCATCGGTCAGCGCTTACAAGAACCAGGCGCAGGCCCCATTGGGCAACACGGTCAGCACGAGCCAGACGATGCTGACCAATTCCGCCTACAACTCCAGCCGCCTGGGCTTTCGGGGCACCGAAGATCTCGGCGGCGGCCTGGATGCCGGCTTCTGGCTCGAAGCGGGCATCAACAACGACGACGGCAGCGGAAGCGCAAGCGGGGGTGGGCTGCAATTCAATCGTCGATCGACTGTCAGCCTTTCCGGCGACAGCTTTGGCGAAGTGCGCATCGGTCGAGACCACACCCCGACCTATTGGAACGACATCCTCTTCGATCCGTTCGGTGCCAACGGGGTGGGCGCGAATCTGATCGGTACCGCCAGTGGCCTGGGGTCGCCGGGTAGCTACAAGAGCGGCTTCACCGCGAACGACAACTACTCTCGTGCCAGCAACTCGATCGGCTATTTCCTGCCTCTGAATCTGGGTGGCTTTTACGGTCAGTTCATGTATGCGTTCAACGAGGCCGTCAGCTACGATCCGGGCGGCCTGACGCCCCCGGGTGCCGCTGCGATCGTTGCCGACCCGTCGCTTCCCGCTGCCGGCAACAACGCCCGTGCGGGCCGCTACATCGGTGGCCGCGTCGGCTACAACTACGGTCCGTTGGATGTCGCGGTGGCCTATGGCGAAAGCACCATCGCGTCGAACTACTACCTGGGCACGACGACGACCGTCAACATCTGGAATCTCGGCGCTTCGTACGACTTCGGCGTGGTCAAGCTGTTTGGCGAGTACTCGAACAACAAGCAAGAGACCGCCTATGCGACCAACACGCTCAACCCTTTCGGTACGACCATGCCGGGCTTCAACGGCGCCCTGATCGGTTTGACGGTGGCGGCCGGTCGCGGCCTGATCCGCGCTTCGTACGGGGAGGTCAGGTACAACAACGTGAACAACCTCAACTTCACCAATCCGAATCCGAATCCGAAGGCTGACAAGTTCGCCATTGGCTACGTGTACAACCTGGCCAAGCGCACCGCCCTCTATGCGACCGTCGCCTACTTGAATGACAAGGACGGCGCAGGCTTGACGGTGGGCGGCCCGAGCTTCTATTCCGGCGCGATCCCTACGGGCGGTGGCCGTTCTGCCGTGCCCGTGCCGAACAAGTCGGTCGGCTACGATGTCGGTCTGCGCCACTCGTTCTGAAGATCAGCATCCAGTCGAATCCGGCGCGCGGCATCGTGACCGGTTGCGCCCCAGTACAAGCAGTCAATATGCTCAGCATCCATCATCCGTGCCACAGCGCCGACCTGAGCGCATAGAGCGGATGATTCCTTGCGTGAGGAGCGCGCGCGGCGTGCTTGTCACGAGATCGCTGGTAATCATTGATCGTCCTTGATGTGCGTCAAACGTCTGTACTGTCGAGAGGCGTTGAATGACTCGACAAGGCCGCCTCCCGGGATTCCATGGTAGATGCTCGCGATGAAACAACTCATTCCGCCGATGGTGGCCCTGCTGGCGAAGACCTCTCCCGTCCCACCGCTTCGTTGGCGCGGCATCGGCTGCCTCGCGATGATGGCCACGGCGCTGTCCGGCTGCAGCAGCATAGGGCCATATTCGGTGAGCCGCGACCGTGCGGACTACGTTGACGTCCTCGCCTCGACGTCGAAGGAGCAGACGCTGCTCAACATTGTCAAGCTCCGCTACTTGGACCTCCCGGTGTACCTGGAGGTCACGTCGATCATCAGCTCGACGTCGGTCGAGAGCCAGGTCAATCTTGGCGCGAGTTGGTCCTTCTACCCCGGCAACAATCAAGCGCTGGGCGGTTACGGCCGCTATACGGACAAGCCGACGATCACTTTCACGCCCATCAGCGGCGAGAGGTTCGCGCGCTTCCTCTTGCGGCCGATGACGCCAGCCTCCGTCATGGCGCTGATTCAGGCCGGATACCCCGTCGACCGGGTTCTGCAGTTAACCACTCGCGGCATCAACGGCGTATTCAATCGCTCCACCTCGTCGAGCCGCGAGCGCGAGGCAGACCCCGCCTTCTACCGTCTTCTCGAGGCTCTGCGGCGGGTGCAGCGGTCGGAGGCGATCGACTTGAGGGTCGAGAAGCGCACCGGGGACGAGGCGGTCATCCTCATCTTCAGGGGCGATGTCGGCGACGATGTCGCGCACGATCAGCAGACGATCCGCGACATCCTGCGCCTGCCACAGGGCGCTTCAGAACTGGGCCTCACCTTCGGCTCCATACCAAGGCAGGGCGCCCAGGTTGCGATGCTGACCCGCTCGATGGCGGAGATCTTCGTCGAGATCGCTTCAACCATCGAAGTTCCGGCTGCGGATCTCCAGGAAGGAAGGGCGCTTCCCCCGCCATCGCTTCCTGCGCAGGCGGCTCCCTGGGGCGAACCGCTAGTGCGCGTCCGCTCCGGTGCGGCGCGACCGGAGAAGGGGTATGCCACGGTGCGATACCGCGACCACTGGTTCTGGATCGACGATCAGGACCTGCTTTCCAAGTCCATGTTCACTTTCATCCTGGTGCTGCTGTCGCTCGCTGAGACTGGTATTGCGCCGCAGGCGCCGGTGATTACGGTACCAGCCAACTGAGGCATCGACCTTTCCCGCCTGTCAGAGGTGCATTCCGCGGTTTCCTCCCTCGAGATGAAGGACGGCCCCATTGGGACTACAACGGTCGCACCCACGCAACCGTCCAAAGGAGCACGTGGGTCGCCTGTGCATAGCGCGCAGCCCACCTCAGCAAGAATCCTCGGGGAGGATGCCAACTGTCAATCCCCGCCGCACCCGCCGCGCTGGAGCACCGGCAGCAGCTGCGGCCCCAGCGACTTCAGCAGCTCGGTCGGCAGCGCGCTCGTGAACCGATAGCGGGCGGCATAGGGTTCGTGCACGTAGGCCATGATGGTGCCGAAGTAGCGGTCGCCGATCATGAAGACGAAGGCGGCCGTGCGGTCGATCTTGCGCTCCGAGATCACCCGCCCGCCGCGGCCGATGCGTTGCAAGCGGTGGTCGCCGGTGCCGGTCTTGCCGCCGATCTCGATCACGCGGCCGTCCGCGTC
>NZ_JBFUHO010000101.1:0-18524 GCF_056402355.1 Variovorax sp. P4_B11
GCCCCGCGCCCCGCCCGCACCGCCGGCCCCGCCCGCACCGCCGGCGCCACCCGCGCCCCCGGCCCCGCCCGCACCTTCGGCATCTCCCGCGCCGGCGGCGACGCCCGCGCCCGCCCCGGCCGTGCTGCCGCCGGCACCCGCGCCCGTCACGGCCTACCGTGCGGAGGTTCCGCTGATCGCGGCCGTGCCCGCCCAGCTGCGCCAGAACGACCTGGCGATGCTCGGCAGCGTGCATCGCCGCGCGGGCGACGACGACGCCAGCGCCCAGTCGCTCGCCAGCCTGACGCCGGTCGCCGGCGCGTTGACGACCGACCGCCACGCCTGGGCCCGGGCCATCTACACCGACATCGACGTGCGCCAGGACGGCACGGTGAACCCGTCCAGCCAGGGCCATGCGAGCGGAGTCCAGGCCGGCACCGATGTCTATGTGTCCCCGCTGGGCGACTGGCACGCCGGCGTCTACGTCGGCGTGATCGACGGCGACGCCGATGTCAGCGGCTTCGCCAGCGGCATCTGGCGCGCGGTCGGCAGCAACGACCTGCGCTCGCGCTACCTGGCGGCCTACGCCACCTACGCCAACACCACCGGCTTCTATGTCGACACCGTGCTGCAGTACGGCTCGCAGCGCTACACCGTGCGCCCGCTCGGCGGGCTCCAGACCACCGGCGACGGCAGCAGCTGGCTGGCCGCGGTCGAGGTCGGCCAGGCCTTCGCGATGGGGGGCGGCTGGACGCTCGAGCCGCAGGCGCAGCTGATCTACAGCCACGCCCGCCTCGATGACCTGGTCATCACCGGCGCACGCGTGCAGCAGAGCAGCCTGGACAGCTGGACCGGGGGGCTCGGCGTGCGCGTCAAGGGCGACTTCGCGACCTCGGCCGGCCGTCTTCAACCCTACGGCCGCGTCGGCGTGATCCACGGCACCGGCGGCAACACCATCGCCCGCTTCATCGGGCCGGCCGCCTTCACCGACATCGCCACCGCCGGCGACTACACCTCGATCGAGCTGGCGGGCGGCTTCACTCTGGCGCTCAACCGCAGCACCAGCCTGTATGGCGAAGTCGGCCACCTGTTCAGCACCGGCGGCGACACCGAGGTCAAGGCGTCGATCCAGGGGGCGGTGGGGGTGCGGGTGCGCTGGTAGACCCGGCGTGCTTCACCCGCGTTCTCGCGCGGGTGGAATGCCCCGGCTTCGGACAAGAGGGCTTCGCGCAGCGCGCGAAGCCCTTTTTTTCGTGCCGAAGCGTCTGGCTGTAGTGCTTAAGTCGCCTTTTCAGGCCCCTCTTTCGGATCTTTCTCATGGTCCGGGATCCGAGCGATCCGTACTATTCCAGTCGACTCCCTGTCGCCGACGGCCCCGCCGGATCGACCGGGCAGCCGACCCAAATCCATCGCCGCCATGTCGGCGTCATTCAAACAGATGCAGATGCGTGAGTCACCTCGCACCAGGGAGTCATCATGACGGCCTTCATCGCCGCGGCCTCGATCTGGGGTCTTGTCCTGTGGATCTTCCTGCGCGGCAGGCTCGGTCCTTCGAGGCAGGCCTGGGCGCGCTCGATCGCGTTCAAGCCCACCGAGCCGGTTTCGCCCGAACAGCTCTTCGGCCATCTGCTCAGCGGCAACTTCGCCTTGCTGCTGCGCGACAACTTCAACCAACTGGGCAGCGCCCTGTCCGAGCGCCGCATCCGCCAGGTTCTCCTCGAGCACTGGGGCATCGAGAGCGACGCAGACTGCCGTCGCGTGATCCAGTCCCGCATCGAGGGCCTGGGCCGCATGTCGCCCGCCGAGAAGCGCGCGATCGCTGCCTGGATGGTCGACGCGCCGATCGATTCCAACGAATACGCGGCACTCGAGGACACCTGCAGGTTCATGGCGCTTCGAGCCCATCTCACGCGGGTCGAAGAGCTCCGGCACGACCACCTCAGCGTGCTGGCCTGGGACATCCAGCAACTGGCATACCTGGTCCGGCTGGCCTGCACGATCGGCTACCTGCCCAGGTGGCGTGCCGAGGAATTCCTGCGGATGCTGGCGGTGAGGGCCCGCTCGCACTACGCCTCCTGGAAGGACTATTCGCTGGCCGCACTGGTGGGCCTCGGCATGCGCGGCTCGCTCGAGATCTTCGATCTTGGCGAATGGGCGCAGTTCGCCCGCACGCACTCGGTGTTCCTCAATCCGAGTCGATCACCGATCCGCAGCGCTTCGCGGTGGCGCGACGCGCCCGAGCCGGTGTTGCCCGTGCGCAGCCCGGCAGACTGCGGCGCCTCGCCCCTGCTCGCTGACGGCCGGGCGACCGCATCATGAGCCGCGCCGCCGCCCGGCGAGCCGGCGTGCTCGCCTACACCCCCCGTTCGCGCGAATACATTCGTCGCGTCCTGCGCGCGCTCGGCCATTCGCCACTGGTGTTCACCCACATCGACGAGCTCATGGCGCTGGGTCCTGCCGCCTCGACGCTCGACCTGATGGTGCTGGGCGACGCGCCCGACACCGACAGCCAGGGGCGCAGCGTCGTCGATTGCGTGCTCGACACGATGGGCACTGATGTGCCCATGCTTCACGTACCCATGCACAAGCGCGTGCGTCCCGTGCGCCGCCAAGTCGAGGCGGCCGGCGTCTTCGCGGCCGCGCCGCGCTTCTTCAGCGATCTCTATCGCGTCATCCTCTCGTTCCTCGACTCCCTCGGGTTCGCAAGCACGCCCCGCCTGCTGGCGTGGGACCGCTATGCGTTCCATCCGACCGAGAAGATCGTCGCGTTCGACGACGAGAAACTGAAACTCGATTCGGTCGACTTCGACGTCGCGCTCGAGCTCTTCTTCAGTGCAGGTCGACCGGTCGCCAAGAGCTGGTTGACCCGCATGCTGCCCTCGGGCGAGCACGGCGCCAATTGGCACCGCATCGACAACCTGGCTTGCACCATCGACGAGCTCCGCGTCGCGCTCCAACTGGATGGCTCGAACGGCTGGACCCTGGAAGCCAAGCCCGGCGATGGCTACATGCTTTGGAGCGGGCAGCCGCCACTTGCGCGGACAGGCTTCGCGCGAGTTCCCACGGCAAACCGTCCGGCACGTCGACCCGTGGCCGTGCGTCTTCTCCAACCCGACTGACCCCGCGCCCGCGACAAGTCGGCGCCGTCCGAACCATGCGTTCGCCGCCCCTTTCGATCCGCTCGCCGATCGCGCGCCGCCGGCGCTCAACTGGCGATTCGACCGTTGATCGACTAGTCTCCGCCCATGCAGTTTCCGCATCGGGATGGAGGTCTCATGGTCATCAAGGGTGGGGCGTTGTGGCGGACCGTCGATTCGGGCACCGCCACGATGGCATTGATTTGCCTGCTCGGCATCGCGAGCTACTTCTTCGGCCAGCCCATGGCCATCGAACTGCATTGGTTCTGGATGGCGCTGATGTCGCTCAGCATCGTCGCCCTGGCGCTCATGCAGTACCTGCGCGTACGCGACCGGCAGCGCCGCGACGACCAGTTGCATGCGATCCTCGACGCCGTGCCGCATGGACTGTTCTTCAAGGACACGGCCTTCCGCTACCAGGTCATGAACGCCGAATTCGAGCGAACTTTCGACATCGATGGACCCGCGGCGCTCGGCATGACGGACCGGGACCTGTTCGGTGTCCAATTGCATGACCGCTTCGTTGCGCAGGACCGGGAGCTCATGGCATCCGGCCAGGCGCACACCTACGACGAAGAAATCCAGGTCGACGGTGTGCCGCGCAGTTTCCGCTCGAGCAAGCGTCCGGTCCATGACCGCCGCGGCAAGCTGCGCGGGGTCGTCGGGGTGGTGATCGACGTGACGGAGCAGAAGCTGCTGCAGCGCGAGCTCGAAGCCGCTCATGAGCGGCTGAGCATCGCGCTCGAGGCCGCGAGGATGGGGACCTGGGAATGGAACCTGAGCACCGGCGCTCTGCACGCCGACGAGCGCGCGCGCCAGATCCTCGGCATGAAGGACGGCGAGAACGACCAGCCCTCGGCCTTTGCCCGGGTGCATCCGCAGGATGCGCGGGAGCTCGGGCCCCGCCTGGCGAATGCCCGGCAGTTCAAGCAGGTGGCCGCGTACGAGTTCCGGGTCATCGACGATTCGGGCGCGCTGCGCTGGGTCGAGGGCTTTTCCTCGCCGAGTCGCCCGCGCGACGGCAACGACTTCCTGATCGGCGTCAACCGCGACATCACCGAGCGGCGCCTCGGCGAACTGGCCCTGGGCGAGGCCAAGCTGCAGGCCGAGCGGGTGCTCGCCGAGCTCGAGCAGTCGCAGGCGAACCTCGAGCTGGCCCTGACCGTCGGCGGACTCGGCGTCTGGCGCTCGGTCACCCGCACGCACAAGGATTCCTCCGCGGCCGGCATGGCCCTGCTCGACACCGTCATCACCGCCGATCCCAAGATCCGCGAGATTTTCCGCAAGGCCGACCAAGCCGACATCAGCTATCGCGATCTGCTCAAGCTGCTGCATCCGGAGGATCGCGAACGGGCCGCGCGGGGTCTGCGCCAGGCGTACCGGCAGGGGCACGGCGCGTACCGGGACCAGTTCCGCATCCGAAGCCGCGATGGCGAGGTGCGAACGCTCGACGTGCGTGGCAGCGTGACGACCAGCGCCGAGGCGGACAGCGACATCAAACGGGTCACCTTCACCGGCATCGCCAAGGACATCACGCGCGACGAGGCGCTCAAGGCCGACCTGACCACCAAGGCCGAGGAAGCGCGCGCCGCCCTCGACGCCAAGCGGCAGTTCCTGGCCATGATGAGCCACGAAGTGCGCACCCCGCTCACCGGTGTGCTGGGCATGATCGACTTGGTGATCGACACGCCGCTCACGGACGAGCAGCGTGCGATGCTGATGCGCAGCCGGGAGTCGTCGGTCGCGCTGCTGACGATCATCAACGACATCCTCGACTTCTCCAAGATCGAGGCCCGCAAGCTGGACCTCGAGAGCCGGACGCTGTCCTTGCGCGGACTGGTCGAGGACGTCTGCGCGACGCTGGCGCCGGACGCGGCGCGCAAGGCGATCGGCCTGCAGTTCAACATCGATCCGCGAATTCCCGAATTCATCGTCGGCGATTCCGTCCGCTTGCGGCAGATCCTGACCAACCTCATCGGCAACGCGCTCAAGTTCACCCAGGAGGGTGGCATCAAGGTCGAGGCCTGCCGGACTTCCGAAGCGTCGCTGCAGCTGTCGGTCGAGGACACCGGCATCGGCATCGACCCGGCTGCCATCGAATCGCTTTTCGAACCTTTCCAGCAGGCCGACATCGCCACCACGCGGCGCTACGGCGGTACCGGGCTCGGGCTGACCATCGTGCGGCAGCTGGTCGACCTGATGCGCGGCAGCGTTCGCTGCGAGAGCGAACCGAAGCGTGGCAGCCGCTTCATCGTGACACTGCCGCTGCAGGCCTGGACCTCGGATGCCGATGCGGCGCCCACATTGCGTCCGGTCCGCCGCGCGGCGTCCGGTGGCACCGCCGAAATCACGCCGATCGGCCGCGGCCGCAGGCTGCTGTTTGCCGAAGACCACCAACTCAATCGCGAGGTCATCACGATGCAGCTCGCCAAGCTCGGCTTCGCGTGCGACTGCGCGGAGGACGGCGAGGAGGCCTGGGAGCGGCTGGTCGCACCCGACGCGCGCTATGCACTGCTGCTGACCGACTGCCACATGCCCCGCCTCGACGGTTACGACCTGGCCCAGCGGGTGCGTGCGCGTGAGGCGAAGCTGGGCCTGCCGCGCCTGCCGATCGTCGCATTGACCGCCAACGCCCTGCAGGGCGAGGCCGAACGCTGCCTGGCGCTCGGCATGGACGGCTACTTGTCCAAGCCGCTGCAACTTCAGGATCTTCGCAATGCGCTCGAGGGCGTGCTCGACCGGCCGGTTTCGCCGGCCGGCGAACCTGCTGGCGTCCGTTCGGAGCCGGCCGTGGACTATCCGGCGCTCGCCGAGCTGTGCGGCGGCGATCTCGCCAAGGTTGCCCAGTTGCTGCGCATCTTCGTGACCGCCACCACGCAGGATCTAGCGGCGATGGACGCCGCCGCCGAGGCGCGCGATGGGGTCCGCCTGCGCCAATTGGCCCATCGACTCTGTTCGGCCTGCCACCAGCTCGACGAAGCGAAGGCGGTCGGGGCCATGCGGGCCGTCGAATCGCTAGAGGCGGCCGAGGGCGCCGAGCTGGATGAGGCCGCCGCGGCGCTCAACGCCGGGGCGCGCTCCGAGCTGCTGTCGGTGCTGTCGCGCGCCGACGCTTTCATCGGCCTGCATGGCGCTCCTGCCTGAGGGGCGCGCGGCCGGCTCAGGACTCCATTCCGTGTTCGCGCGCGTAGACGTAGATGTCGAGGTCGTTCTTGAGTCCCAGCTTGGCCATTGCGTCGGCCTTCTGCCGGCTGACGGTCTTGATGCTGCGGGCCAGGCGATCGGCGATGTCGGTCACCGACAGGCCGGACGAAAAAAGCCGGATCACCTCGAGCTCGCGCGGTGAGAGCCGGGCCGGGCTTCCCGCGTCGAAGCTGCTTTCAAGCAGGCCCTGCCTGAAGCTGGCGCTGATGTAGTCGCGTCCCTGGCTCACGGCCTGGATCGCGAGAGAAATCTCCGTCATGCCCGACGCCTTGTCGACCAGGCCGCGCACGCCCGACTCCAGGATGGTGCCGTGCACGCCGACATTGGCGACCATCGTCAGCACGACGACCGGCAGAGCGGGATGGTCGCGCCGGATGCGCTGCAGCAGGGCGAGGCCGTCGGCGGCCTGTCCGCCCGGCATCGAGAAGTCGGTGATCAGCAGATCGCAGGGCGTGGCGCGCAGCGCCGCCAGCAGTTTGTCGGGCGTGTCGGCCTCCGCGACCACCTCGACGTCGGTCCGGTTCTCGAGCAGCATCCGCACGCCGGCCACGATGATCGGATGGTCGTCCGCGATGATCACGCGCATTTTCATGTTGGAAGGGGCGCCCTGGGGGTGTGCCTGGAGGGGAGGCCGAGACGTTGGAGCATCAATGAGCAGGCGATTGTGGCTCGAAACGGCTGCAGCGCGACACATCCAGATCAAGTGCTTTCGGACTACGCTTCGATCGCATCTTTCTGAATACGCTGCTTTTCGTCAAATGCCCCCGGATGCGAGCCTGACCACACCGCGCGGAGCGTCGAGCACCGCGCGCACGAGGGGTGGCCCCTCCACCAGCGCCACGTCCGCGAGCCCGATGCTGTCGAGTGCGGCGCCCAGGTCCGCGGCGCGCGGGTGCGCGAGCTCGAGCGAGCGCAGCGTCACGCCCGATTCGCCCATGCTGTCGGTCGGGTGGACCGGTCCCCACTCGATCAGTGTCGGCAGCGCGCCGTAGAACAGGCGCTGGCCGTCGTCGCGCACCGTGATGCGCCACACGAGACGCCCTGCCGGGGTGTCTCGCGACGCCATGATCACCTGGCCGCGATCGATGCGATGGCCCCGAAGCAACTGCACCGCGGCGCTGGCATCGGGCACCCGGGCGACGAAGTGGATCAGCCGCGGCCCCTCGCGCCGCAGCATGGATTGGAGTTGTGCATCGTCCAGGTCGAACCATCGGTGAGCGGCGCGGGTCGGCGGCGCTGCCGCGTCGGGGTCGATCGAGATGATCTCCAGATAGGTGGCGGGAAACCGTGGCGTCGCGATCTTGAACAGGCGGTTGTGCGTGCCCATCGACGGATGCCTGCCGCCCGGCCCCGGCGAGATGCCGAATGTCGCCTCGCACCAGCGTACGCCCTCTTCGAGCGTGGCGGCGGCTATCACCAGGTGGTCGATCTGTGCTGTCACGGCGTTCGTTTTCTGTGACCTATTGCTCGACGGACAGAGGAAAAACCAGACTTGACAGTCTTTGGGAATTTTCGTCCCTGCTCCAGATGGTGGAGCCCGATCGCTGCAGCTTCGTGCGCCGTGGCGCACGCGGTCTCCCGCTTCGACATCGACGAGATCAAGGGCCAGCGCTGGCCGCAGTTGCAGGTCGGCGTGGCTTCGCCTTCGGCAGCGGAACCAACGACTCGGCACCAGATCGCGCAGGTCAACAGTCGCTGCGACGGCGAGGCCGCGGACTACAGCCGGACGCTGCCGTCCACGCAGGTTACCGAATCCCCGCCCACCCACACCTGCCCATCGGCATCGCGCCGGATGTGCACGCGGCCCGCACGGCCCAGGGTCTGGCCCTGCGCGGCCACATAGCTCTCGGGCAGGTGGCCGTCGGCGATCAGCCATTGCGCCAGGCTGGCGTTGAAGCTGCCGGTGACCGGGTCTTCCTCGACGCCGATCGGCGCCGCGAATGCGCGCACCTCGATGTCGGCCGGTGCTTCTTCCGAGCGCGCGAAGGCGCGCGCCTCGCGGTTCGAGCGCGCGATCAGGAGCGGCGAACCGTCCGACGACGGCAGGCCCGCCACGCCGACCTTCTGCCCCAGCTCGCGCAGCGCGCGGTGGTCGGGCTTGAGCGTGAGCACCGTGTCGGCATCGTCGAGCAGCAAGCCCAGCCAGGCGGGCCCGTTGTCGAGCAACTGTGCCGTGATGATCTGCTGCGCTTTCAGCCCCAGTGCCGCCGCGACCTTGGCCAGCAGGGTCGGGCTCGGTGCGATGCGCCGTACCGGCGGCGCGGCGAAGGCCAGGCGCTCGCCCTCGCGCCGGATCGGCACCAGGCCCACCGCGCTCTGCTGAACGATGTGGCTTGCCGCCTTGGGCTTGCCGCCGGCCTGCAGCCAGGCATGGCAGCTGCCCAGCGTCGGGTGGCCGGCGAAGGGCAGCTCGCCGCCGGGCGTGAAGATGCGCACGCGGTAGTCGGCACTCGGCTCGGTGGGAGGAAGGATGAAGGTGGTCTCGGAGAGGTTGGTCCAGGCGGCGAAGCGCTGCATGGCATCGTCGTCGATGCCGCTGCCGTCGAGAACGACTGCGAGCGGATTGCCGAAATAGGGCGTCGAGGTGAAGACGTCGACTTGCTTGAAGGGGCGGGAGATCATGGTTGTCATTCGAGGGCCAGGTCGAGCACGCCGCGTGCTGCGGCGCGCGTGCGCAAGTCGGCGAACCAGCGCTCGACATGGGGCCAGACGGGCCGCGTGTATTCGGTTTGCGGCAGTCCGAACCAGCGGTGCGCCTCGCAGCCGACCGGGATGTCGGCCATCGTGAAGTTGTCGCCGCACATGAAGGGGCGGTTGGCGAGGTGAGCGTCGAGCAGCGCGAACAGCGGCTCGGTGGCGCGCACCGAATAGGCGATCAGCTCGGGCTGGCGTTGTTCGGGCGGCGTGCGGATCCATTGCCTGAAGGCGCCGCCGCTCACCGCGTTCAGCGTGGTCTGCTGCCAGTCCATCCATTGCTCGGCATCGAAGCGCGCGGCCAGTGGCTCGGGGTAGAGCTTGCCCGGCGAGTGCTTGGCGCACAGGTAGCGCACGATCACGTTCGACTCCCACAGCGTGACCCGGTCCGGGCCTTCGCCGTCGTCGATGGCCGGCACCATGGCATTCGGATTGATGGCCAGGTACTCGGGCGTCTGCACGACGCCGAAGCGGCCACCGGCTTCGGTGCGCTGGAAGTCGAGCCCGAGTTCCTGCGCGCACCACACCACCTTGCGCACGTTGATGGAGCTGATCCGGCCCCAGATGTTGAGCATGTCAGAGTCCCTTCGATGGGCGATCGAGCAAAAGAAGGCGCAGCGCCAGGCCCGCCATCATCGCAGCCAGCAGCCCGCGCTGGAAGCCGGCGGCGCCGCGCCGCTGCAGCCAGCGGCCGATCTGCCCGCTGCAGGCGCCGAGCAAGCTGTTGAAGACCAGGCCGGCGAGCGACAAGCTGACGCCGAGCAGCAGCAGTTGCAACGGCACGCTGCCGCGGGCCGGATCGACGAACTGCGGCAGGAACACCATGAAGAACAGCAGCGCCTTCGGGTTCACGAGGTTGCTGAGCCAGGCGTTGCGCACCACGCGCACGAAGGCCATGTTGGGCCCGGGCGAGACGAACAGCGCCAGCACCGCGAGCAGGAAGAGCAGGAAGCTGCTGCCGTCGATCATTGCGGGGCTGTTTCTCGGGAAGGGTCAGGCGGGGCTGGCCGCGAGCTGCCGCTGCACCTCGGCCGCCGCATGGTGCGCGAGTTGTTCGCGCACGACCTCGGCCAGGGCGGCGATCGCGGTGTCGATCTGGTCGACGCTGGCGGTCACGAAGGACAGGCGCAGGGTGCGCAGGTCGCCCTGGCCGGCGTAGAAGGGCGCGCCCGGCACGAAGGCCACGCCGCGCTCCACCGCCTTGGGCAGCAGCGCCACGGTGTCGATGCCCTCGGGCAGCCGCACCCAGAGGAACATGCCGCCGGCCGGCTTGTCGAACTCGACCGACAGGCCCTTCATCTCGCGCTGCAGCGCCGCCACCATGGCGTCGCACTGGCGCTTGTAGAGCGCCCGGATGGTCGGCACGTGGCGCGACAGGAAGCCGTCCTTCATGACCTCGTGGACCATGCGCTGGTTGAAGCTCGGCGAATGCAGGTCGGCCGCCTGCTTGGCCTGCAGCAGCTTCGGGAAGATCGCCTTGGGCGCCACCATGAAGCCCAGGCGCAAGCCCGGTGCCAGCACCTTCGAGAACGAGCCCAGGTAGATGCAGCCTTCGGGGTTGCGCGCCGTGAGCGGCAGTGCCGGCGCGTTGTCGAACCAGAGCTCGCCGTAGGGGTTGTCCTCGACGATCGGCAGGCCCGCCTCGGCGGCGGCCGCGGACACCGCGGCACGGCGCTCCTCGGTCATGGTGCGGCCGGTCGGATTCTGGAAGTTGGGCAGCAGGTAGACGAAGCGCGCATCCTTGGCCTTGGCGACCAGGTCGTCGACGATCACGCCTTCGCTGTCGCTGGCGACGCTCACCGGTTCCGGCTCCATCGGCGAGAAGGCCTGCAGCGCGCCGAGGTAGGTCGGCGTCTCGACCAGCACGCGGCTGCCGGGGTCGAGCAGCACCTTGGCGACCAGGTCCAGGCCCTGCTGCGAGCCGGTGGTGATCAGCACCTGGGCCGGGTCCACGGGCCAGGGCAGCATCGCGGCCACGGCTTCGCGCAGCGGGCCGTAGCCTTCGCTCGCGCCGTACTGCAGCGCGGCCTGGCCATCCTTGTGCAGCACCTCGGCGCAGGCTTCGGCGAAGGCGTTGATCGGGAAGGCCTTGGGTGAAGGCAGGCCGCCGGCCAGGCTGATGATGCCGGGACGCTCGGTCACCTTGAGGATTTCACGGAGCACCGAAGGATTCATCTTTTCGGCGCGGGCAGCGAGTTTCCAGTTCATGTTTTTCCTTGAGGTGCGGAAGGTTAGCGGGAGGCCGCGGCGGCGACCAGTGGAGTGCGCGGTTGTGACAGCTTCTTGCCGGCGACGACGGTGGCCACCACGGCCGCCGCGAAGCCGAGTGTGACCACGTCGAGCGGCTCGCCGAGCAGCGGAACGGCCGCCAGGATCGAGAGGAAGGGCTGCAGCAGCTGGGTCTGGCTGACGCGCAGGGCGCCGCCCATGGCGAGGCCGCGGTACCAGGCGAAGAAGCCCATCCACATCGAGAACACGCCGACGTAGACGAAGCCGATCCAGGCCGAGGCCGCGATCGGCCGCTCGGGCCACAGCCACAGGGTGCCCGGCAGCGTCACCGGCAATGCCATCACGCAGACCCAGCAGATCACCCGCTCGGCGCCCAGCGCCGGCGTCACCTGGGCGCCATAGATGTAGCCCAGCGAAGCCGCCGCGACCGCGCCCACCAGCAGCACGTCGGCCCATTCGAAGCCGAAGCCGCCGCCGTGCGACTCGGCCCGCAGCAACGAGAACGCGACCACCAGCGCACTGCCGGCGACGGCGCAGAGCCAGAAGCCCAGCCGCGCCCGCAGGTGCAGTACCCAGGCCGCGCAGGCCGCGGTGACCAGGGGCAGCAGGGCGGTGATCACCGCGGCGTGGCTGGCGCTGACCACGCGCAGCGCGTAGGCCAGCAGCAAGGGGAAGCCGATGGCGTTGCCGAGCACCGCCATGCCGAGCGGCCGCCAGTGCTGGCGCTGCGGCGTCGGCGAGCGCGTGGCGATCAGGAACGCCACCGACAGCACGCCCGCCAGCGCCGCCCGGCCAAGTGTCGCGAACCAGGGCGACAACTGCGGCGCCGCCTGCGTGCCGGTGGCCAGCCGCGTCATCGGCAGCGTGACCGCGAAGATGGCCACGCCCAGCACGCCGAGCCACATGCCGAGGGTTTCTTCCTTGATCTTCATGCGCCCACCATCCACCAGGCGGTGAGCGCCAGCACGGCCGCCATCGCTCGGTTGAACCACAGCAGCCGGCGGCCCTGGGCCAGCCAGTGTCGCAGCAGCGCACCGGCCAGCGCGTAGGCGAAGTTGCTCGTGAAGGCATAGACCAGCATCACCGGCGCGACGATCGCGAAACGCCGCAACGCATCGGGCTGCCCGGCGATCCAGCCCGCGACCAGCGTCAGCGCCAGCAGCCAGGCCTTGATGTTGAGGAACTGCAGCATCACGCCCCGCTTGAAGCCGACCCGCAGCTTGGCGCTGTCGGCCTGGCCCAGCGAGCCGCTGCCGCTGAGCTTCCAGGCCAGCCACAGCAGGTAGCCGACGCCGAGCGCCTTGATGACCCCGCGCAGCGAGGGCGCCGCCATCACCAGCGTGCCGACGCCGGCCGCGCACAACGCGAGCAACAGGCTCCAGCCGACCGGAACGGCCCACACGAAGCGCATGGCGCGCGGCAGGCCGCCGTTGGCGGCCAGCGCAGTCGACAAGGTGGTGTTGGGACCCGGCGAAAAACTCATCGCCGTGGCCAACACCAGCAGCGCAGTGAATTCTTGCCAGTTCATGGGACACACTTTAAACTGATGACCATTACAGTACCGGTACAGATAATCGAACATAAGAACTGTCTGTATCGGCCGATGCGTTGACACAGAACAATACGCGACATGCTCACCCGAACCTCCGCCCAGTCGCTGACAGGGCAGCTCGCCGACCGTTTTGCCGAGCGCATCCGCAACCGCTTGCTGCCGCCAGGCGCGCGGCTCCCTTCGGTGCGCGAGTGCGCCCGCCAGCAGGGCGTGAGCCCGCACACGGTGGTCGCCGCCTACGACCAGCTGCTGGCACAGGGCCTGGTCGAGGCGCGTCGTCAGCGCGGCTTCTATGTGCGCGATTCGGGTGCGGTCGGCGTCGGACCGGACGCTGCCAGCACCCGCTCGGCGCCGGACCAGGCGCCGGCGCCCCTGGTGGCGGCCGACGCCAGCGCGCTGATCCGCGGCATGTTCCATCGTCCGAGCGACAAGCCGCAGCCGGGCATGGGCGTCTTCCCTCCCGATTGGCTGGAGTCGACCTTCATGCCGGCGGCGGTGCGGCGCGTCACCAGCAGCAAGGCGCTGCAGGAACTGTCGCTTCAGTACGGCGAGCCGGCGGGCGATGGCGGCCTGCGCCGAAGCCTGGCGACCAAGCTGGCCGGTATCAGCGTGCCGGCCGCGCCGGATCAGATCGTGACCACCATCGGCGCCACGCACGCGCTCGACATCGTGAGTCGCACCCTCCTGCGCGCGGGCGATCCGGTGATGGTCGAGGAGCCGGGCTGGGCGATCGAGTTCGCGCGGCTCGAGGCGCTGGGCATGCGCATCCTGCCGGTGCCGCGCAAGGCCGACGGCCCCGACCTGGAAGTGATGGAGCGCTACTGCACCGCCGGCGAGGCCCACAAGCCCAAGCTCTTCGTGAGCGTGAGCGTGCTGCACAACCCGACCGGCTACAGCCTGACGCCGGGCAGCGCGCACCGGGTGCTGCAGCTCGCCAACCGGCATGACTTCCACATCGTCGAGGACGACACCTACAGCCACCTGGCGCCCGAGCATGCGACCCGGCTCTGCGCGCTCGACGGCCTGCAGCGCACCATCTACGTCGGCGGCTTCGCCAAGATCCTGGCGCCGAACTGGCGCATCGGTTTCCTCGCGGCATCGCCGGCGCTGGTCGGCCGCCTGCTCGAGACCAAGCTGCTCGCGACCCTGACTTCGCCGGCATTGTTCGAGCGCGCGCTGGCCTGGTGCATCGACCAGGGCCAGTTGCGCCGGCATGCGGAAAGAATCCGCGTCAGGCTCGATGGCGCCCGCGGGCGCACCGTCAAGCTCGCGCTGGCGGCCGGCTGCACGCTGGCCTCGGAGCCGGCCGGCCTGTTCGGCTGGGTCGACACCGGCGTCGACACCGACGCGCTGACCCAGCGCATGCTCGACGAGGGCTACCTGCTGGCGCCGGGTTCGCTGTTCCATGCCCGGCGGCCGCCCACCACGCTGATGCGGATCAATTTCGCGACCGCCCAGGACGCGACTTTCTGGAAGGTGTTTGCGCGCGTGCGCGACCAGCTCTGAAGCGCGGCCTCCGCTACAGCAGCGCGTCCGGCGCCAGCGGCCCGAGGAGCTTGAGCATCAGGCGCAGGCCGGCGCTGGTGTCGGGCTCGGCGGTGGTGTCCTCGAGGCCACTGCCCTCGGGGGCGTGCCAGATCAGCCGGCCCTCGCTGCGTTCCACGCGCCACGAGCCTTCGCGCAGCGCCGACTCGATCTTGCGGCCGGCCGCCCCCGACAGCGCGTCGCTGCGCACCAGCACCGCGATCTCGGTGTTCTGCAACTGCGAGCGCTGGTCCAGGTTCATCGATCCGACCACCAGCAGCCGGCCGTCGATCACCAGTACCTTCGAATGCAGCATCGAGCGCGATTCGCCCACGGCACTGCCGCTGCCCGAGCCGAAGGCGCTGCCGAGCCCGGCCTGCTCGCTGCGCAGTTCGTAGAGTTCCACGCCCATCGTCAGCAACTCGTCGCGGTGCCGCGCATAGCCCACATGCGCCACCGGCGCATCGTTCGATGCCAGCGAATTGGTCAGCACCCGGATCCGCACGCCGCGCGCCCGCGCCGCGGCGAAGGCCTGCTTCATGTCGGCTCCCGGCACGAAGTAGGGCGAGATGATCAGCAGATCGATCCGGGCCAGCCCGATCAGTTGCAGCAGTCCGTCGACCACGGTCTCGCCGTCGGCCGCCGCACCGGCCGCGGCATCGAGCGAAATGCTGCTTTTGCCGGCCTGGCGGGGCGGGCGTGCGCCTTGCCGGGTCACCGTGAGGCCGGGCGCCTTGCCGGCGTCGGGGCCGGCGCCGTCGGTCGGGATCTTGCCGGGCTTGTCGGCCAGCACCGCCGCCGGGGCCCAGACGAAGTCGGCACTGCGCAGGTCCATGGGTTTCTCGTCCCAGGCCGGCGCGCGGGCGTCTGCGGCCGCCGCCCCTTCCTTCGCGCTCGGATCGCCTGCGGGCGGTGCCGCTGCCGGCGTCCGTGTCTGTGCCTGGGCTTCCACGCGCTGTCGTTCGGTCTCCCGTTCGGCGCGCGCCTGCTCGCGGATCCGGTCGAGCTCACGGGGCGTGACCAGCGACTGCACGGGATAGGCGCGCTCGTTGTTCCAGTAGGCGTCGAAACTGCGCGACAGGTCCCGCACCAGCGGCCCCGCCACCAGCAGGTCGAGATCGATGAAGTTGCCCTTGTTGTCCTTGCCGAAATAGGCGTCGCCCAGGTTGCGGCCCCCTGCCACCGCCAGCACGTTGTCGGCGATGAACAACTTGTTGTGCATGCGCTGCTGGACGCGCGACGCATCGTCGATCGAGCCGAAGAAGCGGCCCAGCGTCGAGGCGCGTGCGCCCGCCAGCGGATTGAACATCCGCATCTCGACATTGGGCACCAGCGCCATCCGCATCACGACCGCGTCGCGCCCGGTGCTGTTGAAGTCGTCGAGCAGGATGCGCACCCGGACCCCGCGCTCGGCGGCCTCGCGCACCGCGCGCAGCAGCCGCGCCGTGCTGGCGTCGGCATGGATCGTGTAGTACTGGAGGTCCAGCGTCTTGCGTGCGCCTTCCACCAGTGCCAGCCGGCTGCCGTAGGCGGCAGCCGGGCCGTCGAGCAGGATGAAACCTGATTCATAGCGCGTCCCGGCGGCCTTGCGGCGCTGCTGCACCAGTTCGCCGAGCGGGGTGCTCGCCGGCGAGGCCAGTGCGGTCGAGACCGGCCGGTCGACGTTCTTAGGCAGTTCCGCGCAAGCGGCGACGCCCACGGCGACGAGGAGCGCAGCGGCGATGTTGCGGAACAGGGCGACGGGGCGCCGGAGGGCGTGTCGATAGGGCATGCGGCGAGGAACGTAAAGGAGCCTGGGCAACGCCATATATAGCGTGCCGCGGCCCCGTGCCGCGTCGGACAAAGACGCCGCTAGCGCGCCGCCCCGAGCGCCTCCCAGCGTTCCAGCGCCGCCAGCAGTTCGTCGTCGATGCGGGCATGGCGTTCGCCGAGCTCGGCCGCACGCGAGGCATCGGTGGCGTAGATGGCGCCGCCGTCGAGCTCGAGCAGCTCGGTGATCCGCTTCTGCTCTTCTTCCAGCTCGGCAATCTGTGACGGCAGGGTCTCGAGTTCGCGCTGCTCCTTGTAGCTGAGCTTCTTGCGGGCCGCGGCCGGCTTGGCGGTGGCCTCGGCCGCCGGTGCCGGTGCGGCTGCCGATGTGGCCGGCGCGGCGGCCGCGGCACGCTGCTGCGCGATCTCGCGGGAACGCTTGGACTGCGTCAGCCAGTCCTGCACGCTGCCCTCGTACTCGCGCCAGCGCCCGTCGCCCTCGAAGGCGATGGTGCTGGTCACCACGTTGTCCAGGAAGGTCCGGTCATGGCTGACCAGGAACACCGTGCCGTCGTAGTTCTGCAGCAGGTCCTCGAGCAGTTCGAGGGTGTCGATGTCGAGGTCGTTGGTCGGCTCGTCGAGCACCAGCACGTTGGCCGGCCGGGCGAACAGGCGCGCCAGCAGCAGCCGGTTGCGCTCGCCGCCACTCAGCGAGCGCACCGGCGAATGGGCGCGGGCCGGCGAGAACAGGAAGTCGGCCAGGTAGCTCTTCACGTGCTTGCGCTGGTTGCCGATCTCGATCCATTCGCTGCCCGGACTGATGAAGTCCTCCAGCGTGGCGTCGAGGTTCAACGCGTTGCGCATCTGGTCGAAGTAGGCCACCTGCAGGTTGGCGCCGCGGCGGATCTTGCCGGCATCGGGCTCGAGCTCGCCGAGGATCAGCTTCAGCAGCGTGGTCTTGCCCGCGCCATTGGGGCCGATCAGTCCCACCTTGTCGCCGCGCAGGATGGTGCCGGTGAAGCCGCGGATCACGGTCTTGTCGCCAAAGGACTTCGATGCCTCGGTCAGTTCGGCCACGATCTTGCCGCTGGCCTGGCCCTGGGCGACGTCCATGTTGACGCTGCCCTGGACCTCGCGCCGGGCCGAGCGGTTGGCGCGCAATTCCTGCAGCCGGCTGATGCGGCTCTGGCTGCGGGTGCGCCGTGCCTCCACGCCCTTGCGGATCCAGATCTCTTCCTGCGCCAGCAGCTTGTCGGCCTTGGCGTTGATCACGGCTTCCTGGGCCAGCTGCTCTTCCTTCTGCAGGAGGTACTGCTCGAAGTTGCCGGGATAGGAGCTGAGCTTGCCGCGGTCCAGCTCGACGATGCGGGTCGCGACCCGGTTCAGGAAGCTGCGGTCGTGGGTGATCGTCACCACGCTGCCCTTGAAGTCGATCAGCAACTGTTCCAGCCATTCGATCGAATCCAGGTCCAGGTGGTTGGTCGGCTCGTCCAGCAGCAGCACGTCGGGCGCCGCCACCAGTGCCTGCGCCAGCGCGACCCGCTTGCGCGTGCCGCCCGAGAGCGAGCCGACCAGGGCCGCGCCGTCGAGGTGCAGGCGATGCAGCGTTTCCTCCACCCGCTGCTCCCAGTTCCAGGCATCGAAGGCCTCGATCTGGGACTGCAGCGCATCGAGGTCCAGCCCCGGCGCGCCCGACAGATACTGGTCGCGGATCGCGATCACCTCGCCGAGGCCGGCGCTGGCGGCGGTGAAGACATCCGCCTCCATGTCCAGCACCGGCTCCTGGGCCACATAAGTGACACGCACGTTCTGCTGTATCTGAAGCGTGCCGTCGTCCGGCTTCTCGAGCCCGGCCAGGATCTTGAGCAGGGAAGACTTGCCGGCGCCATTGCGGCCGATCAGGCCGATGCGCTCCGATTCGATGAGGGAGAAGTCCGCATGGTCGAGCAGCGGGACGTGGCCGAACGCGAGTTGCGCGTCGAGGAGTGTGATGAGTGCCATGTGTGAGCGATTATCGGAGCGAAGCGCCGGAAGGCCTTCAAAAGTGGCATATACTCGTGGGCTCGGCTCAAGACGCGAAGGAAACTTCGAAGACGACCGGGACGCCGAGTCGGAAGACGAGGCAAAAAAGCCCTCGAGGCTGGCGCAACGATCAAAAGCTGTGTCATAATCGAAGGCTCCGCTGAAAACGACGGCGCGGTGCTTTCCTTGGGGGGTGCGGTGATCGAAGCAGACGGCGGGGGAAGAAAAAAGCCTACGGGTTTGACGAAGTTCTAAAAACTGTGTCATAATCGAAGGCTCCGCAGAAAACGGTGATTGCAGTGACTTCCGAGTGAAGTTGATTGCAAGAGTCGAAGAAAGCGAAAAAAGTTTGCCGGTTCTTAAAAAACCGTGTCATAATCGAAGGCTCCGCTGATCGCAGCGAAGCAAGCGTAAAACAAGAAGTTGTTTTGCGG
>NZ_JBFUHO010000102.1:0-18300 GCF_056402355.1 Variovorax sp. P4_B11
GCCGGCGGCATCGGTGCGGGCACGCCGGCGGCATCGGTGCGGGCACCGCAGGCGGCAGCGCAGCAGCGGGCGCGACCGGCGCGGGCGCCGGCAACGGCGTCACCGGCGCACGCGACATTCCCATGGTGGTACGGACCAGCGCGCCGGATACCCGCGTGCCGAGCGCCAGCCTGTTCCAGACGAAGCCCGGCGCCGGCAACTACCTCGTCGAGACCGATCTGCGTTTCGCGAACTACCGCAACTGGCTCAACAGCGACTACCTGCTCAACGCGATGGGCTTCGACGCCAACAGCGTGCAGAAGCGCCTGGGCGATGGCTTCTACGAGCAGAAGCTCATCCGCGAGCAAGTGGCTCAACTCACCGGCTACTTCTATCTGGATGGCTACACCAGCGACGAGGAGCAGTACACGGCGCTCATGAACGCGGGCGTGACCTTCGCGCAGAAGTACCACCTGACGCCGGGCATTGCGCTCACGGCCGAGCAGATGGCGCAACTCACGAGCGACATCGTGTGGCTGGTCGAGCAGACCGTGACGCTGCCGGACGGCAGCACGCAGCGCGTGCTCGTGCCGCAGGTGTATGTGCGCGTGCAGCCCGGCGACATCGATGGCTCCGGCGCGCTGCTGTCGGCTGAGCGAACGATCATCAAGAACAAGCCCGGCGAAGGGGACTTCACCAACAGCGGCACCATCGCGGGTCGTCAGCTGGTGTCCATCACCGCCGACAACGTCAATAACCTCGGTGGGCGCATCTCGGGCGGCAACGTGGCGCTGGACGCCCGCGCCGACATCAACGTCATCGGCGGCACGGTCGACGCGCGCGATTCGCTGGCACTCACCGCCGGCAACGACATCAACGTCCGCACCACGACCAGCAGCACTCAGGGGGTGCTGTCGAGCGCCACCAGCATCGACCGCATCGCCGGCCTGTACGTCTCCAACCCGGGCGGCATTCTGGTCGCAAGCGCTGGCAACGACGTCAACGTCATCGGCGGCATCCTCGCCAACACCGGCGAAGGCAGCCGTACCCTCGTCAACGCCGGGCGCGACATCAACCTCGGCACGGTGACCGAATCCAGCGCCCGCACCGCCATCACCGACAGTCGCAACTTCTACACCGAGTCCCGGAGCCAGGAGATTGGCAGCCAGATCGTGGGCGGTGGCAACGTCACCCTCAGCGCGACGAACGACATCAACGCGCGCGCCGCCGGCGTGGCCGCGCAGGGCACGCTGGCCGTGATCGCGGGCAACGATGTCAACATCAGCGAGGGCCGCGCCACCAGCTCGACAGGCTTCGCATCGCACCAGGAGAAGAAGTCCACCTTCTCGAAGAGCACATCGACCCAGGTCAGCGCCGAATCGACGAACACCTCGGTCGGCAGCAGCTTCAGCGGGGCCGACGTCGTTGTCTCGGCCGGCAACGACATCGCCATTCGGGGCAGCAACGTCACCGCGCAGGACCAACTCTCCTTGAGCGCCGGACGAGACGTCCGAATCGAAAGTGCCCAGGACCACGCCAGCAGCAGTGACTTCGCGGCCTCCAGCAAGAAGGGCTTCTCGGCCAGCTTCGAGAGCGGCATCAGCTTCGCCAGCGGATCGGGCAACCGGATGCAGGCCGGCAGCAGCACCACCCAGGTGGGCAGCACCGTCAGCGGCGGCAACGTCAGCATCGATGCCGGACGCGACGTCCAGGTGATCGCCAGCAACGTGCTGGCCGACAAGAGCATTGCGCTCACCGCCGGGCGCAACATCGACATCCTCGCGGCCCAGGACACTCAAAGCTCCGGCATGGCCGGCAGCCAACCCAACAAGGGCGTGGGCATCGTGCCCGGCCTCGCGCCGCGCCAAACCGCCTACTCCAACGTGCGCGGTTCGGAAGACGGCACCGGTGAATCGAGCACGGCCGTCACCAGCCTGCTGAGCGCCAATGGCGGCAACCTGACCATGGTCGCCGGCCTGGACTCGAAGTACGTCGGCACGGGCCAGGGCAACATCACCACCGAAGGCGCGGACCTGCTCGCCAAGAACAAGGTCACGCTGTCGGGCAACGCGGTGAACCTCAACGCGGCGACCTCCAGCGGCAGCAGCACCCACAGCGCCGAGGCCAAGAGCCACACCGTCGGCGCGGCGCTGAGCGGCACCGTGGGCAGCGTCATCACGCGCGCCTACGACATGGCGAAGGAAGCCGGGCACACCGAGGACAGTCGCCTGAAGGGCGCACTGGAGCTGAAGGCCGGTTACGACGCCTACAAGCTCGCGACCGATGGCGCACTGCAAAACGGCATCCAGGGACTGGGCGCAGCCGGCACGAACGGCGACCCCGCCGGATCGGCCTTCGGCGTGAGCATCAGCGAACAGCGCAGCAAGCAACGCTCGATGAGCGCCGAGGCCTTCACCCAGCAGCGGGGCACCAACATCCAGGCCGGCAGCATCGACATCACCGCGCGCGAGACCGACATCAACATGCAGGGCGCCAAGCTCCAGGCGCAGGACATCAGCCTGGATGCGAAGCGCGACATCAACCTGCTTGCGGCCCAGAACACCGCGGCGACTGGGAGCAACAGCTCCGGCCGATCGATGGGCGGCGGCGTCACCTTCGGCTTCGGCTCGCAGAACGGCATCAGCTTCCAGGGCAACATCGGCAGCAACCAGGGCAAGGCCAACGGCAGCGAAGTTCGCTATGACAACACGCTGGTCACCGCCACCGGCAGCCTGAAGGTCAAGAGCGGCAACGACACGAACCTGATCGGCGCCCAACTGGCGGGCGAGAGTGTCAAGCTGGACGTGGGCGGCAACCTCAACATCGAGACGCTGCAGGACCAGACGAACTACGCGAGCAAGCAGACCAGCAGCGGCCTGGATGTGAGCATCTGCGTGCCGCCGATCTGCTACGGGGAGTTCGTCACCGGCACAGTCAGCACCTCGCGAGAGAAGGTCGATCACAACTATCAGAGTGCAACCGGGCAAAGCGGCATCGCGGCGGGCAAGGGCGGTTTCGATGTGACCGTCAAGGGCAACACCGACCTCAAGGGCGGCGCGATCACGAGCACGGCCACGGAGGACAAGAACTCCCTCGTCACCGGGAGCCTGACCACCAGCGACCTGGAAAACCGGCAGAACACGAACTCCAGCAGCCAGTCGCTGAGTTTGAGCTACAGCTCGGGTGGCAACGCCTACTCGCAAGGCACGAGCCTTGGAGCCAACGCGGCCCGGAGCGCGAGCAACATGGCGCTGTCGAACCTCAACAGCGGCAAGGGCCTGCCGGGAGACAACAGCCAGTCGAGCCAGACGCAGAGCGTGATCAGCCCGGGCAACATCAAGATCACGGGCACGGGCAACAAGGAGATCGACGACAAGAGCAACGCCAATGTGGCGACGCTGACGTCCAGGGATGCGGAGACGGCCAACGGCGCGCTGGTCAACACGCTGACCTTGCAGCAGGCCAAGGAGATCCCGAGGTTGCAGCAGGAGGCGCAGGACCGGCAGCGGGCCGCCCAACTCGTGGGCTCAGTCATCGACCGGACCATCGGCGATGTGGCCGCGAAGCAAGGATGGGCCGAAGGCAGCACCGAGAAGATCGTGTTGCATGGGCTTGCGGGCATCGTGCAGGCGAAGATCGGCGATGGCAGCGCACTCGCGGGGGCTGCCGCCGGAGCCATCAATGAGGCCTTGCTGCCCCAATTGGAGGCCTACCTCCAAAGCCAAGGCTACCAGCCCGGCACTGCCGAGTACGCGTCACTGTTGACGGCGGGTTCGACGATGCTGGGAGCGGCTGTCGGCGCCGCGACCGGCGATGCGGGCCTGGGATCGATGGTGGCGACCAATGCCACGGTCAACAACCGCCTGCTGCACAACGATGAGAAGGCGCGCTTGGCGCAAATGCAGGAAGGCAAGTCGCCGGAGGAGCAGCAGCGACTTGCGGATGCAGCGTGCGCACTTGTTCATTGCTCATATGGCATAAATCCAAACGATCCAGGGTACGCGGATGCCGTGATGTCTCAGGCACGCGGGGCGGACTACGCGGCCGAGCAAAAGGCGCTGCGCAACAGCGGCATGTTTGGCTACAGCATGGGGGACATGTCCTTGGACACGGCCAGGAGCCTGGGCTATGCGACGCTCGATGAGTTGCAGAGCGCCATGCGAGGTGCCGCCGGGCTGAAGAATGCGGTGAAAGAGGACTTTCAGAACACCGTCGCAACGCTGAACCCGCCGCAACTGCCGCCGGACTATCCTGGTGGCGACGGGCCGAACATGAGCGGTGGCGCTGGCGCGGTGGTGACGCCTCCTACGATGGTGTGCACGCCTGCGGGATGTGTGATCACACCGCCAGTTGTGGTACCTATCGGGTCGCCGGGGTATGTGCCGGATAACTCAACGCTGGCGACAGGTGGAGGTGGCAACGACCGACTTCCAATTAAGGAGCCGACGGTTGCAGACAATGGTCTGAAGGTTGAGTCGAATCCGAAGCATACGCCGGGTATGCCTGGTAGCCAGCCCAATGCCGGTACGGAGCCGTCGAATTCACTTGATTTGTTTAATTCCTCAGTGGCTGGTCGCGGTCGTACTCGATATGCTATCGACGCGGACGGAAATATCAATCGCTTTTCCGAAGACGGCAACGGCGTATACCATTGGTCGGGGTCGACGGGAGATAAAGTACCACTCGACACTTCAAAAATTCCAATTTCTGTAAAGCGAGAGCTTGGTTACAAAGGAAGATAATATGCTTGTCGGCGATCCCAATCGATTTGCCATTTGGTTCGATCCAGTTGAGACGTGGTCCACCGAAAGATTTCAGAATGGCAGTTTCGCCTATTTTGTGGGCGGAAGATTACTTTGGTCACTCAAATCGACAATAGGGGTCGACTTGCACATGCTGGAGGGGTTGGAATGTATGGACAAGAGCACTGAAAATTCAAGACTATTCGATTTGCCCACTGCCAAAGCGTACCAAGAAATGTGTGCTCTGGCTTATCCATCAATGGACTCGGACGTCGAAGATAGTGACTATACATACGTTGTTTCTCCTCAAAGTCTCTCCGATGAAGGGTATTGCATTTTCTTGATCGAATCTAACGAAAAAGCGAAATTGATTCATGGAGTGGACGCTGACCTGTCTAGTGTTCAAGAGTTTCACTTGGAGCTCGGTGAGTTTCAGCGTGTTGTTGCAGCAGCAATTCGGATCTACCGTCAAGGCAAATCAACCCTGAAATAGATATTTTTTTGTTCATAATTAAAATGGATATTGGAGATAAAAGACGCTTTGCAATTAGTTTCGAGCTCGACCCAAATCCGGGTGGGGTGTGGCTATTTGGAAAATTTGGATATTGGATCGGTGGCGATCTCGTAGGAAATTATGATTAAGGTGTTTCTTTGCGAGATGTATTATTCCAAATGAAATACAACGTCGCTGATGCAGGGGAGCGGACGGCGTCAGAAATTTTTGCCTTGCCAGAAGAAAAGATATTTCAGCTCATATCATTATCCCTAAGTGAGACGAGCGACGAAATCTTCGAATATCTTCCGAGTGGATTTTTACCCGGCAGGTTCGATATTCGCGTCCCGGTCGACATCTTCAACGATTGGGAGATTTACTTGGTGGAGGATGCGTTCGGTGCCAAAATAATTTATGCAAAAGATGGTAGCTCGAGAGTGAATTCAGCCACCATTCTGCGAAGCGAGTTCGACTCCATAGTCAGAGTTGTTCACAATAAGATCGAAGAAATACTTCAACAATACAACTAATTCATAGCGGGAAATGAAGCGGGTCGCCGGGGTATGTGCCTCCGAATGGGACGCTCAATAGTGGAAACGATGGCAATAGTTCGTCTGCGTCAAACGGCAACAGTAGCGGGGGTGCTTATGACCGTGTCTATGGCGGGCGGACTTCAGTTGAAAGCGTCACATCCCGTGGAACCAGCATTGAAAAGATTCCAAACAGCACTGACGCAGCGGCCGTGAGCGATTTTGCCGCTCTTCAACTTAAGAACGTTAGGACTGTTTCTACTGGACAGTATGCCTTGGGGTATCCGACGAAATGCAAGTGCGGAGCCAGCGAATTCTTTTGAACTATTTAATTCGTCTGTGCCGGGCGGCGAGCGCACCAGGTATGCCATTGATGCTAGTGGAAATATCAATCGGTTTTTTGACGAGGGAAACGGTGTATGTCATTGGACTGGATCGACAGGGGATAAATCAAAACCGCTAACCCTTTCTTCAATTCCGATTGATGTGAAGCGCCAACTTGGATCTAAAGGAAAATAGATGTTGATTGGAGATCCCGATAGATTTGCAATTTGGTTTGATCCAGTTGAATCGTGGTCTAGCGAGAGATTTAAAAACGGTAGCTTTTCGTACTTCGTGGGTGGAAATTTGATTTGGTCAACAAATTCAACAATTGGCGACGACTTTGGCCTACTGGAAGCGTCGCATTGTATGAATGAAAGCACTGAAGATGCAAAGCTGTTTAACTCGCCTGTGACAGAGGCATATCAAGAACTTTGCGCACAAGCTTATCCTTCGATGGATTCGAACGCAGAAAAAAACGATTTCACGCACATTGCATCGCCACCAAGTCTCTCTGATGAGGGAAATTGCATTTTTTTGGTTGAATATAACGAAAAAGCAAAGTTGATCTGTGGAATGGGTGCTGACTTATCCAGTGTTTTTGAGGTCTACTTGGAGCGAGGTGAATTCCAGCTTGTTGTCTCAAAGGCGATTTTGAGTTTTCGACAACACAATTCATCTTTGCAATAGCGCGCCCGAAGGCTAGAAATTCGGGTGGCACATCAAGCGGACTAAAACTAAAAAAGCACTCTTAAGCGAGAAGTAATTGAGCGCCATACTCGCGGGTTACGGGGAGGCCATCGCCCCATCGCCCCATCTTCCCATCGCCGGCTCTGGATCTCTTGCACCGCTGCAGGATTCACCTCGTCTCGCTGCACAGTACGGCCGAGAATCCAAAGTTTGGAGAAAGGTTGGAAGAGGAAACTACACGGCTCCGGATGGTTCAGTCACCGAGATACATACTTGGCAAAATTCGATAACCGGCCAAGTCGTAAAACCCAAATCCAATGTTTCGAGCGGAACCAATTGAAACCGATCGGTTGCTGATTTGTTCCGAGACGGATCACCTTCCACATGCGGATCGACGAGTCAATTGGTCGCCCGAGGCGCTAGCCCGCTTAGAACGAAAATTCACAACAACGGAGGATTGGGCACGCCCGCTCGCCGCACCCGCGTGCAGTAGTCTGATTTCCCGCTTTGGCACTTAATGAATCCCCTAAGACTCCTTGGCGTCGTCACCGCCGCTTGCTGGCTTGTCGGTTGCGCCTACGATGGCGCCGGCTACCCCAAGCCCCAATACAACCACGTCGGGCAACCCGGCGACCCCGAGTTCTTCCTCGAATCCCAATTCGGCACGAGCACGCAGTTCAAGGCCAAGATCAACGCTTCCGCCGATGACGACTGCCTCGGCGCCCATCGCGTCGCGTACCTTCAGGCGATGGACTCCCATCTGCGCCGCGCCGACGCCCCCGGCCCTTGGAAGATCACCGCGCCAGCCGGCAAGCCCATCCTGATCGCGGGCCAGTGGATGCGCTATTCCACGACCGGCTTCGACTACCTGAGCAAGACAAAGCTCGTCTTCCCGGGTGGCAGTTGCCCGTGGTCTGCGAAGACGATGACGCCTGTCGCTGGTGCGAAGTACGTGGTCCGACTCTCTGGCGTCGGTCCTGCCTGCGCGCTTTCGATCACCACGATCGAGGGCGCGCCAGTCGACACTCACGATGCGCCCAACTGTGCGCGCCCGACGCGCTAAAGCGCTTGTTGGGGTGCGCCCCGCGCCCCAATTCCTTATCCACCTCAACTTCGAATACCGATGACAGTCAGACAACCTGTGCGCAATGCGTTCGTCACGATCGCAGTGACCTCACTCCTGGCCGCTTGTGGCACTCGCCAGCCTGCTGCGCCCGAGCCGCAACCGCCGGCAGCCACCGCACACAACACGGTGGTCATGCCACCGGTTGCATACGGCACCACGAGCAAGGGCCTTCAGTTGTCGAAGGCCGATGACAACTGCGGCGTACCCGATTCGCTGCGCCAGGCGGTGGAAGATCAGTTGGAAGCGCCGTATGAATACTTGCATTCCACGCGGGGTCCGGGCACCGAATCGGCCGCGCTTCTGAAGATCGAGATCACGGATATCTTGGCGAACGCCGGAGGAATGTATGGCGGCCCCAAGATCGTGCAGATTCACGGTGTGCTCGACCGCCCTGGCATGCCGGCTGCGAAGTTCACCGCGCAACGCCAGATGTTCATGTACTTCGGGTTTCCGAAGAGCACATGCAGCATGGTCGGCAACGTGACCTACGCATTGGGCGCGGACATCATGAAATGGATGCTCAGACCGGTGGACGGGGCGCATCTGGGCGACCTGTGAGTCTGTCCGGGAGTCATGACTACCGGAAAATTCAATCATGTTGGACGAAGCGCAGGCCACCGTCCGGTGGCCTGCTCATGCTGGCCCCTCAGGCAAGCGGCGTGGCGGCGGTCCACAAGCCCAGGTACGCCACCGCCTTCTCCTTCTCGATCACCGCGCCGCTTCGCTCGATCGACGCCGGTGATTTCTTCGCGAAGTCTGCGATCGATTGAGACAGGTTCCAGACCTCCGTGCGATCAATCAGCAGCAAGCGATCGTGCAGTGACCTGTCGCGTGCGAGGCGGACTTCGAGCGGACGCGCGGACTTGTACTGCGCCTGCCAGCGACTGGCCGCCGGCGCGAGGGGCGTCACTCTGGGTTCGCGTCGGCGCACACTCAGGCGCCTCTCCGCCTGTTGGCAGCCCTCCACGCGCATCCGGGATGGAGACCCACGCGCATATCCGCGGGCCGGAACCAGTCAGTCGAGCACGCCCCGAAATTCGCCACAGAGCGGGCGTTCGTACAGGCGGGGCGGCGATACTGACGGAAAAATTCAACTCTGACTCGGCGAAAAAGATGCAGCTACGTGCAACGGTCAATGCCTCGGCAAGCAGCGATGCCTACGATGGAATGGCATACATCTACTGTCACGACCCTGCGCAGAACTACTGCTTCTCGCTCACGCGTACGGTCGACTCCGACGACATCGAGGTCATGGTCGTCGACCAAGTAGTACATCGTGTCGACCGGTTGGAGGTTGCGCTCCATGCATCTGGCTTCAAAGCAATCTTGAGCACGGAGGCGGCTTCCTTGCTCGACGGTCACCCCGAGTACGACATCGAGTTTCTACCGGGAGATTGGAGCCGACAGACTATCGAGGAAGCACTGACTGCAATCTTCCGTGGGAAAGAGGGTTTGCGTGCGAACGACTGAGAATTCCGCTTCGGGCCCTTCTGCGCGGTCACCTGGTTTGCCAGCCCGCGGCGAATTTGGTGCGACCTCAGACGGCGCAGGACCCGACGTTCGACGATGCGGAACAGTGGGTTGCGAAGCAGTCGCTCGGTGCCGTTTGCGCGCTGAGCGTGGCAGTCGCGCCCGTCTGCTTGCCCAACAGGTGGCGTCTTTTTGCAACTCAGGAAGGAGGCCGTCAATGGCTGCGGCACAAGGGAACGAATCGGCCCACGCTTGCGGGGTGCAATCCTGGCGGGCGATCATGCGAAATGGGGCGTTCGCCTTCGTCTCACTGATCGCGCTGGCGGGCTGTCAGACCGCGTACCAATCTCGCTCTTGGGTGGGCGGCACTGGCGGGTACACCGATCGAGTCAACCCTGACGGCTCCTTCTACGTCGAATCGTTGACGAACATGACCGCTGGCCCGGAGCTTGCCTTGACGCATTGGCATCGGAGGGCAGCAGAGCTGTGCACGGGCCGGCCCTATAAGAGCGATGTCCAGCTGACCTCGCGCCTTACGAACAATCGGCCTTGGCCACTCGCCAAGGGAACTGCAACGTGTCAGTAGGCCGCCAGCGGTCCGCTGCTTGATGGTGCGCCTTCCTGCTTCGAAGGCGTGTAGCCCGTCAGAATTCTCCACCAATCAGCCGCATATCCTGAAAGAATGAAACAACAAGGTCTCTACGAATATTTGCCGGAGATGCAGGCGGGGCATGTTTCGCAGGCCTGCTTCTTCGAACTGCAGAGGTTCGACGGGGAGGGATCCGCGAGTGCCGCGAACGCACTCGGTTCCTTTCTCCGATGCTTGAAGACCGTGATTCGCCGGGGCAACGTCGTGCGCTCGTACCACCCGAAGGCGGGGGAGGTGCAGCTAAGAAGCAATGAGGAGCTCAACGCGTGGTGCGCGGAGTTTTTCCCGTGTGCGTCCTTGGCGTGGTCGACGTTAGTCTGGAGTACCGAGAAGAACGGCTGGGAGAGATTCGGAGACACGCTGCCATCCGATGTCTAATCAGGGCACATCCAGGGCCTTCCGGCTATGGCACAGTTCGGCCATAAGCCGACTTTCAAGCGCGGCTCAGAACTCGCCCGCAGGAACGAGATGCTTTGTGACGCGTCAATCGTCGACGATGTTCCTTGCCAGTTCATCTGCGACGGCGGCTGCTATTTCGCCGGCCCAAGGAGCACTTTGCTTCCAGATATGGATGTCGGCGCCGATGACACGATGGCCTTTGACAGCGTGGACAGAGATTCGACACCTCGCGTCGGGGTTGCTCGCGGGAAAATCGCCATTCACAGCACTTTCGGGCCTCGAGGGGTCAAGCGGGCGAATCTGGCAGCTGGCGGTGAAGGGCCGTCCGCTCGCTGCGTCACGCGTGCCTCGTAGGGACCAAACCTTCCACTCATAGCGTCTGGTCAAGCTTGGGCCGCCAGGCCAGACTTCCACAACAGGGTACAGGTCCAACGGATAGCGTGTGTGCGGCACTCCTGGCCCGTCGACTTGCCGCCTTGCGATGGAAGAGCGCGCCTTCTCAAGGGTCTCGAAGGTCGCTGCGTATACCTGCACCCCCTCGTCATAGGCCCAGCCCTGCGACGGCGGAGAGAGCTTCCCGTCGCGCCAGATATAGGTCACGGAAAGCGAGCGCACGCGCCTGCAGCTGTCCAGCTTGTATGTGCCTTGGACCGGAGGCATTTGGAGCGTCACTTCCCCCGATTCGCTTCTGACCCATTGAGCATCATTGGCGCTCGGAGGACACTTAGCCGACGAAGCCGATGGCAAGGACGCGAAGAGAATCGTTGATCACAGGATTGCGCTGCAAGAACGAAAATCGCGGGCATCCGAAGATGGCCGGAGCCGCCCTCCGCCGAAGCGCATGGGTCCAGTAACGAGCCGACAAAGAATAGTGGCAAGCCGCGCGATGTCCATCAGCCTCTCTTATAGCCGACCGCAACCACGGCAGTTTCGACAGTCGGTAGGGGCCGACCTATGCGGCGACTGCGACGGTGACGGGCTACAGTCGGCCAGAAGCCGACTTTGAACATCGTCGTCAATCGTAGGTGCCGTACTCGACCAGCAGGTCGCTCATAGCATCGTCGACTCCATAGCCAATGTTCTGGCTGAGGTGATGCACGAGTTTCAGGCGTTCCGTGAGCAGCCGTCGCTGCTCTTCCGGCAGTCGCGCAATGGCCTGCAGCGCTTGCTCGAACATGCGCACCAGCGCGACGAGAAAGCCCTCATCCTGTAGGCCGACTTCAGCGCTGAAGCCCGACGCTCGCTCGCAGTAGAAGACCATCAGTTCTGCCAGGCCATCTGGGTGGCCAATGGCCTTCTTGTAGTTCGCGATGGACTTCTTGGCCTTTGCGACGGACGCGTTCTGATTCTTGAACATGTCGGGCCAGAGCCAGCGGTTGATGGTGGCCTTGTACGGCGCCAGGACATCTTCGCCCAGGCCGAAGCGGGCGTGAAGGAACACTTGGTTGTCCTTGCTGGCCGTGTACAGGTCATGCAGCAGGCCGACCAGGCCGTCGTGGTCGAAGTGGGTCAGTCTGGCCTTGACGTCGCTCCACGACGCGGCTTTTTTCGTATGGCTTGTTTTCATCTCTGTGTGCTGCCTGATTTGAAGCCCGTAGGCCCCGCCCGGAGGGCAGACCATATTGGCTGAGGGAAGGCCAAATGAGGAAAATACCATCGTGGAGTCCAACTGCCACCGTGCAGCCCGTCGTGCTCAACGTTGAGGGGAGATGCCATGAAATACGACATGGTCAAGGTCGAAGAAGCGCTTCTGGCGTTGCTGGGCGTGTTCCAGTTCGAGAACGGACGCGTGTGGAAGCGCTATGACTTCGCGATGATGGATACGCTGCATGAAAAGGGGCTCATCACCGAACCCCACGGCCGGCAGGAGTCGGTCTTCCTGACGGATGAGGGGCTGCGCCGTGCCAAGGAGCTCGCCGACAGACACTTCGGGACCAGCGGGACGGCGGCGCCGGAGCGCCGGTAGCCACGGCAGAATGCGGCCAACAGCAGACCTTCGTCGTGGCCGTCCAGTTTTGCCCGAACCGGCAAGGTCGTTGCAGCGCGGCTTGGATACCGTGACGACCCCACGGCACGACCGAAGCTCAGATGCGCGCTATCCTGAACCTGAACAATTCCTTGTCGCCGCCGCTTGACCTGCTGGACCGGATACTCCCCGGCGCGACGCTTCAACCGGAGTCAATATTCGAAGCAGCCTAGCGCCGAGGCCTCGCCTACAGGTTCGTTGCCATCCCAGAATCGTGGGGTGGCAGGCGGCAATGCGGAAGCGCAAGAGGCATGGTGGCAAAAGCGACTATGCTCAATCCAGGGCTTGGCGGACCGCCTTCCGGAGACCGCGAGTCGCGAACAGTCGAATCAACCGCTACCAGGATCTCCTGACCACGCCGTGGACCTTCGCACGCTCCGCTACTTCATTGCCGTTCTGGAAGCGGGCAGCCTTTCGCGCGCCGCTGGCAGCCTCTACATAGCGCAGCCCGCTCTGACCGCGCAGATCAAAAAGCTGGAGGCGGAATTGGGTGCGCAGCTCTTCGAGCGTTCGCACGCGGGCGTGACGCCCACGCAGGCCGGCGTACAACTCTATGAAGACGCGCGTCGTCTCCTGAGTGACGCCGACGCGGTGCGCGAGCGCATACAGCGGCTGCCGCAAGGGCCGGAAGGCTCCGTCACCGTGGCGCTGCCCTTTCTGTTGGCGTCGCTGCTCATGGGGCCGGTGCTTGGGACGCTGAAGATCTCGCACCCCCGCATCCGCGTCTTTGTCCTTGACGATTTGAGCCTCGGAGTGAAGAAGGCCATGCTGGACCGGCGCGCGGATGTGGGCGTGCTGGTCGATGCTCCGCAGGTTGAAGGTCTGCAATGCATGCAGCTCGTGCGGGAAGCCATGTACTTCTGCGGCCACGATGTGGATGGCCGAGTGCGTCGCATGCTTCGCAAACCGGCTGCGGCGAAAGCAGCGAGGCCCACACGCGCAAAGAGAACGTCCTCGAGGAACAGTGACGGCATCCAGCGCCCGGAGATCGATTTTTCCGATGCAGTCGCCCAAGCGCTGGTCCTGCAGTCGCGTCGCTTCGCCATCCGCCGACGCGTGGAGGATGCTGCGGCTGAGCTTGGCTTGCAACTCAACATCGCGCATGAACAGGATTCCACGCGCGTGATTCGATCTCTGTACCTGAGCGGCGCTGGCTTCACCTTCACACCGGCATGCGCACTGAACGATCAGCCGGCACCGCGCTCTGACTGGGTCGTTGCGCGCGTTACCAAGCCGGTCCTCCATCGCACCTATTCGCTGGCCACACCGGCGGGCAAGGCGGCGGATGCAGCGACCCAAGTCGTTATGGATGCGCTGGTAGGGCAGATGAAGCGGATGATCGAATCGGGCATCTGGGAAGCCGACTGGCTGGACAGAAACTGAAGGGCCATCATTTCCGTTGATCTCTCTGGATCAACAAACGGTATTTCCCTGATACCCCGCCTTCTGGGACAGTCGAATCAACCCTGCGGCACAGCGCCAGCGGGCATGTTCCAGGAGACAGCCATTAACACCTCGACCCCCCTTTGTGCCGCGGCACAGCGACCCGTTGCCAACGTCGGAGCACTCGTGTCGCGAAGCGCGCGCGCCCATGCGAGCCGAATTGCCATCAAGACCCAGACGCGCAGCATCAGCTTTGCCGAGCTGGAGCGTCGCTCCAACCGTCTTGCCAATGCGCTGCTTGGTCTGGGCCTGTCGCGCGGCGATCGCGTGGGCATCTATCTGCCCAACCGGCCCGAGATCGTGGAACTGGAGCTGGCCTGCTACAAGGCTGGCCTCGTCAAGGCGCCCTTCAACGCCCGCCTTTCGCCGACGGAAGTGGGCGAGATCGCGGCCAACAGCGAGGCTGCCATCATCGTCACCACGGCCGCCCGGGTCGAGTCCTTCAGACCGCACATCCAAGGCGCAATGCCGCTGCTGCTGCTGGTGGATGAACAGGTGGGCGGCGGAGGCCAGGACAGCTCGTACGAAGACGCGCTCGAGCGCGCCAGCGACGCCTTCACGCCGGTGGCGGTTACGGCCGACGAGGTCGCAGTGCTGCACTACACCTCGGGCTCCTCCGGAGTGCTGAAAGCGGCGATGCAGACCTTCGGCAATCGACTCGCGCAACTGCGCAAGTTCCTGCTGCGCTCCGAGGGGATGAACGAAGGCGACGTGCTGGGGCTTGTCGGCCCGATCACGCACGCTTCCGGCATGCAGTTGGTGCCGGCCCTGTGCTGCGGCGTGACGATCCGCTTGTTCGACAGCTTCGAGCCCGGCCGCTTCATCACGGACATGCGCGCCGACCGCGTCACGCACACCTTCATGGTGCCGACCATGATCAATATGCTGCTGGGCGAGCTCGAAGGGCAATACCGTCCGCTGCCCGACCTGGTGCGCCTGGGCTATGGCGCCGCGCCGATGGCGCCCGCGCGCATCTTGCGGGCCATGGACGTGTTCGGGCCGGTGCTGTCGCAGGGTTATGGCGCGGGCGAAACGACCTCCGGGGTGTGCGCACTCAGCGTGGCCGATCACCTGTACGCCCGCGCGGCACGTCCCGAGCGCCTGGCATCGTGCGGCAGGCCCTTGCTCGAATGCGACGTGCAGATCCTCGACGACAACGACCAGCCTGTGGCCACCGGCGAGATCGGCGAGATCGTGGTGGGCGGCGAAGACATCTTTGCCGGTTACTGGCGTGCGCCAGACCTCACCGCCGAGGTCTTGAAGAACGGCTGCTACCACACCGGTGATCTGGCGCGCATGGACGAGGAAGGTTTCGTCTACATCGTCGATCGCAAGAAGGACATGGTGATCAGCGGCGGCTTCAATGTGTATCCGTCCGAGGTCGAAGCGGTGCTGTATCAGCACGAGGCAGTGAAAGAAGCCTGCGTGTTCGCCATCCCCGACGACAAGTGGGGCGAGGCGGTGGCGGCCCATGTTGTGCTCAAGTCCGGCCTGGCGGCGGACTCGGGCCTGCTCGACGCTTTCTGCGGCGAGCGCCTGGCCGGATTCAAGCGCCCACGCCATATCGAGTTCGTCGACCAGCTGCCCAAGAACCCGAACGGCAAGGTGATGCGCAAGGCAGTGCAGGGACCCTACTGGGCTGGACAGGAACGGATGGTGAACTGACATGGACGCAACGACCACGACCTCCAGCACCCGAGTGCCCGCGCCCCTGTTCGCCGGCCCCTTCGAAGGCTCCGAGCGCGCCGCCGGGATCATCGAGCGCGTGCAGCACTACCTGCACGGCGAACTGGCCCAACTGGCGAGTGAACACCAGGTGGACCAGGAGCACGGCGCGCCACGGGAACTGCTGCAGCACGTGTGGCGCCGCTCGCGCGAGCTGGGCTTCTATGGCATGACGCTGCCCGCCAGGATGGGCGGCCTCGGCCTGACGGTGCTCGACCACGTGCTGATCAAGGAAGCCATCTACGCCACCGGCTCGCCCTTTGCGCCGCACGTGTTTGGCGAACTGAGCGGCCCGCCGCGGGTGGGCGCGCTGGCGCGCCAGGCCACGCCCGAGCAGATGCGCGACTTCATCATCCCGGTGGCGCAGGCCGAGAAGGCGATCTGCTTCGCGTTGACCGAGGCCGAGGCCGGCTCCGACGCCGGCGCGGTCCAGACGCACGCGGTGCGCGACGGCGATCACTTCGTCATCACCGGCCGCAAGCGATTCATCTCCGGCTCGCCCTTCGCCGACTATGCGGTGTTGATGGCATCCACCGCCGCAGACCCGTCGCGCGAGCGTGAGGTGACGGCCTTCTTCGTCGACCTGAGCTCGCGCGGAGTTCGTGTGGAGGCAGGCTACAAGACCATGGCGGGCCAGAGCAGCACCGGCGACATCGTGCTCGAAGGGGCTCGCGTACCGGTCGGCAATCTCATCGGCGAGGCGGGCCGCGGGTTGGCCCTGGCGCTGGGCCGCATCACGGTCAACCGCCTGTTGCACTGCCCGGCCATGGTGGGCCTGGCTACGGTGGCGCTGCGCGATGCGCGCGACTACGCCATGCAGCGCAAGCAGTTCGGTCGCGCCATCGGACAGTTCCAGGCCATCCAGCACATGCTGGCCGAGGCCGCCACCGAGTTGGCCGCGGCCCGTGCACTGATGATCCACACTGCGCGCCAGATCGACCTCGGCTCCGAGGCCCGCGCCGAAGCGTCGATGGCCAAGCTGTTCTGCTCGGAGACCGCGTTCCGGGTCGCCGACAAGGCGGTGCAGGTGCATGGCGGCGAAGGCATCGTGCAGGGACGCCGCGTGGAATTCCTGTTTCGAATGCTGCGCATGTACCGCGTGCTCACCGGCACCAGCGAGATCCAGAAGAACACCATCGCCAAGGAACTGCTTGGCGAGTTGCCGGCCCGCTAGCCGCGTGCCTGTGCAGGTGCCACTGCCGGCGGCACAGTTTTTCCTTTTGCCTACAACTAGATTTCCGGAGACAAGAAACATGACAGACATCGCTCGCCGAACCTTCCTGCGCCATGGCACCTTCGTTGCCGCGCTGCTGGCCTTTGCATCGCCACACCTCGCGTTGGCACAGCAGGCACCCTATCCAAACCGCCCGATCAAGTGGGTTGTCCCCTACCTGGCCGGTACGGGGCCGGACATCACCACGCGCATCCTGGCCGAGGCGGTCGCGCCCATCCTCGGTCAGCCGGTGGTCATCGACAATCGCGCGGGTGCGGCGGGCAACATCGGGGCGCGTGTGGTTGCGAAGGCGCCAGCCGACGGCTACACGTGGATCTACTCCGCTGCGCCCATGGCGGCGAATATGCTCATGTACAAGAGCCCTGGCTACGATGCGTTGAAGGACTTCCGCCACATCATGCGACTGACCAGTTCCGACATCGTCGTCGTCGTGGACACCAAGTCGAACATCCGCACCGTGCACGAGTTGGTCGCCCAGGCCAGGGCTAGGAATGGGCAGATGAACTATGCATCAGGCGGCGTCGGAACGCCGTCGCACTTAGGCGTGGAGATGCTGCTCACGTCGGCCGGCGCGCAGGCCACGCATGTGCCCTACAAGGGCGCATCGGAACTGGTCAACGCGGTAATCGGCGATCAGGTGACGTTCGGCGCACCCATCTTCAGCGTGGCCTATCCGCTCATCAAGGCCGACCAGCTGCGTGCGCTGGCCGTGGCAGGGTCCAAGCGCAACCCCACGTTGCCGGGTGTGCCCACGTTGGCCGAGGCGGGCATCAAGGGCGCGGAGCTTTCTTCATGGGGGGGAATCTCAGTGCCCGCGGGCACGCCCGAGGCGGTTGTGGAGAAGATCCGGAGGGCCTTCCAGCAGGCGCTGAACCAGCCGAAAGTGATAGCCGCGCTTCAGCAGCAAGGCGGGTTGGTGGACATTCAGGACTCGGCCGCCTACGTCCAGGGCTTCAAACATGAGATGAGTTTCACCGAGGCAATGATGAAGAAGGTGGGGCTGGAGGCAATGTAGGCACAACAGCCCGCTCGCCTTGGCGCGACTTCTCTCCCATGGACCTTGCAGCCGCTCGGAGTGATTGAGAGGAACCGTGGACGAAGTCGACCGTCGTGGACATCGCGAAAACTAGCTGAGTTGCCGGTCTACGAGGCCCTGAATCTCCGTTGGAATGCAGCCGACGACGCAGGCAAATGGGGGGCTGAAGGTCTGCTTCGGAGCAAGCTGTACTTCCGCTTAGGGCCCAAGGGAGCCTGTCCTGAATTTTGTGTTCGAGGCATAACATGACCACAGGAAGCATGTATGCCAGTAAGCAAGACAAAAGCGAAGAACGCGGCGATCGCCGCCAGGATGGCGGCACTGCCGTCGATTCCCAAAGAGCTGATTGACCAGTTTGTTTCGGGCCCGATGACCGGCGAGGCCGTCAACGAGGCGACGGCCGCGTTCAAGAAGGCGCTCATCGAGCGCGCTCTGGG
>NZ_JBFUHO010000103.1:0-16872 GCF_056402355.1 Variovorax sp. P4_B11
CTGCTGGGCGTGCCCGCGCCCTCGATCGGTGTCTTCGGCATCAATCCGCATGCCTCCGAAGGCGGACTGTTCGGGTCGGAGGATGCCGCCATCGTCGAGCCCGCCGTACGTGCGCTGCGGGCCGAGGGCCTGCGCGTCGACGGCCCCTGCGGCGCGGACATGCTGCTGGCGCAACGCCGGCACGACCTGTATGTCGCGATGCTGCACGACCAGGGCCACATCCCGATCAAGCTGCTGGCGCCGAACGCCGCGAGCGCACTCAGCATCGGCGCCGAGGTGCTGCTGTCGAGCGTGGGCCACGGCAGTGCGATGGACATCGCCGGCCGCGGCATCGCCGACTGCACCGCGCTGCTGCGAACCCTCGCGCTGCTCTCGGCTGCGCCAAGCCAGGCGCCCCAACTTTCAGAAAAGAAAATGTCATGACCCATCGCGTGGCCATCGCGGACAGCGACATCGCGTTCGACTGCGCCGACTCCGAATCCGTGCTCGACGCCGCGCTGCGCGCCGGCATCGAGCTGCCCTATTCCTGCCGCAAGGGCGTCTGCGGCAACTGTGCCGGACGGGTCGAGGCCGGCGAGGTTGCGGGCCTTGGCGGCGCATCGATGCGCAACGAGGCCTGCCTGCCGGACCAGCTGCTCTTGTGCATGTGCGCGCCACGCACGGACCTGGCGATCGCGCCCGTCTCGTGGCACCGCGTCGACCCGACGGCGCGCAAGCGCTTCCAGGCCAAGGTGTTCAGGAACCAGCTTGCGGCGCCCGACGTCTCGGTGCTGCAACTGCGCCTGCCGGCCGGACAGCGCGCCAAGTTCCACGCCGGGCAGTACCTGCAGATCGACGTCGGCAACGGCACGACCCGCTGCTACTCGATGGCCAATGCTCCGCACGAGAGCGACGCGCTGACGCTGCACATCCGGCACGTGCCCGGCGGCGCCTTCAGCGCCCGCGTGCCCGGCTTGCAGCAGGGCGAGCTGCTGGACATCGAACTGCCCTTCGGCGCCGTCACGCTCGACAGCGCATCGACACGGCCGCTCGTCTTCGTCGCCGGCGGCACGGGCTTCGCGCCGGCCAAGTCCCTGATCGACGACATGGCCAAGCGCCGGATCGCGCGGCCGATCACGCTGATCTGGGGTGCGCGCCGGGCCGAGGGCCTCTACCTGCGCCCGGCCGTGGCACGGTGGCAGCGCCAGTGGCCGGACTTCCGCTTCGTCGCCGCGCTGAGCGAGGGCGTGGCGCAGGCGCCCGACGACGCCTATGCCGGCCGGGTCGACGAAGCGCTGGCTGCGCACTGCCCGGATCTGGCGGGGCACGAGGTCTACGCCTGCGGCGCACCGGGAATGGTCCATGCCGTGCGCGAGATGGCGGTGCGACGCTGCGGCCTCGATGGGGCCGCCTTCCATGCCGACGTGTTCGTGGACGGGTCCGCCGCGTCGACGTCGGCGACGGCCTGACCGGATAGGACCAAAGTCATATAGCAACCCGTCGTCGAACGGAAGACACTCGCAGCACTTCGTAGGGCCTTTGAATGGCGGCAGTGGCGTAGCGCGACTTCGCCCGCCATTGCCCCGATTGTCCGATCGCGGGCCGGACTTCTCGGGATTCCATCGTGTTTGTTCCACAAGAGCGGAGAAAGCAATGAAATCAACCAAGTTCGTCCTGGCGCTGTGCGCCGCGGTGGTGGCAGCGGGCTGCGTCACCAAGCAGACCTACAACACCGAGGTGCAGAAGGCCGACACCTACGCGGCGCTCAACCAGAAGCTCTCGGGCGAGTTGAGCAGCGACCAGGCCCAGATCACGCAGTTGCAGAACGAGCTCAAGGTAACGATGGTCAACGAGGTCCTCTTCCCCGAGGGCGGCTGGACGCTCAGCCCCAAGGGTGAACAGACGCTGGGCAAGATCGCGCCGACGCTTTCAAACCTGCCCGGCCAGCAGATCATCGTCCAGGGCTTCACCGACAACGTGCCGATCGGTCCGGAGCTTCGGTCCCGCTTCCCGTCCAATCTCGAGCTCTCGTCGGCACGGGCGGACAACGTCGCGCGCTTCCTCACTTCGAAGGGCGTGCCGCAGAACTCGATTTCGGCGCAGGGCTTCGGCGATGCACGGCCGGTGGCGAGCAACGACACGCCGCAAGGCAAGGCGAAGAACCGCCGCGTCGAGATCGTGATCTCGGCGGCCGCTCGGCCGTAAGGCTTTGACTCAAACGCGGCTCAGTGCCTGACTGACGACTGACCGACCCTTCCCGTCGCCGAGATGGGTTCGGGCGCGGCCACGGGCGCCCGGTCGGCTCGACGCCCCGGGCTGCGGGCCCAGTCGCCGCAATGGCTGCGACCACGTCGCCGAAATTCGGCTATCGTCGCATGACCTGCAAACGCGACGATTCACTGCTCGACATGGCCGCAAGGGCAGCCTCTGCTGCGACACCGGCCTCAAGTTCCGACCCACCGCATGACGACTGAAACTTTCGCATCGACCGACGTCCTCGCAGCGCCGCACCCGGGCATGTTGTGGATCCCCGGCGGCACCTTCCGCATGGGGTCCGACCATCACTACCCGGAAGAGAAGCCGGCGCACCGCGTGACGGTGGACGGCTTCTGGATGGATGCGACGCCGGTCACCAACGCGCAGTTCGGAGCCTTCGTCGAAGCCACTGGCCACGTCACCTTCTGTGAGATACCACCCGATCCCAAGGACTACCCGGGCGCGCTGCCCGAGATGCTCAAGGCCGCTTCCTCGGTCTTCGTGGCGCCGCCCGGCCGCGTGAGCCTGCGCGATCACTTCCAGTGGTGGCAGTTCGTCCCCGACGCCAACTGGCGCCAGCCGCAGGGGGTGGGCAGCAGCATCGTCGGCAAGGACGACCATCCTGCGGTGCACCTGGCCTGGACCGATGTCGAGGCCTATGCGAACTGGGCCGGCAAGGCCATCGCGACCGAGGCCGAATGGGAGTTCGCCGCGCGCGGCGGGCTCGAGGGCGCCGAATACGCCTGGGGCAGTGAACTCGTGCCCGGCGGCGTCCACCAGGCCAACACCTTTCAGGGCGAGTTCCCCTGGCAGAACCTGGCCGAGGACGGCTTCGCGGGGACCTCGCCGGTGCGCAGCTTCGCGGCCAACGCCTACGGGCTGTACGACATGATCGGCAACGTCTGGGAGTGGACCGACACCTGGTACGCGCCGCGCCACCCGGACGAGAAGCTCAAGGCCTGCTGCATCCCCGTGAACCCGCGCGGCGCCGCGAAGGAGCAGAGCTTCGATCCCGGCATGCCGGACATCCCGATCCCGCGCAAGGTGATGAAGGGCGGCTCGCACCTGTGCGCGCCGAACTATTGCAGGCGCTATAGGCCCGCCGCGCGCATGGCGCAGCCCGTGGATACATCGACCTCGCACCTGGGCTTCCGATGCATCGTGCGGCAGGAACGCACCAAGTGAACGACGTCCCGCGGAAGACTCGGCCGGCTCCTCGCCGTCGCGTCGACCGCCACTGGCCGCGGCGGGCGGCGTGGAGCTGCCCTTCGGCGGCGTGAAGGCCAGCGGCTTCGGCCGCGAGAAGGGCTTCGAGGCCCTGCTAGGCTTCACGACCCTCAAGACCATCGCCATCAAACATGGATGAAGCACCTATGAACTCGAACGAACAAGCACAGCCCCGGCGCGTCGGCCTGGTCGGCGTGGGCCTGATGGGCAGCGGCATCGCCCAGAACATCGTCAAGCACGGCCACCAGCTGACCATCCTCGAGCACCCCGGCAACCAGCCCGTGGACGCGCTGCTCGCGGCCGGTGCCCGTGCGCTGTCGGACGTGACGGCGCTGGCGGCGCAGGTCGACGTGCTGATCCTCTGCGTCACCGGCACGCCGCAGGTCGAGGCCGTGATGCTCGGCGACCAGGGCGCGCTGGCGGGACTGCGCCCGGGCACGGTGGTGATCGACTGCTCGACCGCAGTGCCCGCATCCACCGCCAAGGTCGCGCAGGCGGTGCTGGCCAAGGGCGGCAAGTTTCTCGATGCGCCGATGACCCGGACCGCGAAGGAAGCCGCCGAAGGCCGGCTCAACCTGCTGGTCGGCGGCGATGCCGAGGTGCTGGCCGCCTGCCTGCCGCTGCTGCGCTGCTTCGCGGAGAACATCACGCACGTCGGCGGCATCGGCGCCGGCCACGCGATGAAGCTGCTGCACAACTTCGTCTCGCTCGGCACCGTGGCGCTGCTGTGCGAGGCGGCCGCCTGCGCGCAGCACGCCGGCGTCGCGCCCGAGGTGTTCGTCGATGTGCTGGCCAAGGGCGGCGGCAACGGCGTGGCGCTGGAGCGGGTCAAGCCGAAGCTGCTGACCGGCGACACCGCCTCGCTGAAGTTCTCGATGGCCAACGCGAAGAAAGACCTCGGCTACTACAACGACATGGCCGAGCAGTCGTCGTCCAGCCACGGCATCGCGCAGGCGGTGGAAAAGCTGCTGGGGCAGGGGATCGAGACCTTCGGGCCGGACCGGATGGTCCTCGACCTCGTCGAAGCCCTGCGTTAGGGCATCTCTGCGTCGCGGGGCGAGAGCAACTCACATGCTGCAGACAGCAAGACCCGAAGACGTGCTCCTCGCGTTTCAAGCCGCCTGGAACGGTCACGACATGAAGTCCCTCGGCGCACTGTTCCGTGACGATGCGACATTCGTGAACCGCTTCGGGCACTACGTGCGCGGTGCCGAGGAGATCGTCAAGCTGCATGCACCCATCCACGCCACCATCTACAGCGATTCCACGCTGGAGAACGAGCTGATCGACCTGGTCCCGATCGGCGACGACGCGGCAGTCATGCACTTCTGGAGCCGCCTCACGGTCGGTGCGGCGCATCCGGCGGGCCCGCACGCTGTCGACACGTTGATCCTCGCCGTGTTGACGCGGCAGCTTGGCCAGTGGCGCATCCAGGCGCTCGAGAACGTCACTTTGACGAATCCTCGCACGGGAGCAGCGGTGTTGAGAGGCGACCGGGGTTCTTGATCGTGCGGCAGGATCTGTCGCGCAGCCCGCGTCACTGATGCGCTGTCCCGCGGTCTCCAAGCGGATGTGAGCTTGGGTACCGCACTCGGCGTCCTTCTCGAAGCGGCTGAAGAATTGGCACTTCAGACAATTCCAATCGAGATTCAGAATGACGTCGCCTTCACCGTCAAGACAATTGCGCTGCAAGCCGCAGCACTCGACCGGGGAAGACGACATGCAACTTCAACACATGGGCGTGAAGCCCTTTGCCATCCTGTTTGCGATCATTGCGCTAGCGCCCATCGTGGCCGGCGTGGCGCTTCAACGCCAGGCAGGCACCGCCAACCACTACGCATTCTGGGGAATTCTGGCCATTGCTGTGCTGACGCTCGGTGTGATCGGCTTCTCGATGTTGAACCGGAGCGCAGCCATCCAGAACGCCGAACTGACAGTCAGGTCGACTTTCTATTCAACCACCGTGCCCTTGGCCAAGGTTACCGACGTCCGCACTGTGGTGCCGGGCTCCGAGGACGACCTTGTCGGGTGGCGTGTCAATGGCGTGGGCCTCCCGGGCAACCGGTCCGGTTGGTTCAATTCCCGGACCGGTGGCCGACTGTTCGTGGACCGTGTCGGCGGCGACTATCTGCTGGTCTCCGTGGACGGCAAGCCTCGGCTTGCGCTTGAGTTTGCCGACAACCAAGCGGCGGCAAAAGCGCTTGCGGCAGGCGCTGCTCGATGAGGGGGCAGTGGCAGTTCGTTGACGACCTTGCGACGAGACCCTTCTATCCATATTTGAGCCTCGCATCGCGTGGGCCGCAGGTTCGCACGTGGGCGAAATCGGCGCCGGCCACGCGATGAAGCTGCTGCCCGGCGACACTGCGTCGCTGAAGTTCTCGATGGCAATTGCGAAGAAAGACCTCGGCTACTACAACGACATGGCCGAGCAGTCGTCGTCCAGCCATGGCATCGCGCAGGCGGTGGAAAAGCTGCAGGAGCAGGGCATCGATGCCTTTGGGCTGGACCGGATGGTGCTGGATCTGGTGGACGCGCTGCATTAGGGCAGCACCGGTAACGTGCCTACCGGCGAAGCTCGCTGTCGCGGGCCGACAGGAACTTGCTCGGGGGCACTCCCACCAGGCGCGTCATCATCGCGGCGAAGGCACTCGCGCTCGAGTAGCCGAGCTCCGTCGCGATGTGAGACATTGACTTGCGTTGCGCTGCAAGCGTCAGTGCGCGAGCCAGCAGCACCTGTTGCCGCCAACTCGCAAAGCTCGTCCCGATTTCCTTGCGGAATAGCCGCGCGATCGTGCTGACGCTGGCACCTGCCTCGCTTGCCAGCGTACCCAGTGATTGGTCCCGGGCCGGATCCTCCAGGAACGATTCGCAGAATGCGCGCAATCGCCTGTCAACCGGCAGTGCGATCCCGAGCGGCGCAGTCTTCGAGCGATGCATCTCGCTGAGCGCGAGCACGCACATGCTTCGATAGCGCTGGATGTCGGTGTTGTCTGAATCCTCGGCGCCCATCCGATGCACCAGTTCCAGCAGCAACGGTCGCACCTCGATGACGCGACATCTGCTCCAGGCTCGATCCACGGTGGAGCTGGACATGGACGGCCCCGTGATGCCTCGTGGCTGGTAGACATAGACGGAGTGCAGATCAGCATCTTCTAGCACCGACGCCGCGTGCTCCACGTTGGCGGGGATCCAGACTGCGCGCCGAGGCGGCAGCACGTACGCCGCCTCGGAGGTCATGACACGCGCGACGCCAGCACTCGAAAAAACCATCTGTGCCCAGTGATGCTGGTGCGGAAGCACCTTCGTGTGAGCGCGCAAGAGCCGCGACTTGACGCGCACGGGTTGTTGCCTCGTCGGCGTGAACGGGTGCGGATCGAGCGGAGGAACGCTCTGGTCGGGTGATCGAGTGCGTGCCATGAATTCAACAGAAATTGATTTCTTATCGCAATTCAATCATAGCTTCGTTGGCTAGAGTCAAGTTCCGCGTCAAGCGATCGAGAGTCAAAAAATCGGGGAGGGGAACACAATGAGCCTTAGGCAAAACACCAGCCGCGGCCGATCGGTACCGGCGATTGATCGGCACATTCAGAGCGAAGAATTCGAGCTGAAGGGTGAGACCGAGAACTGCAAAGCGCTCGTCGCGCGAAGAGGACACCTACTTATCGGTATCAGCCCGTTCAACTCGCGGTTTTCGCCTGAGTACGTTGAGGCGCTTGTCGATTGGGCTCATTCGAACTTCGCCCGAATCGACATACTTCTGCCAAGTGAGGATGATGCGGCGCGTCTGCTGCTCGCCAGCGGCGTCGCACCATCGAAAGCGGCCCAGAAAGCACGCAAGGAAATCGGGCGACACCTTCGGTCCGCCCACAGCGCAGTTGTCAAAGCTGGCGCTGATTCATCCACGGTGCGCGTGTTCCAGTTCTCGGATTTTCGCGAGGATGCGAACTACTTGGCCATGCGGGCCCGAGTGCAAGAGGTATTCGACCAAAACGACGAATTCAGGAGCGCGTGCCTGTCGATGACGCGCCAGGCGGTCGATGGACGTCGGAATGGCGTCGCGGACAACAGCTTCGCGCCGGCGCCGACGCACGAGCAAATCAGTCGAGCGGTCCCGTACATATTCGCCGAGATTCCGTTCTACCTCGATACCCCGGCGCTCATCGGCGTCGAGAGTTCAATCTTGGCTTACCACCGTCCGTGGTCTATCGGTGCAGGACTCTTTGCCGGAGTCTTCCCGCTCCGCGTCAGTCGTGCGCAGGGGTACGGCGTCGTCACTCGCTCAGAACGATGGAGTCGACAGGTCGTTGCTCGGCCCACGCATTGATATCGCCATTCAACGGAGATCGAGAGGACCACATGGCCAAGCTCATAGATTTCAACATTGCATCGGTCGAATTTCAGAACAATCCGTATCCGCACTACGCACGGCTTCACAGCGAGGACGCCATCTTTCACGATCGACGGGTGAACGCGTACTTCGTGGGCAAGTGCGAGGACGTGCAGTCAATTCTGACAAGCCCTGATTTCACGACGGCGCCGCTGCTTGAGAGAGCGCAACCCGTCATGGGAGACAGGGTATTGGCACAAATGAGCGGGTCGGAGCACGCGAGCAAACGAAGGACCGTTCTTGGTGGTCTTAGCGGACGGTACTTCCGCGAGCGCTACGCTCCCATGATTCGAGGCATTTCTGAGATGCTCCTGCGCCCCCGGATGGCTTCCGGATCGCTCGATCTAGTGAACCAATTCGGCAAGGACTACGGTGTGTTGGTCACGCTGAGTGTTCTGGGCTTGCCAACAGATCGCTACAAGGAAATCGCAACGTGGCATACGGGAATTGCGGACTTCATCACCAGCCTTGAGATCGAAGAGGGGCGGAAAGCCTACGATCTCGCATGCAGCCATCAGTTGATTCAATACCTGACCCCGATCGTCGAGCATCGGCTTCAACGTCCCGGCGATGACCTGATTTCATTGTTGTGTATCGCCGACGGTCAAGGTGAAACGATGTCCGTGTCAGAGATCGTCGCGCTATGTCTCAACATCTTGCTTGCGGCAACCGAACCCGCTGACAAGACCCTGGCCTTGCTTTTCAAGCACCTGATGGACCACCCGGAGCAGTTGGATCGGGTGCGAAGCAATCGTGATCTTCTGAGCGCTGCGATCGACGAAACCTTGCGGTTCACCTCGCCGGTCCAGCTAATTCCAAGACAAGCCGCGGTCGACGTGGAGATTTCTGGAATCAAGATTCCTGCGGATTCGATCGTTTTCTGCATGATCGGTGCGGCCAATCGGGATCCCAAGGCATTTGATGCGCCGGACACATTCAAGATCGACCGAAAGAAGCCGGAAGGTACAACTTCACTGGGGCGTGTAGCGCGCCATTTGGCTTTCGGAGCCGGGACGCACGTTTGCGTTGGAGCAGCATTCTCCTTGCTGCAGATCGAGATCACAGCCAACCTCCTACTGGACAATCTCAGGGGGCTCAAATACTCGCCCGGGTTCGTCTACAAGGAGGTTGGTCTCTATACGAGAGGGCCAGCGTCGCTGTGCATCGATTTCGACGCCTCTGCTTCGATTGAAGTCGTGACCTCATGCACAGCGGCGGCAGCGGCGTGACCGACGCGTCTGTTCAAAAGCCAACGGCGGAGCTTCCTCGAAGCCAAGGCCTCGACGAGGGCTCAGTTGGAAAGGAGCGCCAGGCTGAATCAGCTCTGACCAAAGAACACCGCCGGCTGATTCTCGTCCTCATCGTGGGCGTGTTCCTGCCCTTGCTCGACGCCACTGCGGTGAACATCGCAGTTCGGGAAATGAGCATCGATCTCGCCGCACCCTTGTCATCGATTCAGTGGGTGTCCATTGCGTACACGCTCGCCGCCGCGGCAGTGATTCCACTGTCGGCATGGAGCGCCCATCGCATCGGCCCCAAGAGAATGTGGATCGCGGGCCTGCTGGCCTTCCTGACCGGCTCGTCCTTGGCAACCGTTGCATGGAGCGCCGATTTGCTCATTGCCTTTCGTGTCGTCCAGGGCATCGGGGCGGGGCTGTTGATGCCGATCATGCAAACCCTGCTCATCAGATCGGTCGGGCAACGCAACGCCAGAGCGGCATTGGCCGCCATGGCGGTGCCTTCGGTCATCGCGCCAATTCTTGGGCCCTTGGTGGGTGGACTGGCGCTTCACTATGGTGGCTGGCGCTCTATCTTCGGAATCAACATTCCGCTGTGCCTGCTTGGGATCTATCTCGCGCTACGGCATCTCAAGTCGGATGAGCGATCTGCCGCGCTGCCATTCGATGGCATTGGGTTCCTGCTCCTGTGCCCCGGCGTCGTGCTGACCGTCTACGGTCTGTCCGCGCTGGGGGACAGCGTCGGCCGGATCTCAATGAGAGGGGCGGGCCTGGGCGCCGTGGGAATTGGATTGGGTGCGGCGTTCGTGCTCTATGCCAAGAAGTGGACCGCTCGTCCTTTGATCGATGTCGGTCTCTTCAGGGTACGGTCCTTCCGGTCATCAGCTTTGTTGCTGCTGCTGTCGAGCGTGGCTTTCTACGGTGGCTTGCTGCTTCTGCCTCTCTACTTTCTTCAGAGATGCCGTCTTGGCACCTTCGAAACCAGCGCGTTGCTGGCCCTGCAGGGCGTCGGCGCGCTGGTCACTCGCCACTACCTGGAGCCGCTTTCCCGGCGGTTGGGGACGGCCGGATTGGCATTCGCCTCGATCCTGCTGACGTTCCTTGGAACGATTTCGTTCATGGGGTCATTCGGCCTCGAGCACTGGCCCGTGCTCGCGGTCTCCACGTTCGTGCGAGGTGCGGGCCTCGGCTTGCTGACGATTCTTGCCTTGTCCACGGCCTATCGCGATGTCGATGGCCCGCGCATTCCGGATGCCAGCGCGTTGACGCGAATACTGACCAACCTGGGCGCATCCTTAGGGGCGGCCAGCGTTCTGGCCGCGCTTCAGTTCGGCACAGGTGGAGCACTCCATTCGGAACAGACTGGATTTGTTCTTGCCTTCGGCTATCTGGTGTTGATTTCGCTGGCGTGCGCACTGCCTGCTGCGAAACTGGGGCGCTAGCGGGGTGCGCTCGAAGATTTAGAACTTGTGGAGGCGCCATCCGTGGCTTCTTCGATTGAAGACAGGCGATTCGCACGCTGGATATCGCGCACCAGACGCAATAGCGCTGGCATACTGCGCAAGTCGCGTCGAAAAAGGGCGCGATCAACGCTCGCCTGGATCAAGCCTTTTCCGACTCAACTGCAAGGTGGAAGCTTTGCGCGGACCTTCAAGACATCGGCCGAGTCATCCCGACCGCCAGTGTCTATCGTGAATTTGCATCCAAATCTTGGATCTGCAACCACAGCTCTGTTCAAGACGTCATCGCCGTCCGGCTTGACCTTGTCCTCCGCCCAATTGACGGTTGCTTTGAATGTTTCGACATACTCTGCGGTAGTGAACTCGCAATGCCCGACCGAACGCGCGGTGCGTTGCACTAGCCATTGACCACGGCCTTGTGCATTGACGGTGCGGTTGTACGCTTGTGAGAGCGCGAAGGGCATGTACAAGTCACCCAGATTGCTCAGTGTCACGACCGGTACATTCGCAATCTCCCCGTTCACGCGGGGACTCCATCTGAGACCATCTGGTCGCGGTGGGTTCCACAAGGAGGGATCGGCGTGGGCACGAAGAATCGTGCGATTGAACTCGCGCTCCTCCGCAGCCTGGGTGAGATCTGAATCGAGGTGATAGACGAACTGCGTGGTGTCTTGGAATGGGCGAGTCACTATGCCATCCCAGCTCTCGCGAGAGAAGCCGATCTTCCAGTTCGAATCCTGTGAAGGCTGATATGCCCAACCCTCCGCATAGATCGGCCTAGGGCCACCGCTAAGTTCCCGAACGACGTTAAATAGCTTCTGACCATTTGCGGTTAGACCCGCAGGATAATTCGTGAACAACGCAGCCATGATTGGCGCCCTAACCGATTCGAATTCGGTCACAGGAAATCGTGTTGCTGGATGACCCGCCAACTTCATCGCGGCAAGCTGGTAGGCGGCGAAGTAGTTTTGATAGACATCCGGAGCCAATGCTGCACACCAAGTAGTTGCCCCGTCATAACGTACCTTGTTGTTCTCTGTGGCCAGAGTCTCTTCTTCCACCGCGGCAACCGCGGTATAGCCGCCCATGGAAACGCCAGCGATGTACGTTCGGCTGGGCGAGGCAAGGCTTCGACCGTTCTGACGAGCAATGCCATTAAAGGCCAATGCGAGCGCATTTGTATCCTCAATAGCTGCTCGAACGTCGTAGTAGTTCCTGGAATAGCTCGAGGCGGCCCAAGCGTAGCCCTGTTCGATCAAATAGCGACGGATTGGCGGATTTTTAACCGTCAATTTGGAGCCCGTTCCGGCATAGCCATGCGTAAACATAACCAGCTTTCCGTTCCAGTTTGCAGGCACCTCTACGCGGTACCCGGCTCCATTGAGCACCCCGGTCCAGCGGTCCGTGGAAACCGCTGAGCCCGGCATTGCGTCAAAGGGCAGCGATGCGGTGTCGACAGTGAAGACTCGACCATCCTGCGCACGATATTCGGATTGTGGTGCAGACCCGGAGCCAGCACTGGTGCTGCAAGCGGCGAGTTGACCGGCGGTGAGCAGGGAAATTGCCAAATGAACAAACCATTTGGCTTGTAGATTGAGCGAAGTGCGGTCGTGCATCGATTTGAGTTTGAACACAATAAGTTCCTCACGGCTTAGGTTTTTCTGAGAATCAGAGCAAGAGATCGGCTCGGCGGCAATTTTGCGGATTGCGCTGAGCGCCCTGAGCCCAATGTTGTAGCTGAATCGGTCGCCCCGCGATTGAAACGGGGGCGACGTGCCTGCGGCACCTACTCGGCGCGGATGCCGGCGGATTTGATGATGTCGCCATATTCCTCAGCGTTCTTCTGCAGAAAACGACCGAAGTCCTTTTGCGAGCTGCCCGCCGCATCAACGCCCATGGCGTAGAGACGAGCCTTTACTTCGGGCTGACTCAAGACCTTGATCACATCGCGATTGATCTCGGCGAGAACTGCCGGCGGCGTTCCTGCCTTTGCGATGAGGCCGAACCAGGATGTTGAAGTGAAGCCCGGCACGCCCCCTTCCGTAAATGTCTGCACATCAGGAAGACTGGCGGAACGGGCGGTACTAGCCGACGCGATGGCTCGAATTTTTCCGCTTGAAAGGTATTGAACGACCTGCTGCGTGTCGCAGAACATCGCATCAACCTGGCCGCCCATGAGATCCGAGATCGCTGGTGCCGCGCCCTTGTATGGAACATGAATCATGTCGATACCGGTCGCGTGCTTGAATCGCTCGAAGCCTAAGTGGCCAGAGGAACCGTTGCCGAAGGAGGCATAGGTTACGGTCCCCTTCTTCGCTTTGGCCCATGCAATGAACTCTTTAAGATTCTTCGTCGGGACAGACGGATTGACGATCAGGATGTGCGGGTTTGTGGCGAGCAGCGTGACCGGCGCAAAGTCTTTCGCGCTGTCGTAGGGCAGCTTCGGTAGCAGCGACGGGTTGATGGTGAAATTCGAAGCAGAGACCAGCAAGGTATGGCCGTCGGCCGGCGAGTTCGCGATCATCTGCGTAGCGACGATGGCGCTGCCGCCCTGTCGGTTTTCGACGATGACTGGCGTCTGCCAAATCGCACCAAGCTTCTCGGCGAGGATGCGTGCCAGCGTATCGCCGGTTCCACCAGGCGCGAACGGGGCGACGATTTTCACGGGACGGCTGGAGGGAAATTCAGCCTGTTGTGCGGTTGCGATGCCGGCGCACCCGAGAGAAAAAAGCAGCGCAAGAGCGGATCTGTAGATCGTTTTCATGGGGGCCTCCAAGTAAGTGAGGTGGGAGCTTTGTCTTGTCCGGGTTTCCGAGGGGAGGGCGGTGACCGTCCTCCCGAACATCAGCGGCCAGCGTCTTGCAGGAGGCGCAGCGCGTTGCCGCGATAGATGTCTTCGCGGTCTGCAGCAGGAAGACTGTCCACCACGGGCATCGACCGCTTGCCTTCGGGGTCGCCGATGTCGAAGGGATAGTCGGACCCGAAGACCACGCGCTGCGAGCCCATCGTCTGGATGGTGAATCGATTGCTGTCTTCGCTCAGCGCACAGGTGTCGTAGCACAGGCGGTCCAAGTAAGCGCTGGGGCGCTGGCTGATGTGCTGGCGGAAGTACGGGTCTGCTTCCCATCCCGTGGCGTCATAGGCGGAATCCAGGCGTCCACGTAGGAACATCAGATTGCCGCCGCCGTGAGCAAGCACGAGTTTGAGACGAGGATGCCGTTCGAGCAAACCGTTGAAGATCATGCGAGTGACAGCCAGCGTCGTCTCGAAGGGCCATCCGATGAGCACGTGGATGCCGTACATGCCAAACCGCTCAGAGGTCACGGCCGATGTCGGGTGCATGAAGATGACGAGCCCCAGCTTTTCGATCAATGCGAACAGCGGCGCGAACTCGGGGTCGTCAAGGGGACGTCCTCCAGCAGAACTTGGCATCATCACGCCGCGGACGCCGTAGTCGTCAACCGCGCGCTGCAGCTCCTGCGCTGCGACCTCGGGTTCGCCAAGCGCCAGCACCGAGAGCATCTCCATGCGGCCTTCGGATTCATTGGCGATGTCGTAGCTGGCCTTGTTGAGCGCGCGTACGAGCTCGGTACCGGCTGCGCCCCCTGGCCAGGCCAGCATGAAGGGCGGCGGTGCGAAGAGCTGCAACTCGACGTTGCGACTCTTCAAACTCTCCAGACGCTTCGGGAGGTCGTGCAGGTTCGTATCGATCGAGCTCTTGCGATCGTCGCCTTGTCGGCGGATGACCCAGTAGCCATCGTCGCCATGCTCAGCGCGAAGGCCGGCCACAGGCGTCTTGGCAAGATCGTTGAGGAAGCGCTCTCCGAGAGCGTGTGCGTGCAGGTCGATGATCACAGTTTGGCTCCATTCATCCATGTTTATCGAAAACGATTTCGGTGATTATTACAGTACAAGGAAAAGCAGATATCAAGGTCAATCTCAAACGATTTCGTGAATCGTCGAAATGGTGCGTCCGATGCACTGCTCCAGTGCCAAGACGGCCACAGCGTCTGCGTTCAGAGTTGTGACCGACTTCATGCTGTTCACGGCACAACCTGCGTGGGTTTCGCGATTTGGGCACTCGCGTCGTTGGCCCAGAAGCGCTCGAAGGATGGCGCGCGGCGCTCGGTGAACGAATCCAGTCCTTCCTGCCATTCGGCCTTCGGAACATCGAGAGGGGACTGGAGGACCCTTTCCCAGTCGACGGCCGCATGGGCACGCAAATTCCACTTCGCCGCCCGTATCGCACCAGGCGGGACCTTGCTCACGATGTCCTCCGCCAGCGCCAATGCTTCTTGAAGCACCTGCTCCGCGGAAACGATCCGGTTGACGAGGCCCATTGCCAAGGCCTCGTCGGCTGCGACCCGTCGACGCGTAAGCATCAGATCCATCGCCCTGCGGGTACCCACAAGACGCGGTAGCAACGCAATCCCTGTGTTCGGAATCACGCCGTGGCCGAGCTCAGGCATTGCGAACCACGCCTTGTCCGCAGCGATGGCGAGGTCGCAACTCAAGGCGAGCTCCAGGCCGCCGCCGATGGCGGGACCGTGGATTGCCGCGATGACCGGGCGTTTGGATTCGGTCAAGCGCTTGAACAAGAGGGCCGGGTCCTCGCTGGGATCCTTCCCTTCCATCCATCCATTGCGCAGGTCGTCGATGTTGGCACCAGCGCAGAATGCCGGTCCGGATGCCGCCACGACCACAGCGCGCGCACCGGCTTCAACGCTGCGGCTTAAGGCACCAAAAAGGCCGCGGACAATTTCGCGTGAAAGCGCGTTTCGGCGATCGGGGTCGTTGAGGGTGAGCAACGCCACGCTGCCGCGCATTTCGAACAGAACCTTGTTGCTCATGCGGTAACTCCTTCGCCCGCATCGGCGAGCAGGTACTTGCGCAGTTCCGGGCTGATCGGATGCGGGCGTCCTGTATCTGGCATTACCAGAACGCAAGTCGCCTCTGCGGACGCCGAGCAGGAGTCGTTGGTGTTAGCGAACAAGCCTTGGCGCACGCGAAACGAGGTATTGCCGACTCCAACCACGGTGGTGCCAATTGCCACTCGTCCGGGAAAGTACACCTCGCTTCTGAACTCGACCACAAGCCTGACCACCGCGAGGTTCGCGCCGCCCATCAACGAGTGAACAGTGGACGGCGCGAAGACCTCCATGCGCGCCGCCTCAAGGAATGTCGAAATGATTGCGTTGTTCACGTGCCGAAACTGGTCGGTGTCGGCGTTGCGCAGCTTTTCTTCTGTCCAGAAGCGGAAGTCACCGCGTTGCGGCGCTGCGGTCCGCGCCGGTGTCGAAGAACTGACCTCGGAAGCCATGTGGTCGTCCTATTCCGCTGACGGGTGCATGTGTGCTGTCGCTTCATGCTCGATGCGCAGATACAGTTCATCGGCCATCGGCTGCCGCATCTCCTCAAGGATGTGGCCAACCAGGCCCACCGCGCGTGCAGACACCGCCAGGCCGCGGCAGATCTTCCAGGGGATACCCATCTCCGACGCCACCGCTGCCATGGCGCCGGTGACGTTCACGGGCAGCGGGCGCTTCGCCTGTAACGTGGCCTCGGCGCCCAGCGCTTCCATCAGGCGGACATAGGGACCGTAGTAGCCCGTTTCCTTGGCGACCTTGAAAAGCGCCGGCGTGCGGGGATCGATCGGTTTGTGGAATGGATGGCCGATGCCGGGCAAGATTTCCTTGCGTGCGCGATAGCTCGTGACGATCTCGCGTGCCTGCGTCTCCGGGTCTGCGGCCTCTGCCGGGTCGGGCAAGGACTCCTGCAGCAATCGAGCTGCGTTGTCCAGGGATCCGACAAACACCGAGCCCAGGCCGAGCAGGCCGGCCGCGACCGCCGCTTGGACGGACTCGGGCGCACCGCAATAAGTCATGCGCGTGGCGAGCGAGGATGGTGTGATGCCGTGCTCCACCAGGATCACCATCATCGCGTTGAACATGCGCAGTTCGCGCTCATCGGGAAGGCGTGCAAAAAGCTGGAGAAACGCCATCTGTCCAAAGTCGATCTTGCCGACAATCTCCTCGCAAAGATCCAGGCCGTGCACAACAACCTTGGTCGGGCTTGCCCCAATACTGTTCGGATAGAGAAATTTGATGTAAAATGACTGCCGTCGCAACGACGGAGTCGAGCATGGCGAGAACCAAGGCGGTCCTGGGCAGCGGAGCCAGGCTGGCTGACTTTCTGAGCGCCAGCCTGCTGGCGCGGGTGGTGCCGGCCGAGGTGGTGAATGCGGTGCTCGACGCCCACGGCTGCAATTCGCAACGCGTGCGCAGCTTTCCGGCCGTGGCGGGGGCGTACTACTGCATGGCGCTGA
>NZ_JBFUHO010000104.1:0-16020 GCF_056402355.1 Variovorax sp. P4_B11
GCCGCGTACTTCGATTTCTACAACGCGCGCCGGCCCCATCAGTCGCACGACGGGCGCACGCCGGACATGGTCTACTTCGCCACGCTGCCGGCGATGAAGGAGGCTGCCTGATGGGTTGAACCATGAGTACATGGCTCAACCGGGGCGCCTCCGGCGGCCTGGCAGGGGCCTTGAAGATTGAAAGAATCAAACCGCAGCCAATCCACTTAACTCAGGTCGATGCGTGTTCAGACGACCGGAGCCGGTTCTAAACACCCGCCTCCTGCGACAGCCTCGTGAGCGCCGCGACGGACCCTACCCCCAGTTTCGTCATGATCGAGGCGCGGTGCAGTTTCACGGTGCGCTCGCTGATTCCAAGATCGCCGGCAATCTGCTTGTTGAGCCGGCCCCGCAGGACGTGGGAGAGTACTTCGAACTCTCGCACCGACAGTGCGCTGAAGCGCTCCTCCATCTCGCGCTGGCGAGCCCGCGCCTCGTGTTCATGCCCGTCCCGCGCCATGGCGCGACGTATCGCGTCGAGCAGTTGCTCCTTGGGGGCTCGTTTTTCCAGAAAGTCCTCCGCCCCGCCGCGCATCGCGCGCACGGTCGAAGCGATGTCGCCATGTCCGGTAAGAAAGAGGAGCGGCAGCGGGTTGCGCGTCAGGGCGAGCGCCGATTGCAGATCGAGTCCGTTCAAACCGGGCATCTGCAAATCCGCCACCACGCAACCCCGCGCGTCGTTGTCGCATTGCGCAAGAAATCCACTCGCAGAAAGGAAGGTCTTCACGGTGAAACCACTGACGAGCAGCAAGCGAGACGTGGCGGTGAGAAACGACACGTCGTCATCGACTATGTAAACGGTGGGTTCGGTCATGCTCATACTGCGGCGACTGCCTGTTCTCGAGCGCTCGAGCTTACCGCGCCGCCGACGAAGGGGCTGGTGTCTCGCCGGCTACTTCCCGAAAGGGAAGGTGTGCGCGGAGGCCTTTCTCACTATCCTCAGCACGGAAACAAACCCGCGATCCCGGCCTACGGTCTGTCAACGTCGACGAACGAAACCAGCAATGATCCAATTCCAACGCTTCGCCTGCACATTGCTGGTCGCGCTGGGCCTGTCGCTGATGGCGGATGCAATTGCACAGCAGCCTCCACCCGCCAAGCCCGCCAGGTCGGCCGCCAAGTCGGCTCCGCCCGAACTCGAAGCCAAGGCGATCGACCTCCTGCGCGCGATGGGCGGTGCTCTGACGACCGCCAATTCGATGTCGTTCACTGCCGTCGCCACCTACGAGAGCCCGAGCAGCGTCGGCCCCGCGCTGGCCTACGGAACCACTTCCGAAGTGTTGCTGCAGCGCCCCGACAGGCTGCGCGTGGTCACTCTCGGCGACGGGCCGGCCTCGGAGGTCTCCTATGACGGCAAGACCATCACTGCCTTCGCGCCGGCCGAGAACCTGGTCGCCGTGGCGCCGGCACCGCCCACCATCGATGCCATCCTCAAGCAGGCCTTTGACAACGCCGCGATCTACTTCCCCTTTGCAGACGTCGTCGGCAGCGACCCCTTCAAGGCGCTCACCGATGGCCTGGTCAAGGCCTTCTACATCGGCCCGTCGAAGGTCGTCGGCGGCACCACCACCGAGATGGTGGCTATCGCCAGCGACCAGATGTTCATGCAGATCTGGATCGGCGCCGACGACAAGCTGCCGCGCAAGATGCGCGCGGTGTTCCGCGGTGACCCCTTGCAGCTGCGCCACCAGGTGGAGCTGTCGAACTGGAAGCTCGACCCGGTCATCGCGGCGGAGGCCTTCGCGGCGCTGAACGCGGCGAACGCGAAGAAGATCGCCTTTGCGGCTCCGAAACCGCCCAAGGCCGCCAAGACCAAGTAGGGAGAACGAACCATGACAAACACCAAGGTCCTTCCTCTCGTGCTGGCGGCGCTCATGGCGGCGAGCTTCCACGAAACGGCGGCCGCCTGGGCCAGCGCCAACCGCTTCGGCGGCCATTCCTACGGCGGCTGGGGCGGCGCGACGCACACCAATGCCTGGGGCGGCTCGACCTCGCGCAGCTGGAACGGCGCCGTCAGCCACACCAACATATATGGCGGGCACTCTGCCGGGGTACCGGGCTACGGCGCCGTGCACACGACCGCCGGAGGCTTCAGCACCTACCACCCGCCGGCCTACGGCTACGCGGGCTATGCGCCCTACCACGCACCGGTGGCGGTGCCGTACTACCACGCGGGCTGCTACAACTGCGCCGGCGCGGTCGCTGCGGGCGCGGTCGTCGGCTTGGCGGCCGGCGCAGCGGTCGCCAGTGCTACGCGCCCGGTGTATTCAATGGGCGTGAACTACGCGACCGTGCCGTCCGGCGCGGTGATCGTGAATCAGGCCGGCATCAACTACTACCAGGTCGGCAGCACTTGGTTCCGGCCGTACTACGGCGCCAACGGCGTGTACTACACCGTCGTGCCGGCGCCCTACTGATGAACGACTGCCTCTCCAGGACTCTGCGTGAAAGCGCGATGCGCACCGATCGATGAAGCGCATGGCGACGCGGGGCTCCATGGCCTTCTGCTTGGGATGGCGATCATTGCAGGCCCTCGTTCTGGTCATGCTGACGGCCGCCGCACAAGCCGGCCTCCCAATCGCGGCGCCTGTGGCCGCGTCGCCGGACGCAGCGCAGGTCACGGTAATGAATCGCAAGGTGGCAGTGCTGCGCGATTCGTTCCTTGGCGTGGCGCCGGCAAACCGCGCCAAGCGTTTCGAACGCGCCATCGCAGAAATGCTCGACAAGGGAGGTGCCGGCGTGGTCAGCGTCCAACAGGCGCCCCAGGGCAACATCGTATCGATCGATGGCGAGTTCGCGCTGATTCTCACGCCGGAGGACGCCGACACAACCGGCGCGGAGACACTTGAGACGATCACGGAATCGACTCAGCAGGCGCTGCAAGGTGCGATCGATGCAACAAGAGAGTCGCGGAATCGCAGCATGCTGCTGCGCGGCGCGGCCGAAAGCGCACTGGCGACGCTGACAGCAGTGCTGGCCATCTGGGTTGGCTGGCGCGTTCGGCGCGCGACATTCGTGCGCACCGCCGATCTGTTTGAATCCAAGGCCGCTGGAATGCAGGTCGCCGGCGCGCCGCTGGTACACACTTCGCGCACGCGTGCACTTGCGCGAGGTCTGGTGAACGTTGTCGCCTGGTCGGGAGCCGTCATCCTGGTCTATGAATGGCTGGTCTTCGTGCTGACCCGATTTGCCTACACCCGCCCTTGGGGGGAAGAACTGGGCGATTTCCTGGTCGGCGTCTTCTGGCATATCGGCAGCGGCGTGCTGGGAGCGCTGCCCGATCTGGCGATCGCCGCGGTCATCTTGCTGCTTGCGCGCGGTGTGATTGGCGCAGTCCGGCCGATTTTTGACCGCGTCGAGCGTGGCTCAGGCGCCATTGGCTGGCTCGATCGCGATCTGGCCGCCCCGTCCCGGCGAATCTTCAGCGTGTCGGTCTGGTTGTTCGCGGTAGCGATGGCCTACCCCTACCTGCCGGGCGCACAAAGCGAGGCCTTCAAAGGGATTACTGTGCTGGTGGGCCTGATGCTGACCCTCGGCGGCTCCAGCCTCGTTGGGCAAGGTGCGAGCGGCCTGATCTTGATGTATTCGCGCACGATTCGAATCGGTGACTATGTTCGCATCCAGGAACAGGAAGGCACTGTGACTGAACTGAGCACCTTCACGGCCAAGATCCGGACCGGTCTGGGCGAGGAAATCAGCATCCCTAATTCCCTCATCATGGGATCTGTCACCAAGAACTATTCGCGCGCCGCGCTGGGCCAGGGCTTCATTCTTGACACCGTCTTGACCATCGGCTACGACACCCCGTGGCGGCAGGTCGAGGCCATGCTGATCGAAGCCGCCGGACGCACGGAGGGCATCCTGGACACGCCAAAGCCCAAAGTATTCCAGACCGCGCTTTCAGACTTCTATGTTGAATACCGCCTCGTTTGCCAAGCCGTTCCGGAAAGACCTCGCACGCGGGCGGAAGTGCTGCACATGCTGCACGCCAACGCGCTCGATGTGTTCAACGAAGCCGGCGTCCAGATCATGTCCCCCCACTACGTCGGCGATCCGAAAGCGGAGAAAGTAGTGCCCCTATCTCAATGGTATTCGCCATCGGCGCGCAAGGCCTGAACGCAGTGGTGCCTCGGACTCAGGGTCCCCGTGATGTCGCGGTGCAGACAATGCGGCCCTAAGTGCGGCCACTCGCGACGGTCAAGAAACCAAAGCGCTCGACCTCAAACCCTCAGCGCCAGACCGGACGCAGGCGCAGCTATTGCTGACCCGCCGCCCGGTGAGACCGGTAGGGTAAAGCGCAGGCTGGCGCCGCCACCCTCCACGTTCTCGGCCCACAGCCGCCCTCCGTGGGCCTCGACCAGTGTGCGCGAGATCGACAGGCCCATGCCCATCCCGGTCGGCTTGGTCGTGAAGAACGACCTAAAGATCTGCTCAAACCGCTCCTTCGGAATACCGGACCCAGTGTCGTTGACAGCGAACTCGACTGTCTCGGCGCCGCGACGCATCGCGGTGACCACAATGTTGCGCACCTTGTGGGCCGCTTCGTCGATGGCGTCCATGCCGTTGGAGATGAGGTTGAGAAGCACCTGCTGCAGATGGACTCGATCGCCAAGGACCGGCGGCAGATGGTGCGCAACTTGCCAAACCACGCTGATGCGGCGCGCTGCGGCGTCGGGACGGACCAACGCCGTGACCTCCTTCAGGAGGTCGTGCACGTTCAGCGGCATGACCTCCACCTCGTGGCGCCGCAGCATCGCGCGCATGCGATCGATCACGGCACCCGCTCGCTGGTCGTCGGCGAGGATGTCGTCGACAATCGCGCCGATTTCATCGAGGTCCGCGTGACCGGATTGCAGCATGAGTGCCGCGGCTTCGGCATTGCGCAGGATGGCGCCAAGCGGCTGGTTGATTTCGTGGGCCAGAGCGGCCGCCAACTGACCCATCACGGACAAGCGGCCTGCATGAGCGATCTCATGCCGCAGACGCAACATTTCCTGCTCGGCTTCCTTGCGCGTGGTGATGTCGCTGCAGGCGCCCTGGCTGCGGACAGCGCGCTGGCCTTCGAACTCGAATCGTCCTTGCGCCGAAATCCACCGCGTGCTGCCATCGGAAACGCGGACGCGAAACTCCGTCTGATAGTGCCCACCCCTGTCCCCTCCCGCCGCCCCGCAGAATGCCAGACGAACCATGTCGCGGTCGTCGGCATGCACCTTCAATAGCGACGACTCCAGATCCATCGGCTCGCTCGGCGAAAAGTCGAACAGCTGCCGAGTCCTCGGGCTCGCCCAGAAGGTATCGCGCGCGATATCACGCATCCAGAGGCCCAGGTTCGCAGCTTGTGTGGCGAGCGTCATGCGCTCCTCGCTTTCGCGCAACGCATGCAGCAGTTTCGCCGCGTGACGCACGTTGCGACTCAGTTCGTAGGCCATCGCGAACACAATGCCCAAAGAGAACAAGCTGACCGTGATCGGCGCCTCGACAAAGCCCCAGAACACCAGCACCGCCTGACCCACACCACCCAGGGCGAAGAAGCAGGCCGTGCCGCCGATGGCGAGCGCAGCGGCCCTGTCGCCGCGGCGCCATGTCGAGAGGCTTGCATCCAGGACAAAAATCGCGAGCAGGCCCATCGTCAATTGGCCGACCAGCATCCACGGATTGGGCGTCCCGATGGCGACCGAGACGTTCTCGCCCAGGAACGAGATGGCGCGCAACGCCGAGATCTCTTTGAAGTTCAGTGACCGACCGCTCAGGAAGTTGGGAAACAACGTGAAGGTCCGCAGTGCGATGACTGTCCACCCAAACCAGGCGCGACCGCTTTTGAGATAGCTGCGCACGAAGCCGACCAGCGACACGGTGGCGAGCCAGACCGCCACCTGTCCCGCGCGATTCGCGAGGGCATACTCTTCTGGCGCCTGCGCTTTCATCATGACGAGTTCGCAGAAGGCAAGCGTAGCGGTCGCCGCCGCCAAGACGGAAAGGAACAAACTCGGCCAGGCTGACCGATCCTTCAACCACACCGGCAAATGCACCGCAGCCAGCATGAGGCATGCGGACCCGACCATGGCCCAAATGATGGTGACCCAACTCATGAAAACTCCATTCGGTGCCCAAGCCCAATTCTCGTCCGGGTCAAGTGACGTGACCTGGGAGCACGCCCAAGCCATGGAGGAATCATAAGCATTACGGCGCCGCACGTGCCTTGGCGGCATCGGTCATGTCGTGAAGGCCACGACGGACGGCCAGTTCCCTGCATAGCGACCGAGTAGGTTGCAGCGCACGAGGCAAAAGTTGGTCAGGGAAGCTGGCCGAAGACCTGCGCGACGAAATCAGCCATACGCTACCTTGTGCTTCCCGAGCGCGGGCACCGATGCCGCCGCGGCGCGCCGCAGCTCTTCCACCAGCCGCTCGTCAAGGTGGCCCAATTCCGAAGAGTCGGCCGCGACCAGAAACAAGTGCCCACGGGCACCTGCAAGGCATTCGGAATCTTAGTGATCGTCGACAGCGTCGGATCGCGTTTGTTGTTCTCAAGCAGCGACATGCAGGGAACCGAGCAATCAGCGCGTTGAGAGGCATCGCCCTGCACGATGCCCTGGCGCTGGCGAAACCAACGAATCGAGCGTCCCACGTCCTTGAGGATTTCTGGCGCGGAGCCCCTGCTCCCTCTACGCACTGCTCAACGCTGCCGGAGTTCCAACGGCCGCGGCCGAGTGCTGAGCGTGAAATTTCGAAGTACCGTCAGCGTTTTGCCAAGGGGGCGGAGAATCCACGCACACTTTGGACGCGCGGTTGGCGCCGTCAATGCTTGGAAGTCGATTCATTCGCGAAACCAGCGCGCAGCAGATTCATAGGTAAGCGGTGCAAGATGGGTACTACACCGGTACTACACCAGCAAAGCAAATGCCGCTGGAAGCGCTTCAGCGTGCGCGAATCACGTCGGATACGACGCCGTTCTCGTTGACCGTGCAGTTGGCGGCAGGTTTCCCGGCACCGATGTTGAGGGTGACGACGTAAATCCCTTGCTGCATGGTCATCAAGTCGCTGATTGGCTTCACGTCTTCCCTTGGCGCCTTGTACTCGCGGGAAACAGCGTCGATGCAACTGGTTCGCGCCACGAGCGGGGACATGAAGCCTCCTATGATCGGCGCCGGAGGTCGATAGTTGGCACAGCCGCCAGCGACGAGACAAAAAATGATGGATGCTGTAGAACGACTGCGAAAAGACATGCTGCTCGTCGGAGTTGGGCTGGTTGTTGCGTATGCGGACTTGACCTGCACTTACGCTCATTGAGGCAGGATGCGAGCGGCCTCGCCATTGCCCTGGATGAAGACCCGCTCACCCACTCGCAGTCCGGGCGTCACCGGCTGAGTCACCTCGACAAGCACACCACTGTCGGTGCGAACGAAGATCTGCTGACCTTCAAGCGGCTTGCTGTAGCGTTCCGCGATGTGGCTGCCCGCCATGCTGCCGCCGATCGCACCCACGACCATCGCAACATCGCGGCCAGTGCCGCCACCGATCAAGCTGCCAATGCCCACGCCGGCCAGTCCACCGAGCACAGCTCCCACGCCGGTATGGTGAGAGGTCGCGATCTCTGTAGGCATGATCTGCTCGATCTTGCCTTGTCGGATCGACATCGATCCTTGCTGCGATCCCGGTGCGGCGCAAGCGGTGAGAAAGAGAGCCATTGCGAATGCGGAAAACAGCGAGAAAAGACGCACTTTCATGGATTGAAACTCCGGTACAGGATGGAAGAAATTGAAGTTGCGTCCCCGGAGGCCGCGAACTCCTCGCCGTGCACCTGCGGCACGTCCGCAACGACGGCGACAGGGAAACGGGGATCGGCGCGCTCATTGGTTAGTGCACGCACTGTGTGCGTTTCCGATTGCGGCGTCTACTGCCCTTTAGGGAAGGCGCGCACGCGCTTCTTTGCCCATATGCTCGGCCCCAAATCAAAGAGGGGTCAATGTGGGAACTCGAGCTCGTCCTTATCTCGCCATTGTCGCAATTGCTTCTGGCGCACTCCTTGCCGGCTGTTCCACGCCCGGCTCGAGCAGCACCGGGATCGTGGCGTCAAACAACGCCGAGGCCAAGATCAGCAAAGTTGGATTTCTTTCGGAGCCCGGCCGGTTGAAGCCCACGCCCGGCGGGGAGGGCTTCCTGTGCTGGCTGCAACCGGGGGTCCGGTGGGGCAGCTACGACAAGGTCATGATCGAGCGCATCCAGGTCTACCTGGAGCCCAGTGCGACGCAACGTCCAGTGGATCCGACGGACCTGAAGACGCTGCTCGACTACTTTCATGCGGCCTTGGTCAAGAACCTCCAGCCGGGCATCCAAGTCGTCGATGCGGCTGGCCCGGGCGTGTTGCGCCTGAAGATTGCGCTGACCTCGCTGATCCCCACCAACACCGTTGCCAGCCTGGCCGGCACGGCGGTGCCCTACGGCTTTGTCGCCGAGATGGGCACGGGTGCGGCGACTGGGCGGCCTGTGGGTTCGACTCCCTACATGGGCCAGACCGGGCTGGAGGCGCAGTTCAGAGACGGCGCCACCGGCAAGGTGGTCGGCGAATGCGCGGACACCGAGATCGGACTCAAGTACGCCGCGGACCTGAACAAGGGTGCGACGACCGCGGCGGTCGCATGGATGAACGGCTACGTCAGCTCGTTCACGAGCTGGAGCTATGCGCAGGACGCCTTCAACAAATGGTCGGAGGCGTTCGCGCGTCGATTCGCCGCGCTGCGTGCTGCATCACAGTGAGCGCCTTGGACATGAAGTTTTTTCGGAGGGAGGCCCTCTTCCCCCGCCCACGGACTTGGGCCCTCAGCGTGATGGTGGCGGCCCTTTTCTCAGCATCTGCCCATGCGCAACAAAGCAATGAGGAACTTGCCAAGGCGGCGCAGAACCCGCTGGCCAGCTTGATCAGCGTTCCATTTCAGCTCAACACCAATTTCGACACTGGGCCAGAGCAGCGCACACAGAACGTGCTCAACATCCAGCCGGTCGTGCCCTTCAGCCTCAACGAGGATTGGAACCTGATCTCGCGGACCATCATGCCGCTGATCTGGCAGCCGGCCTCCTCACCTTTCGAAGGCTCCACGTTCGGTCTCGGAGACATCCAGCTCAATGGCTTCCTGTCACCGAAAAACTCAGGCAGCTGGATCTGGGGTGTCGGCGCGGTGGCGCAACTGCCCACGCACACCAACGACCGGCTCGGCAACGATCGATGGGGCCTTGGCCCGACGGCCGTCGTGCTTCGGCTCGAGAAAGGCAGTCCCTGGGTCTATGGCGCATTGATCAACAACATCTGGTCGGTGAGCAGTTCGTCGACCGATCCGAAGATCAACCAGCTGACCTTGCAGCCATTCCTGAACTACAACTTTCCGGGAGGCTTCTACCTGACCTCGTCGCCGCTCATCACCGCGAACTGGGAGGCGGCCGGAGGTCAGAAGTGGACAGTGCCAGTGGGCGGAGGCGTCGGCAAGATTGTCCGCTTCGGCAAGCTGCCGGTGAACCTGCAGGCCTCCGCCTACTACAACGTGGAGCGACCTAACAACGCACCTCGCTGGGCGCTGAGACTCCAGGCGCAGCTGATGTTCCCCAAATGAGTGTTCAGAAGATGCGCTGGCAACGCGCGATCCACAACAAGGTGCATCGTAGCGTCATCGCCATCGCTCTGGGAGCTGCGTGGATGACGGCGGGTCGTCGGGCGTACGGCAGTGACGGACCGTCGGACAAGGGGACGATTTCACAATGAACAAGTCGTATCGCAGCCTTTGGAACGCCGCATTGTCGTCCTGGGTGGCAGTGCCCGAGACGGCGCGCACACAGAGCAGCGGCAAGGCCCGAACGCGAACTTGTCTAGGCGCATTGCGGCGAACCGTCCTGGCCTTCGCCGTGGCAAGCGCCTGGGCGATGCCCGCGCCAGCAGCCACGCTGTACTGGGACATCAACGGCGTAACGCCAGGGCTTGGGGGTGCCGGCACCTGGAACACCACCAACAACTTCTGGAACACGAGCGCGACTGGCACCGGAGGAAGCCCTTCGATTTGGAATAACGTCACGCTCAACGATGCGGTCTTCGACGGAACGGGAACCATGGCGGTGACATTGGGTACGCCCATCACCGTACACAACCTCAGCTTCGGCGCTTTGTCCAGCTACACACTTGGGGGTAGCACGCTCACCCTGGCCGGAAGCGCACCGACCATCAACACCCTCGGCGGCACCCACACGATCGGCGCGACCCTGGCAGGAAACGCCGGCTTGATCAAGACGGGCGCTGGAACGCTGGTGCTGGCGGGTCCCAACACCTACGCTGGCGCTACCAGAATCACTGGTGGCACGCTGGCCGTGTCCGGCTCGCTAAACGGCACCGCGATCAGCTTTGGGGGTGCCGCAGCAGGCACCCAGTTGAACGCGACCTCGCTCAACAGCCTGACCGGCACCACCTCATTGAGTGTCAACAGCGCCAATGCTACGGCGGTGCTTTCGGCGGCCAACAACCACACAGGGGCCACGAACCTCAGCAGTGGCATCCTGCGCCTGGCCGACGGCGGGGCGCTGGCCAATTCGGCCCTCACCATCGACGGCGACGGAACGACGCTCCAACTCCGTAGCGACACCAACACCGCGTTTGCCACAGCCGGCGGCAGCATCAGCGGTTTCGGCAACCACGGCTCGCGAAACTACACCATCGACGCCGACCAACTCACGAGTGCCGGCGCTGGAAGAACGCTGACGCTGGGCAACCTGAGTATCTTGCCAGGGCAGTCGCCAACCATCAATTTCACCGGTGGCCACGGCTACACCATTGCCACCGGGAACATCACAAGCCCTGGCGCGTTCAATCTGACACTGAACGCCTCCGGCGTGAATGTGAACATCGGCTCGGTGACGCTCACCACCTCCCCGTTGCCGTTTCAGGACCTGACCCTTCGCAGCAGTTCGGCCACCGGAATGAACACCATTGGGGCGATCAATGGAAATTTCAGAGTTAATGGGGATGGCAACGGCACCTGGCAACTGACTGCGCCGAGTTCGTTTACCGGCTCCCTACTAGTAGGGCGCACCGGTGCCAACACCATTCAGTTTTCCGACGTCAGCCAACTGGGAACGGGAATCGGCACCAATTTCATTGCCATACAGAACGGCTCAACCCTCCGTTACACGGGCACCAGCAGCCAATCCACCACCGCACGTGACCTGGGCTGGAACTCGGGGGCGGCCATCATTGACGTGACCTCGGCCAGCGCCAACCTGACCTTCGACATCACCGGCGGCCTCCGCAACAATCAAATCACCAAGGCCGGAGCCGGCCAAGCGACGCTGAGAAAGTCCACAGCGATCAACGAGATCACCGGCGCCCCGGTGTTGATCACCGGCGGCATCTTGGAATACAACCAGAACAATGCGGGCGCCATCAATCGCTTCGCAGGCGCCGTCACCGGCTCGGCGGGCACGCAAATCAAGGTGTCAGGCACCGGCTATATTGGCAACGACAATCTCACCGCCGACTGGAGTGCCAATCGCGCGAGCTTGGATGTTGGCAGCGGCGCTGCCTTCGATTTGCGCGGCAACAAAGTAACGGTAGATGCCCTGACCGGCGGTGGCACAGTTCGAAACAGCTTCCTGAATTCTCTGACGGAAAGCGGTGTCGTCGGATACACATTGTCCGTCGGCGTCAACGGCGGCTCGGGCACTTTTGGCGGTGTCATCCGCGGCAGCCTGACCAATACGGGCGAACATGCGGCAGATGCCGGCGGCCCGAACGCGATCATCAATCTCGCCAAAATCGGCTCCGGCACCCAAACCTTCACCGGCGTCAACACCTACGCCGGCACCACCACCGTCAATGCAGGCACCCTGCAACTCGGCAATGGCGGCACCACCGGCAATCTAGGTTCGGGAGCGGTCACGGTGGCTGGGGGCGCGACGCTGAGCTTCAACCGCAGCAACAGCTACACGGTGGGAAACACGATCAGCGGTGGAGGCACGCTGGCCCAGATCGGCACCGGCACGACTGTGCTGACGGGCACGAACACCTATTCCGGTGCGACGACTGTTTCGGCGGGATCGCTCTACGTCAACGGCGAACAAACGGGAGCCACCGGCCTCACCTCGGTGGCGAACGGCGCGACGCTGGGCGGCACCGGGATCCTTGGCGGCAGCGTCGCGATCGGCGACGGCATCCTCGCGCCCGGCACCTCGCCCGGCACGCTGACGATCAACGGCAATCTGTTGCTGACAGGCGCATCGCGGCTCAACTATGAGTTCGGACAAGCGAGCACCATCGGCGGCGCGTTCAACGACCTGACCGTGGTGGGCGGCAATCTGACGCTGGACGGCACCCTCAACGTCGCCACCTCGGCAGGTGGCACTTTCGGCCCCGGCCTGTACCGCGTGATCAGCTATGGCGGCACGCTGACCGACAACGGCCTTGCCCTCGGCACGCAGCCCGCCGGCAGCACGACCTTCGTGCAGACCGCCGTCGCCAACCAGGTCAACCTGGTCAATACGGCGGGCTTGGCGCTGAATTTCTGGGACGGCCCCATCGTGCCGCGCAATAACGGTGTGGTCAATGGCGGCAACGGCACCTGGCAGGCCTCGGCCGGCAACGACAACTGGACCGAGGCCACCGGCGCCATCAATGCGCCGTACGCGAACGGCGCCTTCGCGATCTTCTCTGCAGCGCCAGGCACAGTGACGGTGGACAACAGCCTGGGCGCGGTGGTCTCCGGGGGCATGCAGTTCGCCAGCAGCGGCTACGTGGTGCAAGGCGGCCCGATCACGCTGGCCGCCGGCAGCAACACCCTGCGCGTGGGCGACGGCACCGCGCCGGGTGCGGGCTACGTGGCCACCATAGTGTCGGAGCTCGCTGGTAGCGGAGGAATCGACAAGACCGATCTGGGAACGCTGGTCCTGACCGGCGCCAACAGCTATACCGGCGGCACCACCACCAGTGCCGGTACGCTGCAGTTGGGCAATGCAGGAACGACGGGCTCGATCGTGGGCAACGTGACCAACAACGGCACGCTGGCCTTCAATCGCTCGGACGACGCCACCTTTGGCGGCGTGATCAGCGGCACGGGTGCCGTCGCCAAGCTTGGCGCCAACACACTCACGCTGACGGGTGCCAACACCTACACGGGTGCCACCACGGTGGCCGCGGGCACCTTGCGCGCTGGCGCGGCCAACACGCTCAGTGCCGCCTCGGCCCACACGGTCGCAACGGGCGCCACCCTGGACACCAGCGGCCTCAACCAGCGCGTGGCGGCACTGACCAACAGCGGAACCGTCAGCCTGGTCAGCGCCGCAGCGGGCAGCACGCTCACGACGAATGGCGTCTATGTGGGCAATGCCGGCCTCCTGCGGCTGGGCACCGCTCTCGCCGGCAGCGCCAGCGTGAGCGACAGGCTCGTGCTCGACGGAGCTGCGGCACGTGCCAGTGGCAACACGACAATCCAGATCGCCAACCTCGGCGGCCTGGGCGCGCTCACCACGGGCAATGGCATCGAGGTGGTGAGCGGGCGCAATGGAGCGACCACCACCGCGCAGACGACCAAGAGCGCCTTCAGCCTGGCCGGTGGCCATGTGGACGCGGGTGCCTTCGAGTACCGTCTCTATGCGGCCGACCTGCTTGGAGGTGGGGAGAACTGGTACCTGCGCTCGACCGCGCCTCCCATCCTGCCGATACCCCCGATCGAACCCACGCCTCCGTTGCAGTCAGAGCAACCCGCGCAGCCTCAACCGGTTCCGCCCGTTCAAGTGCCCACCTATCGCGCCGAGGTACCGCTGCTGGCCGCCTTGCCGGCGCAGCAGCGGCAATCCGACCTGGCGATGCTGAGCAACCTGCATCGGCGCATGGGGGATGAGGCTCCCGCGGCCACGGCGGGCGAGTCCAGCAGCGGCCCTGACAGCCAGGCGCCGGATGCGAGCACGCGCCGGGCGTGGGCGCGCATGGTGTATGCCGACCTGGGGATGGAGCAATCGGGCATAGCACAGGCTCAGACCGACGGGCACGTGAGCGGTGTACAGGCCGGGAGCGACCTGCTGGTGAAAGGCAACTGGCGCGCCGGCGTCTATGTCGGGTATCTGGACGGCAACGCCGACGTCGCTGGCAATGCACATGGGCTCACCGCGCGGGTGGGCAGCAACAAACTGCAGTCACGCTATCTGGGTGCCTATGCGACCTGGATGGACGCCGATGGCTGGTACGTCGACAGCGTGCTGCAAGGCGGTAGCCAGCGCTATGACGTGCGTCCGGACATCAACCCTCAGGTCTCGGACAAGGCCAGCAGCTTCACGGCCTCCGTGGAGACGGGCAAGGCGTTCGCACTCGACGAGCGCTGGAGCATCGAACCGCAGGCGCAACTCGCCTGGCAGCACAGCCGCTACGATGACCTGATCCTCAGTGGCGCGCGTGTGCACCAGGACCCGGGCGATGGCTGGATCGCTCGCTTGGGCTTGCGCGTGAAGGGCGACTTCGTGACGGGCGCCGGTCGGCTGCAGCCCTATGGGCGCGTGAACCTGTACCACGCGAGCATCGGGGACGATGTGGCCACATTCATCGGCCCGGCGGGAGTGACCGCGATGGCGAGCGGAAGCAGCTACAGCGCTGGCGAGGTGGCCGCTGGAGCGACCCTGGCCTTGACGCCGGCCACGAGCCTGTACGGGGAACTCGGCCATCTCTGGAGCATCGGCGGCGATGCCACCGTGAAAACGTCCGTGCAGGCGTCGATCGGCGTCAAGGTGCGCTGGTAGCCATACCGCCAGTCAATCTCATGTCATTGTTCGTCGCGCCGCCGTCCCAAGCCTACATCGCGATGCGCCTTCACTGGCCCAAGGGAACGTTGGCGATCGCCAGCTTTAGATTCACAGGAGAAAGCTTTGAAAAATAGATCGGTACTGGCTGCGACGGCAGCTTTGGGAATGATGGCCTTGCTGCCGCTGGATGCCTCGGCGGCCGCGTGCGTCAAGGGCGTTTATCGCGCGGGCTGTGCCGGCCCGAACGGCGCTGTCGTGGTCAGAAAACCCCCGCCGCCCAAGGTCACTTGCGTCAATGGTGTCTACCGCGCGGGGTGCGCCGGGCCCAACGGCGCTGCGGTCGTCCGCAAATAGCTGTCCGAACTGGGGCGCTAGCAAACTGAAATTGGTTGGGCCTTGAAGCATCGAGGCTCGGCGCAGGCGGCCCGCGCCCCGACGGGACGCGGCGCATCTTCTATCCAAAACCCGGGATGGACAATGGACATGCAATTGCTTCGAATGCTGACACTGCCTGCGATGGCGGTGCTTGTGACTGCGGGATGCGCTTCGGGCCCGCCCTTCATCGACCAGATGCAGCCGGAGGCTATCTCCATGGCGACTCGGCGCGGCCAGTTCGAGTTGAACTGCCCGACCGCGACCGGTGAGATGCTGTCGCGCGAAACTACACAGCCGCTGGTGCAGAACTGGCGCTTCCAGGGCACGGTGCGCGCGGAATACACGGTCGGTGTGTCCGGTTGCGGCCAACGCACGACCTACGTGGTGATCTGTCCAGAGAATGGCAACAGTTGCTTTCCGGCGGGCTCCCGACTGGGCATTCTGCGATAGCTACAGCGATGGAGTGACGTCGCCATTCATCGAGGCTCACTTCGGGTGGTCGCTGTCCTCCGCAGGTACATTTCACGGCCCACAGCCGAAGCCGAAAGCAGCCGCATGCGTCGTGTCGCATCCCTGATCCTGGTCGTCCTGCTCGCAGCCTGCACGACGATCGCCCTCCACCGCTTCGACCAGCTCTACGGGCCGGCCGATCCCAAGCGTTTCGACCAGCCGCTGGCGCCGGCGCCCGGCGAGTCCTATGCGCAGACCATCCAGCCGATCCTCGACCGCCGCTGTGTGGCCTGCCACGCCTGCCACGACGCCCCGTGCCAGCTCAAGGCCACCGCCTGGGAAGGCATTGCGCGCGGCGCCAGCAAGACGCCGGTCTACGACGCCACGCGCCTGCTG
>NZ_JBFUHO010000105.1:0-15853 GCF_056402355.1 Variovorax sp. P4_B11
GATCAGATCAGCGCCATCCAGTCGCAGGTGAAGGCTGGCAACGCACGCGCCGTTGCGGTGTCGACCCGGAAGCGGGCAGCGTCCCTGCCGGACGTGCCGACCGCGGAGGAACAAGGGCTCAAGGGCTACGACGCCAATACCAATGGCGGGTTCCTGGCGCCTGCCGGCACGCCCAAAGGGATCGTCACCAAGCTCAATGCCGAGATCAACGCCGCGCTGAAGCTGCCCGATGTGCGGGCCAAGTTGGAGGCCGCCGGCATCGATATCCAGGGCGGAACGCCGCAGGAGTACGCCGCAGTGATCAAGTCCGACCTCGCCAAGTGGGGCAAGGTCGTCAAGGACGCGGGAATCCAGCCGGAGTGAGTCGGCGGCGAGGTTGATGTCCCAGGAAGTGGTGAAAGTCATTTCGCGAATGGTCAGTTTGATATTCACCTTCCCTCCCGACAGGATGCGCAGGTATTGGCCGCGCGCTCACCCACCTTTCGTGCGACAGCTTTGTGGTGCGCAATCGCGCGGCGCGTTCGTGCACCCGCGATCCGAGCACATCCTGGATTGGTTTCATGTCGCCATGCGCATCGAGCAGCTCCTGCAGACAACACGAGGGGTGCAAGGCGCAGAGAAGGGAGAGTTCCTTAAAAACATTGAGCGCTTCAAATGATTCCGGTGGCATGGAAACGTGTTCCGCGCCGGCGAAACCCTGTACAACCTGCTTGAGGACATCGCCGATGTACGCGAGGAGCAGCGCAGGGCGGGCCCGCCGAGTTCGGTCGTGCTCAAGAAACTTGATCGGGCGTTGGATGAATTCGTGACCTACGTCGACAACAATGCCAGCGCCATCGTCAACTACGGGGAGAGGTACCGATGCGGGGAACGGATTTCCACCGGTTTTGTCGAGTCCGCGGTCAACCAGGTGATCGCCAAGCGGTTCGTGAAGAAGCAGCAGATGCGCTGGACGCCGCGCGGAGCGCATCTGCTGCTCCAGGTTCGTACCCAAGTCCTGAATGACGAACTAGTCCTTCGAGAGGTGGTATCCGCACTTCGGCGCTCAGGATCAGGTGCCCCTCACAGCGTAGTGTCGGAGGAAGGGATGCCGCACTGCACACCCCCAAGAAATGGATGGTCTCCAGCATGGTGCCGAGCTCGACATCCTTCTGCAGAATCGCCGCGACAAGACGGCCGCGAAACGCTTCTTCAAGCGCGTGCTAGCGGCTTGCCGGGAGGTTCCCCGCAAGACCGTCACCGACCGACTGCGCAGCTATCCGGCCGCCAAGGCCGAGATCCCACGGCTTGCGAACGTGCGGCACGTGTTCGTGAAGGCCTGTGCCCGCGTGAACAACCGTGCCGAGAACAGCCATCAACCTACCCGTGAGCGCGAACGGCGCATGCGAGGATTTCGCCGGCCTGAGCGCACGCAGTCTTTTCTCTCGAGCTTCGGTCCCATCCGCCAGCACTTTGCGCTCAAGCGTCATCTGTTGCGCCCATCCCTCTATCGCAAGCAACTGGCTGCGCGCTTCGACGCCTGGCGTCTTTTCACGGGCCTCACCCAAAATCCGTCTGCCGCCTTCTGAATCGCAACCTCCTGCCGATGTTGCGACCATTCACCGTCAACGTGAAAACGCTCCAGCAAGACATCGGGAAACTGTACGTCGCCGATCTCCCTGTAGATGAGCTCGCGCAAGCGCCGCGGCTCACCCTCCTCAAGCAGGGCCGTCACGGCAGGCAGATGCAGCATGCCATGGACATCGACTTCAAGCGAACCCTGCTCGCAGGCTTCGCCGACGGCGGCGACGCCCGCACTCAGGTTGTGGAGGAGGGGGTCGACGAGTGCGTCGGCCGTTGCGTGTGCGTCAGCAGAGAGGTTACATTGCAGGCCAAGCTCCCAGAGCATTCTGGATCGAAAAGAGAACGGACTGCTGCGCTGTCTATTCACCTGTCGCCAACTCCAAGCGAAAAGCAATGAAAACACTTCCAACCATCTTCAAGAGCATCTGCGCCATCGCATTAATTGCGATGACGGCCGGCTGCGCAACTGGCCACCCGGACCGTGACAAGATCGCAATCGCGGCGGGCTTCAGGATCGTTAGACCGACCACTCCTGAACAGACCGCGCTCTACGCCAAACTACCCAAAGACACCGTCACGCCCGTCAAGTACAAGGGAGGCCTCTACTACGTGATGCGCGATTCCTCAAATGGAATGGCGCTGGTCGGCAACTCGGCCCAGTACTCGGTCTACCAAGAAATGCGATATCAACAACGCATGAACAGCGAGGATCTGCGAGATGCTCAGATCGACGAGATGAATAACGTGGATTGGGGTACGTGGGGCGGTGGCGGCGCGGCCTTTGTCGGCGGTTTCGCCCGTTGAGCGAGCGATCGGCGATTGGCTTTTTCGACAATCGTTAGCTCGATCCCATCGAGCTGCTTCTGGCTGCCTCCGCCGCTAGCGCCATGAACGCAGAGCGGCAACGCAGCCGTTCGCAGGCAAAAGTCGCGAAAAAATTATGCAGCCACAATTATGTAAAACGTTGGGGACACCGGCGCTGCCGCGCGGGGAGGGCAGTCAGCCATTCGATCAGAGCGATATGAGCATGTCCTGTGCAGCGATTGCCGTGTCCCCCGGTCGGCGCTTCAATTCCAGCTACGAGGACGCCAATTGCGGTCATCCCTGTGCTGAAGAAGCCATTGCCTCGACGACCGGTTGAATCCGGATCCCAATGTTGAGTCTCGAGCCAACGGCCGATCGCTCGGGCCCGGCCGACGCGAGTCAATCCACTGCGACTTTTGTCTCCAGGCGGTGAGCCATCGGGCATGCGATACACGGCACCGGCCTTGGCAACCCGTCGTCAAGCTGTCAACTTCACCGACTGTCGAAGCCCGGAACGTATCCAACATGGAGATTGCCCGCAGTCAGGCGGATCTTCCGTGCTTCCGTGTACTCGCTCGAGTTCCAGAAGCGAAGAAGCTGCGTCTCATCCCAAAACTGGATGACAGTCATGGTCGCCCAAGCTGCATCGATGGTGTACGCCTTTGCGGTCGGCCCAGCGGTGCCGCCCAGCGTCAAGACCTTGAGCGACTTCGTCACCTGGGTCAAGCTCGACCCGGCAAACTTGAAGTACGGAAGCGGGGGCGCTGGATCCGGTCTCCATTTCGTCGGCGTGCAGCTCGGCAAGGTGCTTGGGCTCCCCTCGAGCACGTCCCGTTCCAGGGCTCTGCGCCACTCAATCAGGCGCCGATGGGCGGCCATATCCCGCTGTCCGTCGACCTGCTCCCGGGCGTCTTGCCGAGCGTGACTGCCGGACGCATGCGATTGCATGCCACCACGGGAACGCAACGCTCCGTGGCCGGCGTACCTACGATGATCGCCTGATGACCCCTCGCAGGGTCGAGTTCGCAAGTTGGACGTGCAGCGGTACCATGACTGCATTGTGGCCGACCGACTATCGCGACAGAGCCGTGGCTCACTCGTCTGCATGAACGCAGGGCCTCAAATGCTCTCGCTCCAAGTCACCAAGGCAGCGCCATTGCGAACACCTGAGATGGCTGTTGCGCAATTTCGCCGAGTCACTTGCCCCAGATCTTCCGGTAGGCGTCGCGGTAGCCGTTGTCCGGGTCGAAGCCGTTCTTCGGACCGCCGTCGGACTTGATGTTGTCGGCCGTCACCAAGTGCACCGGCGTCGAGTAGCCGCTGGGCGGCTGGCTGTTGAGCGCGCGATTGACTTCATCGACCATCTGCCAGCCATGGAGATTGAGCGGCTCGGGCACGGTGCCGGCCTGGAAGCGCTGGTTGCGGATGCGCTGGTAAGCAGACTCCGATCCATCGCCGCCCGAGAGATTCTGGAGCGCCTTCGCACTGCCGCCGGCCGACTGCAGGGTAGGCCCCATGAAGTCGAAGTAGAGATCGTTGATGCCGAGCGAATAGGTCCACTTGGCGCCGTGGCGCTGGATCAGCGAGGTCGTCAGCTGCGGCATGCGGGTTGAGGTGTCGGCCAGCGGCGTGTCCTCGACGCCAAGCAGTGTGCAGCCGCCGCACTTCCTGATGACGTCCGCCATCGCGTTGGACTTGGCAATCGCGACAGCGTAGGCCGAGTCCGTGAACACCACCACGCCCGCCTTGCCGTCCGACTTCGCGACCGCATAAAGCGCCGCGATCTCCGCGACGTCCTGCGCACTCGTCGTCACGTTGAAGAACATGCCGTCGACCGCCCCGGCTTCCTTCGCGGCATGCCAGCCAACCACGGGAATCTTGCTCTCGGCGGCTTTCTTCACATTGGTGGCCTGCTCCTTGGCGTCGAAGCCGCCAAGCAGGATGCCGACCGGCTTGAGCGCCATCGCCTGGTTGAAGGCAGCGGTGCGGCCCTGCACGGTGCCCTGGCCGTCGAGCACGCGAACCTTCCATCCGATGGCCTGGGCGGCCTCCTCCACGCCCTTGGAGACACCGAGCACGCCGCCGTTGCGCATGTCGGAGGCGACGAACACGATGGTCTTGTCGGCCGCGGCCCTGGGGCCGATGGTCGGCCCGTCCCACTTGTTCTTCGGTGCCGTCGCGGCGGCGACCTTCTGCTTGGCCAAGTCGAGGAAGTCGTCGGCCGTCGCGTGGCCTGCGAGGCTCGCAAGGCTCGCGGCCAGTGCGCCGGCGAGCGCCGTGCGGCGGGCTCGGCGCATCGCTGCATGGAAGGATGTATTCATGGTTGTCTCCTGGTTGTGGTTGGGGGTTGTGGGAAAACGGAACTCAAGACTCCAGCGGCAGCTTCGGCGCGCAGCCCGGATGCGATGCAATCTGCTGCTCGGCGATGCGGCGCTTGATCGAATGGCCGCGCTTGCGCTGCGCATAGCCGGCGATGCCGATCGACACCAGCAGCGTGACACCGTTGAACAGCGGCTCGACGAAGAACGCGCCGCCGAACTGCTGGATGCCCGAGATGCCCACCGCAAGGATCGCCACGCCGACCAGCGTGCCCCAGACGTTCACGCGGCCGGGCCGGATGGTGGTGGAGCCGAGGAAGGCGCCCACCAGCGCCGGCAGCAGGAATTCGAGCCCGACGCCGGCCTGGCCGATCTGCAGCCGCGACGCCAGCACGACGCCGGCGAAGGCCGACAAGGTGCCCGAGGCGACGAAGGCACCCATCACGCATTTCTGCAGCGGGATGCCGTTGAGCACGGCCGCCTTGGGGTTGGAGCCGATCACGTAGAGCGCACGCCCGATCGGCGTGTGCTCGCTCACCAGCCAGAGCACGACGGCCACGGCCAGCACATAGAACGCCGTCACCGGCAGGCCGAGCAACTCCGCGCCGGCGATGTTGATGAAGCCGTCCGGCAGGCTGCCGATCACCTGCCGCCCGCCGCTGTGCCACAGCGCGATGGCATACAGCACGGTGCCGGTGCCCAGCGTGGCGATGAACGAATCGATCTGCGCCTGCTCCACCAGCACGCCATTGAGAACGCCGAACAGCGCGCCGCACAGCAGCACCACGGCAACGGCCGCAGGCCAGGGCAGTCCGAAATGGGTCTGCAGGCTGATCGCGAGGATGTGCCACAGCACGATGCCGTAGCCGACCGTGAGGTCGATCTTGCCGGTCATCATCGGGATGGTGGCCGCCAGCGCGAGCAGCGCGATCACCGACTTGTCGCTGAGGATCGAGCGCAGGTTGAACAGCGTGGGAAAGCTCTGCGGCAGCAGGAGGGAGAACAGCACGATCAGCCCGAGCGTCAGCACCGGCAGGCCGTACACCGGCGCCTGCCGCCCGATGCGTCCCAGCAGGCCTGAAACCCTGGCGTCGAAGGACGGATCGGGTTCGAGCGCCGTGGCCTTGATGGAAGTGGTCATGATGCGATTGCCTCTTGTGTTGTGGAGTTCTCGGTTCGTGTTGCCGGGTCGTCGCCGCCCGCAGCGGCGACCAGCAGTCCCGCGACGGTGAGCGCGGCACCGTCCAGTTCGCATGCCACCGTGCCGCCGCGAAACACCATCGCGCGTGTGCACACGTTGGCGACTTCCTCGAAGTCGGTGGAAATCACCAGCACGCAGACGCCGGCGTCGGCCTGCTGGCGCAGGATCTCGTAGATCTGCCGCTTGGCGCCGACGTCGACGCCCGCGGTGGGCTCTTCCAGGATGAGCAGCGGCAGCTTCAGGTTCATCCACCGCGCCAACACCACCTTCTGCTGGTTGCCGCCGCTGAGGTTCTGCACCTCGGCCTGCGGCGCCGGCGGATTGACGTCGAACTGCCGGATCAGGCGCTGCGCCTCGCTCGACTCGTCGTGCGGAGCCAGGCGCGTCATCAGGGTGCCGAGCGTCAGCGCGGGATTGGGGAACAGGTTCTCTTGCACGCTGAGGCTGCCACCGAGGTTCTCCTCGAGCCGGTCGGCCGCCACCAGCCCGATGCCCAGCCGGATCGCCTGTGCAGGATTGCGCGGTGCCACCACTTGGCCATCGAGCAGGATGCAGCCGCGCTCCAGGCCGGACAGCCCGAACAGCAGGCGGCCGATCGCCTCGTGCCCGGCGCCGCGCAGCCCGATCAGGCCCAGCACCTCACCGCGGCGCGCCTTCAACGTGACCGGGCCGGCATTGGCCGAGTACACCGCGTCGAGCGCCAGCACGGTCTCGGTGCCGTCGCCGCGGGCCTTGGGCAGCGATACGTCGAACTTGCTGCCGACGATCAGCTCAACCAGTTCCGCGGCGCTCGCCTGCGCCGTGATGCGGGTGCCGACCAGCTTGCCGTCGCGCATGACCGCGGCCCGGTCGGAGATGTCCAGGATCTCGTCGAGCCGGTGCGAGACGTAGATCATTGCCACGCCGCGCTCGCGCAACTGCCGCAGCAGCGCAAACATGCGCTGCACGTCGGCCATCGGCAGGCTGGCGGTGGGCTCGTCGAGCACCAGCACCCGGGCGTCGGCATCGAGCGCGCGGCCGATCGCGAGCAGCGACTTCTCGGCGCGCGTGAGCGTGAAGACGCGTCGCCGCGGATCGATGTCGCACCCGACATGCCCGAGGACGCGGCGTGCGTTGCGCTCGACCTGCTTCCAGTCGATCAGACCGAGCCGGCGCGGAAAGCCCATGCCGAGCGCCACGTTCTCGGCCACCGTCATCCATTCGACGAGCCCGAGGTCCTGGTGGATGAAGGCCATGCCTTGCTGCTCGCGCGGCGCGGCACGCCACTCGGCCTCGGGGCGCTCGTGAAGCGCGACGCTGCCGCTGTCCTGGCTGTAGACGCCTGCCAAGATCTTGATCAGGGTCGACTTGCCGGCGCCGTTCTCGCCCAGCAGCGCAAGGATCTCGCCGGCATGCAGGTCGAACGAGACGTCGTCGACGGCCTGGGTGCCGCCGAAGCGCTTGCTGAGCGCCTCGATGCGCAGCACGCGGGTCGTGGCCGTCATGCCGTTCACAACAGCACCGCGCATGACACATCCGGCTCGCGCTGGGTTCCGATGAAGCGTTCGAAGGCCAGCGTCTCCATGTTGAAGTAGCCGAGCTGGTCGTTGTCCTGGCTCACGAAGGCGAGCGGCCGGGTGGGATGGAAGCTCGAGGCGATCGGGCGTGCCTCCATCGGGATCCGCGCCAGTTCCCTCAGGCTCGCCGGATCGACCACCGACAGGCTGCGCTCGCCGTAGTTGGTGACGACCAGCCGCCCATCGCGGTAGAGATAGAGCCGCGTCGCGTCCTCGCGCGAGGGCGCTTCGCGCAGCACCTTCATGGTGGCGGTGTCGATCGCCGCGAGGGTGTTGCTCCAGCGGTTGGTGACATAGAGCGTCTTCTCGTCGGCCGACAGCGCATAGCCCTCGGGCTTCTCGCCCGGCGAGCAGGGCACCGGCGCCACCGTGGCGTCGTGCGGGCGGACCTTGGTCACGGTATGCGAGAGCAGGTTCATCACGTAGGCCGTCTGCCCGTCGCAGGTGAGCGCGAACAGATGGCTCTTGATGCCGCCGGTGGGCACGGCGCGCCGCGGCGCGGTGTCGGTCTCGGGGCGGTCGAGCACCACCAGCTGCGCTCGGTCCTCGCTCAGCGCGTAGAGGCGGCCTTGCTCGTCCATCTGCATGCCGTGCAGCCGGTTGAAAGGGGCGATGTCGATGGTGCGCGCGAGCCTGCGCGCCGCGATGTCGATCTGGAAGATGCGCGTGCCGCCGCGGCCCAGGTGGCCCGAGGTCTCGACGCCGTAGTGGCCGACGTAGGCGAAACGCTTCGCCGCGTCCACCACGAACTCATGCGGGAATTCCTCGAGGGCGATGCTGTGCAGCCGCTCGCCGCTCCCGATGTCGTAGTAGCTGAAGTAGTGGCTGCACTTTTCCACCAGGAGCAGGATTTCTTGTGTCATGGACGCTGGATTCCTTCCGTACGAAGAACGATTCGATAGAGCGAACTGCTCGCCGCAATGTAGAGCTGGTCGCGTCGCACGCCGCCGAAGCAGAGGTTGCCCACCTTCTCCGGCACGTGGATCTTGCCGAGCAGGCTGCCGCCAGGGTGGTAGACCTGCACGCTATCGAGGCTGCTGGTGTAGATCCAGCCCTGGGCATCGAGGCGGAAGCCGTCGGGCAGGCCGGGATTCACCTCGGCGAATACGCGCCCGTTGGCGAGGGCATCGCCGCGCACGTCGAACACCATCAGGTGGTGGCGCCCGCTGCCGTCGACGCGCATCGCGGCCGAGGTGTCGCTCACGTAGAGCCGCGATTCGTCGGGCGAGAAGGCGAGGCCGTTGGGCTCCTGCACGGCATCGGTCATGGCGTCGAGGCGGCCGTTTGCCGGATCGAAGCGGAACACGAAGTTGGCGGGCTGCTCGCGCTCGGCGCGGTGGCCCTCGCGATCGCTGGCAATGCCGTAGGGCGGGTCGGTGAACCAGATCGTGCCGTCGCGCTTCACGACGAGGTCGTTGGGCGAGTTGAGGCGCTTGCCGAGGTAGCGGTCGACCACGATCTCGTGGGGCGCATCGGCGCGTACGCCGCCGCCCGAGACGCGCGTGCGGACGATGGCACGCAGCCCGTGCGAACAGTGGAGCAGATCGCCGTTGACATCGCGCGTGTGGCCGTTGGTGAATTCGACACCGGTGCGCCATGCCCGCATGCCATCCGCTGCGGACCAGCGCAGCATCCGGTTGTTGGGAATGTCGCTCCACAGCACGCTGTTGTCCTCGTGCATCCAGACTGGGCCTTCGCTCCAGGCGGCCCCGGTGCACAGTTTCTCGAGCCGGGCGTCCTCGACGACGGGGCGCAGGCGTGCGTCGAAGATATCGATGCATGTGCTCACGCGCGTCCTCCCTTGGCCGCACCGGCAGCCGCGGCCTTGCCGATCCAGCCGCCGCTTCGCAGCAGCGATTCGAGCGGAGACACCGTGGAAGCAAGGGCCTCACGCGCCGTTCGCTTGCCGGCCAGAACGTCGGGCAGGGCCTGCCCGATGATGTCTTTGCTCATCTCGTCCCATTCGGGGATCAGTTGGACGTCGGTGGGGCCGCCCTTGCCACCGCGCAGCAGGCCACCGGCCACCTGCGCCCAGCCCGCGATGCACAGGCTCCAGCCGAGCCAGGCGTGCACCCGGGCCGGGGTGTCGCGTCCGCTGCCGAGCCCCCACGCAAGCCCCAGTCCGAAGGTCATGGCCAGTACTCCGACGTACTGCAACCCGCGATGCGCGTGCCACCATGCCTTGTTGTCGAGCTGCCGCGGCCAGTCCTGGCCCGGCATGATCTTAAAAAAGCGCGCCGCCAGTGCGCCCAGCGGCAGCAGGAGGCCCCAGCCGAGCACCATCAGCCGCGCGTGCCAGGCTGTGCGGCCGGCGATGTGGTGTTCGCCGGCGCCGGAGAGCGGGGCCAACAGCCAGTTCCATGGCTGCGCCAGCGCCGCATGGGCGAGCGCCGGCACGGCCAGCAGACCCATGAGAGCAATGAGACACATGGAACGGCGCGACATGACTTTCAGCCGGCCGCCGTGTACGCCGTCTTCACCACCGTGAAGAACTCCTGCGCATAGCGTCCCTGCTCCCGCGGCCCATAGCTCGACCCCTTGCGCCCGCCGAAGGGCACGTGGTAGTCCACCCCCGCCGTCGGCAGGTTCACCATCACCATGCCGGCCTGGCTGTGACGCTTGAAGTGCGTCGCGTACTTCAGGCTGGTCGTCGCGATGCCGGCCGACAGTCCGAAGGCGGTGTCGTTTGCCGTCGCGAGCGCCTCCTCGTAGTTCTTCACCCGGATCACACTGGCCACCGGACCGAAGATCTCTTCCTTGTTGATGCGCATCGACGCCACCGATTCGCTGAACAGCGCCGGCGACATGTAGAAGCCTTCGGTGTCCAGCTTCAGGCGCTGGCCACCGGCGGCAAGCGTGGCGCCTTCGCTCTTGCCGATCTCGATGTAGCTCAGGTCCTGCTCGAGTTGGCTCTGGCTGGACACCGGGCCAATGTCGGTGCCTTGCGCGAGCGCATCGCCCACCTTGATCTTCTCCATGCGCGCCTTCATCGCCTCGATGAACTTGGGATAGATGCCTTCGGTCACGATCAGGCGGCTCGACGCTGTGCAACGCTGGCCGGTGGAATAGAAGGCGCTCTGCACGCTGAGTTCCACCACCTGCGCCAAGTCGGCATCGTCCAGCACGACCTGCGGGTTCTTGCCGCCCATCTCCAATTGGACCTTCTTGTGCTTCGTCGCGCACTGCACGGCAATGTGGCGGCCCACGCCGACCGAGCCGGTGAAGCTGATGGCGTGGATGCCCGGGTGGTTGACCAGCGCATCGCCGATGACGCTGCCGCGACCCATCACCAGATTGAATACACCCGCCGGGATGCCCGAGCGGCTGATGATTTCCGCCAACGCCCACGCGCAGCCCGGCACCAAATCAGCAGGCTTGAGCACCACGCAGTTGCCGAAGGCCAGCGCCGGGGCGATCTTCCATGCGGGGATCGCGATGGGGAAGTTCCAGGGGGTGACGAGCCCGACGACGCCTACCGGCTCGCGCGTGATCTCGATGCCGATGCCGGGGCGCACCGAAGGAATGACTTCGCCCGACAGGCGCAGGCATTCGCCGGCGAAGAACTTGAAGATCTGGCCGGCGCGGGTGGCTTCGCCGATGCCTTCGGCCTTGGTCTTGCCTTCTTCGCGGGCCAGCAGCGTGCCGAGTTCTTCCTTGCGCGCAAGGATCTCGTTGCCGATCTTGTCCAGCGCTTCAGAGCGCGCCTGGATGCCGCCGGTGGACCAGGCCGGGAAGGCTGCGGTCGCTGCCGCTACCGCAGCGTCGACGTGGGTCGCGTCGCCTTGCGCGTACTCGGCGATGATGTCGCCGAGGTTCGAGGGGTTCAGGTTCGGGCTGTAGCTGCTGCCCTTGAGCCACTCGCCGCCGATGAGGTTGTCGAAGAGTTTCATGCGTTCAGCTCCGAAGTTTGGATTGATTGATGCGGTAGAAGCGCAGGGCATTGCCGCCCATGACGGCCTTCTGCTGGTCGGATGTGAGGCCATCGAGCATTCGCCAGACGCCTTGCACTAGTTGTCGAAAGCCGATGCGCAAGCCCGCCACTGGGAAATTGCTAGCGAACATGCAGCGTTCCCAGCCGAAGATGGCCAGCGTGTCGAGCGCGATGCGCGCGTTGCCGAGCCAATCCCAGGGCTGGTCGCGCAGGCCGAACTCGGAGAGCTTCACATGCACGTTCGACTGTCGCGCAAGGATTTCCATCCAGCCACGCCAGCGTCGCAGGCCTTCCTCGCTGCGGTCCCACGCCAACCCGTGGTGATTGAGGACCATCGGCACGCGTGGGAACATGGCAGCAACCCGTGCCGCTTCGGGCAGGTGCCACGCGGGCACGCGCATGTCCCAACTCAGTCCGTGCTTTTCCAGCAGCGAGAAGCCGCGCAACCAGGCCTCGTCCTGCATGCTGCCGGGCTGTCCCTCCATGCATTGCTGCGGCGTGGCGGACGTCACTGGCTTGCTGCGAATACCGCGCACCAGTGGATAGCGCAGATGATCAAGCAGACATTGTTCCGTATCCGGGCGGTCGAGCCAGGCGTGTGCGACCACGGCATTGGGAAGGCCGTGCAGCCTGTTCATCTCGTGCAGCCATGCGGTCTCGGCCACCTGCTCGTCGCGGGCCCGCTCGGCCTCGATGTGGACCGTGGCTGTCACACGACAGCCTCGCGCAGCGACCCTGTAGTCGTTGGGAAGAAAGTCATGGCAAATCGGCATGTAGTCGCCCAAAAAGAAGGCGCCAGGGTCGTAGTCTTCCTGCAGCCATGGGTAGCGGCCACGCGCGAGATCCCAAAGGTGATGGTGGGCGTCCACGACCTCAATCAGACCTTCCTCAGGAACTAGGGTCGAACCCTTCATGGATTCAGCCTCAGTGCTCACACCGCGCCGGCAACGTGAGCGCGATCAGCGCCGCAATCACCAGCGATCCAGCTAGGCAATAGACGCCCACGTTGGCGTCGTACTGTTGGATCAGCACTCCGACCGCATACGGGCCGCAGAAACCGCCGAGGTTGCCCAGCGCGTTGATCAGGCCGCGCGCGCTGCCTGCAGTTTCGGGGCTGCACAACTTCGGCGGGATGGTCCAGAACACGCCTGCTGCGGATTGGAGGAAGAAGCCGCTGCCGATCAGGAAGATGTAGGACCACGCGACGGACGCCTGCAAATTCACCGACAGGAACAGGCAAAGGGCGAAACCCAAGAGCGGACCGACGACAAAGTTGCGACGCTTGCCGGTGCGGTCGGACAAGTAGGAGATCGCCCACATACCGATCATGGTTCCGATGTAGGGGAAGATGGCCAGGATGCCCACCTGACCCATGCTGCCGTGTGTCAGATTCTTCAGGATCGTGGGCAGCCACAGCGTGTAGCCGTAGATTCCGATCTGATAGAAAAAATTCAGCCCGATCAGACGCCAGATGGCGGTATCACGCAGCACCGCGCCGAACGATGCCGAGATCACTTGCTTGCCCGCCGCTGCCCGCCGTTCCGCCTGCAGCGCCGACAGGATGTAGTGCTTCTCCTGAGGTGACAGCCACGTCGCTTTTTCCGGATTGTCGCTGGCGAAGGGGATCCAGATCAGCAGAAAAAGGACGGACAGGGCTCCGGTGATGAGGAACAGGTATCGCCAGTCCAGCGCCGAGAGAATGGCGCCTGACAGAGGCGCGGTGATCATTCCGGCCAGTGGCACGAACATGATGACCATCGCGTTCGCTCGCCCGCGCTCCCTGTCCGGGAACCAGTTTCCGACCATCGTCAGCACGACCGGCAGCATTCCGCCCTCAGCCACGCCGAGTAGAAAGCGCAACGTCAGCAATTGCCAGGTCTGGGTCACGAGGCCGGTCAATATTGAGATCACGGCCCAACTCACCAGCGACCAGGCGATGAACTTCTTGCCGCTGCCCAGCGCTGCGAGGCGCCCGCCGGGAATCTGAAGGAACAGGTAGCCGATGAAGAAGATCCCTCCGGCAAGACCCGCCATGCTCGCGGACATTCCGAGCGCGTCGCTCAGGCCGCCGGGCATCGCGAACGCGATGTTGACCCGGTCCATGTACGAGATGATGCAGGCCAGAATGATGGGTGGGATGATTCGCAGCCAGCGCTTCTGCGGGATTGGCGCGACGGTCTCGAAGGTGGACGCGGACGCGGCGGGGTTCAGAATGTTCATGATGTCTCCGGTTTGTCGTTTTCTTTGGAAGCGCGCCGTGCGTGCGCGGCCGCTTCGGACGGGCGCAGCGTGGGACTCAGGCGCCCAGTACCACCAGGCCGTCGGGCTCCTTGCCTGTGTGGAAGGCATGCGTCAGCACGAGAGTTCGCAGATCCAGCTTGGCGACCGTGTTGTTGCTCAGCGGGATGTAGGCCATCGGCGCGGACGGGTCGAAAGCTAGTGCAATCGGCTTGTGCACCGTAGGCACGCGCTGCAGTTCCGTGAGCGTCGCGGCGTCGTAGATGCCGATGCTGCGCTCCCCGTAGTTGGTGACGAAGAGACGGTTGTCGCGCGACAGATAGATGCGTGTTGGGTCTTCGCCTGTCGCGACGGTGGTCAGTACCCGCATGCTGATGGCGTCCAGCATCGACAAGGTTGCGTCGTCGCGGCTCGCAACGTAGAGGATGGACTCGTCGCGACTCAGGCAGCATCCTTCTGGTCGACCGCCGACCCGAGCCACCACGGGTGCCCGGGAAGCATCGTGGGGATGCACCAGAGTGACCGTGTGCGACTGCAGGTTCGTGATGTAGGCCTTATCACCGTCACGACGAATCACGAACAAGTGGCTCTTGACGCCCCCCGCCGGGACGGCACGTGCGGGGCGCTGATGTCCCCCGGGCTCGTCGAACACCAGAAGCATGTTGTCGTGCTCGCTCAGGGCGTAGACACGGTCCTGCCGGTCTATCTGCAGACCGTGTATTCGGCGGTAAGGAGTGCAGTCCAGCGACGCCACGTGCGCGCCGCGTGCGATGTCGACCACAAAGACCTGATGTCCACCGGCTCCCTCATGGGCGAAGGTCCGCACGCCGTAGTGGCCTATGTAGGCGAATGCGCCGCCAGAATCCACGACGAATTCATGGGGGTACTCCGGCAGTTGCGCGCGGAAGGCCAGCGCCCCGTTGTGGAGGTGGTAGCCACTGAAACTGTGGTCGAATTTCTCGACCAGCAGGGCCTTGGCGGACGATGGCATGAGAATTCTCTGCATATGGAATGCCGCCGCGCGCTAGCGCGCCCAGCGCAGGACGAGCGCGTCGAGGCGTGTGGCAGTCTCGATCAATAGCGCCCGGGCAGCTGGATGGATCGGCGCAAACGGATGGCGCGGCGCCTCGCACGCGATCACGCCACCTTCCTTCATCAGCGACTTGGCCGCGAGCGGGCCGCACTGCCGGTTCTCGATGTTGATGAGCGGCAGCCAGCGCTCGTAGGCGGCGATGGCTTCGTCGCGCCGTCCTGCGCGCCAGGCGTCCAGGATCGGGCGGATGCCGTCCGGAAAGCCGCCGCCGGTCATGGCGCCGGTGGCGCCGGCGTCCAGGTCGGGCAGCAACGTGATCGCCTCTTCGCCGTCCCAGGGGCCTTCGATGGCATCGCCGCCGAGGCGGATCAGCTCGCGCAGCTTGGCGGCCGCGCCGGCGGTCTCGATCTTGAAGTAGGCGACATGCTCGATCTCCCGCGCCATTCGGGCCAGCAGGGCCGGCGACAACGGCGTACCGGCGGCCGGTGCATCCTGGATCATGATCGGTATGCCCACGCCGTCCGACAGCCGCGCGTAGAACTCGACGATCTGCGGCTCGGGCACACGAAAGGTCGCGCCGTGGTAGGGCGGCATCACCATCAGCATCGCGGCGCCCATCGCCTGGGCGCGGCGGCTGCGCTCCAGGCACACTTGCGTGCTGAAGTGCGTCGTGGTCACGATCACCGGCACCCGGCCCGCCACGTGTTCGAGGATGGTGCGCGTCAGCACCTCGCGCTCGTCGTCGGCCAGCAGGAACTGCTCCGAGAAATTCGCCAGGATGCACAACCCGTCGGAGCCCGCGTCGATCATGAAATCGACACAGCGCTTCTGGCTTGCGAGGTCGAGCGCGCCCGACTCGGTGAATGGCGTGGGCACGACCGGGAAGAGGCCCTGGTAGCGCGGCAGTGTGCGGATGGCGGCAGTGGGTGTCATGACTCGGCTGCTGTGGATCACTCGACGATGTCGAACTGGTCGAGGTACTCGGTCTTCAGCGTCAGGCCGAGGCCCGGCTTGTCGTCGTCGAGCTGCAGGAAGCCGTTGTCGGCCACCGGCTCGCCGTCGAAGATGTAATAGAACAGCTCGTTGCCGACCTCGACCTCGTGCATCGGGAAGTACTCGCTCATCGGCGAAGCCAGCGTGCTCATCGTCAGGTGGTAGTTGTGCATCTGGCCCGCATGCGGGATCACCGGCACGCTCCAGGCCTCGCAC
>NZ_JBFUHO010000106.1:0-14718 GCF_056402355.1 Variovorax sp. P4_B11
GAGGTGTACGTTCTGTCGAAGGACGAGGGCGGCCGTCACACGCCGTTCTTCAACAACTACCGTCCGCAGTTCTACTTCCGCACGACCGACGTCACGGGCGCGATCGAGCTGCCGAAGGACAAGGAAATGGTCATGCCGGGCGACAACGTGTCGATCACGGTGAAGCTGATCAACCCGATCGCGATGGAAGAAGGCCTGCGCTTCGCCATCCGTGAAGGCGGCCGCACCGTGGGTTCGGGCGTCGTGGCCAAGATCCTCGACATCTGATTCGAAGCAGCGAAGGAATCACCATGGCTACCAAGCAAAAAATCCGCATCCGCCTGAAGGCGTTCGACTACAAGCTGATCGACCAGTCGGCAGCCGAGATCGTCGATACCGCCAAGCGCACCGGCGCGATCGTCAAGGGCCCGGTGCCCCTGCCGACCCGCATGAAGCGTTTCGACATCCTGCGTTCGCCGCACGTCAACAAGACCAGCCGCGACCAGTTCGAGATCCGCACGCACCAGCGCCTGATGGACATCGTCGACCCGACCGACAAGACCGTGGACGCGCTGATGAAGCTCGACCTGCCGGCCGGCGTCGACGTCGAGATCAAGCTGCAGTAAATACCTGCTGTTGCTCTTTTTGTGAAGCCCGCCTACAGAAATGTAGGCGGGCTTTGTTTATTCTGGCTTCTCTGTGGCATCCTCGGAAAAATCTGCAACTTGCGCAGAAAACGCTCATCAGAGGCGAGGTAATTTCTCAGAGAGGTGCGGAATGCAGGTGAAGTGGGTTTGGCGAAGCGTGGCGTTGGCGGGCGTGGTGGTGCTCGCGGCCTGCGGTGGAGGGGGTGGCGGCGGCGGCTTCGCTGCGTTGCCGGGGGCCGCCGGGGGCACTCCGGGTGCCGGCACCGTCAGTCTGAGCGGTACCGCGACCTACGTCTCGGTCCCGAATCCCGACGGCGGACTGGTCTATGCGGCCGCCGCACCGAAACCGATTCGTGGCGCCAACGTCGAGATCGTCGACAGCGGGTCGAACGTCGTTGCGACGACGACCACCGACGCCAATGGCGCCTACGCGGTGTCGGTCCCCTCGAGCACCCAGGTCCTGGTGCGGATCAAGGCCCAGATGGTGCAGGCCGGCGGCGGCGCGAGCTGGGATGTCTCCGTGCGCGACAACACCCAGTCCGACGCCCTCTATGCGATCGAGACGCCATCGTTTTCCAGCGGCGTCGCGGCCGGCACCCGGGACGTCCAGGCGCCGTCGGGTTGGGACGGCACGCACTACGCCTCGACCCGGGCCGCCGCGCCGTTCGCGGTGCTCGACGCCGTCTACGCCGCCCAGGCGAAGATGCTGTCGGTCGCGCCCGCTACCGCCTTCCCGCCTTTGCGCGTCTTCTGGAGCCCCAACAACGTTCCGGCCAGCGGCAATCCTGCGCTCGGGCAGATCGGGACCACCTCCTTCTCGACCAGCAGCGCCGGGCGCGCCATCTACGTGCTCGGCAAGGAGAACGTCGACACCGACGAATACGACGAATCGGTGATCGCCCATGAATGGGGGCACTACTACCAGTCGGCCTTCAGCCGCGACGATTCGCCGGGCGGCAGCCATGGCTTGAACGACCGCCTGGACCGCCGCGTGGCCTTTTCGGAAGGGTGGGGAAATGCCTGGTCCGGCATCGCGCTGGCGCGCCGCAACTACACGGATTCGGTCGGCGCATCGCAAGGGCCGGGCACCAACATCGATCTCAGTTCGGGCGCCGCCGCCACTCCCGGCTGGTTCCGCGAGGCCTCGGTGCATTCGATCCTCTGGCGCCTGAACAGCCAGGTCGGCTTCAAGCCGATCAACGACACCCTGACCGCCGCCGCCTTCAAGAACGGCGTGGCGGTGAGCTCCATCCATCCTTTCGCCGCCGCCTTCTACGCCGTGGCGCCTTCCAGCGCCTCGGCCTTGTCCAGCCTGCTGGTCTCGGAGCAGATCAGCGCCGCTGCTGGCGATGCTTTCGGCGCCCAGGAAACGAACACCGGCGGCGTGTCCGGCGCGCTGCCGATGTACAGCCAGGCCACAGTCCCCGGCAACACCACGGCCTGCGTGTCCAATACGGCGGGCGCCCCCAACAAGCTCGGCAACTACGTCTACCTGCGCTTCGCCATCCCCGGCGCGGGCGTCCGGACGATCACCGTCACCGGCCCGAGCACGGCCGACCCGGATTTCGCGGTCTACAGCGGCCGGCTGATCGACGAAAGCATCGGTTTCGGCAGCAGCGAGAGCAAGGCGGTCAGCCTGCCTGCGGGCGACAACGTTCTGGTGATCAACGACTTCAACAACTCCTCGGCATCGACATGTTTCAACGTCAGCATCCAGTGAGAATCGGGGCCGCCCTGGCTTGCGCCCTGGCGCTGGCCGCGCCCCTGGCAGCCGAAGCCGGCGGAGGACCGATGACGACCGCGCCGATGAAGGCCAATGGGGCCGGTGTGGTGGTCCAGTACCGCGTCGACGGCACGCCGCAGGCCGGCCAGGCGGTGGCGGTGCAATTGAGCTTCGACGGCATCGTCGATCCGGCCGGCGCCACGGTCCGGCTCGCGACCGAAGGGGGCCTGTCGCTGGTGGGCGCCGAGTCGACCCGCAGCCTGCCGGCGGGGCAGGCTGCCACCTGGACCGTGGAGGTGGTGCCGGCCGCGACCGGCATCGGCTATCTGAACGTCTTCACCACGCAATTCGGCGCGACCAGCGCCACTTCGGTCGCGGTCCCGGTCGGCAAGCCGACCTCCGTGGCCCCGGCCGGCGGCGCCCTCAAGCGCTCAGCCGACGGCGACAAGATCCTGCCGATGCAGGTCAAGTAGCCCTCCCGGGCTTCGCTGAAGCGCTCGCTTGCGCCTTTGGGCGCTTGCGGGCTATAATCTTCGGCTCTGCCTAACTTGCGCCTTCCTGGGAATCCAGGGATTGCGGTCAGGCGGGAACTTTAACAACCCTCGTTCGTGGGCCCTCGAGCGCGAAGGCGTGAAAACGCAAGCGCATGAAGGGGTCCAACGCTGTCGCCAATTGAAGTGGCAGCGGCGGGCGAGGACTTCCATTTTTGGAGAAAACAAATGAGTCTGAGCAACTCCCTCGGGTTGCTGGGCCGCAAGGTGGGGATGATGCGTCTCTTCACCGATGACGGGGACGCAGTTCCTGTCACGGTGGTGGATGTGTCCAACAACCGCGTGACCCAGATCAAAACCCAAGAGACCGATGGCTACGTCGCACTGCAAGTGACGTTCGGTTCGCGCAAAGCATCGCGCGTGACCAAGCCGGCCGCCGGCCACCTCGCCAAGGCGGGTGTCGAAGCCGGTGAAATCATCCAGGAATTCCGCGTGACCGCCGATACGGCCGGTCAGCACAAGGCCGGTGGCGTCATTGCCGCAGGCAGCGTGTTCGCGGTGGGCCAGAAGGTCGACGTGCAAGGCACTTCGATCGGCAAGGGCTTCGCTGGCACGATCAAGCGCCACAACATGAGCTCGCAGCGCGCGTCGCACGGCAACAGCCGTTCGCACAACGTGCCCGGCTCCATCGGTATGGCGCAGGATCCCGGTCGCGTGTTCCCCGGCAAGCGCATGACGGGCCACCTCGGCGACGTCACCGTGACGACCCAGAACCTCGACGTGATCCGCATCGACGAAGCACGTCAGCTGCTTCTGATCAAGGGCGCGATCCCCGGCTCGAAGGGTGGCTTCGTCACCGTGCGTCCGGCCGTCAAGGCCAAGCCGCAAGCCGCTGAAGGAGCCAAGTAATGGAACTCGAACTCCTGAACGAACAAGGCCAGGCCGCGTCGAAGTACGACGCCCCCGAGACCGTGTTCGGCCGTGACTACAACGAAGACCTGGTTCACCAGATCGTCGTCGCATTCCAGGCCAATGCCCGCCAAGGCACGCGCGCCCAGAAGGACCGCGAACAGGTCAAGCACTCGACCAAGAAGCCTTTCAAGCAAAAGGGAACGGGCCGCGCCCGTGCCGGTATGACGTCCTCGCCGCTGTGGCGCGGGGGTGGCCGCATCTTCCCGAACATGCCTGACGAAAACTTCTCGCAGAAGATCAACAAGAAGATGTACCGCGCCGGCATGGCGTCGATCTTCTCGCAACTCGCTCGCGAAGGCCGTCTGGCCGTGGTCGATTCGATCAAGGTCGACTCGCCCAAGACCAAGGCGCTGGCCGCCAAGTTCAAGGCGATGAATCTCGAGTCCGTCCTCGTGATCGCCGAAGAAGTCGACGAAAACCTGTACCTGGCCTCGCGCAACCTGGTCAACGTGCTCGTGGTCGAACCGCGCTACGCCGATCCGGTGTCGCTGGTCCACTACAAGAAGGTGCTGGTCACCAAGGGTGCCGTCGACAAGCTCAAGGAGATGTTCGCATGAGCCGCATGAACCCTACGCCCAAGCAGCGTCAGTTCGACGAAGGTCGCCTGATGAACGTGCTGGTCGCCCCGGTCGTGTCCGAAAAGGCCACGATGGTCGGCGAGAAGTCCAATGCTGTCACATTCAAGGTGCTGCAAGACGCCACCAAGCCAGAGATCAAGGCCGCTGTTGAACTGATGTTCAAGGTCGAAGTCCAGGGCGTGTCGGTGCTCAATACCAAGGGCAAGTCCAAGCGCTTCGGCAAGTCGATGGGTCGTCGCGACAACGTTCGCAAGGCCTACGTCACGCTGAAGGCTGGTCAAGAGCTCAACCTCGTCGGGGAAGGCGCTTAATCATGGCCGTCATCAAGATGAAACCCACTTCGCCGGGCCAACGCGGCGCGGTGAAGATCTCGCGGGACCACCTGTACAAGGGTGCGCCGCACGCCCCCCTGCTGGAGCCGCAGTTCCAGAAGGCCGGCCGCAACAACAACGGTCACATCACGACCCGTCACAAGGGCGGTGGCCACAAGCACCACTACCGCGTGGTGGACTTCGTGCGCAACAAGGACGGCATCCCGGCCAAGGTCGAACGCATCGAATACGACCCGAACCGCACCGCCCACATCGCGCTGGTGTGCTACGCCGACGGCGAGCGCCGCTACATCATCGCCCCGCGCGGTCTGGAAGCCGGTGCCACGCTGCTGAGCGGTTCGGAAGCCCCGATCCGCGCCGGCAACACGCTGCCGATCCGCAACATCCCCGTCGGCTCGACCATCCACTGCATCGAACTGCAACCCGGCAAGGGCGCGCAGATCGCTCGCTCGGCAGGTACCTCCGCCACGCTGCTGGCCCGCGAAGGCGTCTACGCCCAGGTGCGCATGCGCTCGGGTGAAGTCCGCCGCGTGCACGTCGAATGCCGCGCCACCATCGGTGAAGTCGCCAACGAAGAACACAGCCTGCGCCAACTCGGCAAGGCCGGTGTGAAGCGCTGGATGGGTATCCGCCCGACCGTTCGCGGCGTGGTGATGAACCCGGTCGACCACCCGCACGGTGGCGGCGAAGGCAAGACCGGCGAAGGCCGCCATCCTGTCGACCCATGGGGCAATCTGACCAAGGGTTATCGCACCCGTAACAACAAGCGCACGCAAGTCTTCATCGTGTCGCGTCGCAAGAAGTAAGGGTTAGCACATGACTCGCTCTCTCAAAAAGGGTCCGTTCGTCGACCACCACCTCGTGGCCAAGGCCGACAAGGCCGTGACGACCAAGGACAAGAAGCCGATCAAGACCTGGTCGCGTCGCTCGATGGTCCTGCCCGAGTTCATCGGCCTGACCATTGCCGTGCACAACGGCAAGCAGCACGTGCCCGTGTACATCACCGACCAGATGGTCGGCCACAAGCTCGGCGAATTTGCGCTCACGCGCACGTTCAAGGGGCACCCCGCGGACAAGAAAGTCCAGAAGAAGTAAGGAACGACCATGTCTGAAACACGTGCAGTCCTCCGCGGCGTCCGCCTCTCGGTCGACAAGGGCCGTCTGGTCGCTGACCTGATCCGCGGCAAGAAGGTCGATCAAGCGCTCAACGTTCTGCAGTTCACGCAGAAGAAGGCCGCTGTGATCATCAAGAAGGTGCTCGAGTCGGCGATCGCCAACGCCGAGCACAACGACGGTGCCGACATCGACGAACTGAAGGTCAAGACCATCTACGTCGAGCAAGGCGCCACGCTCAAGCGCTTCACCGCGCGCGCCAAGGGTCGGGGAAATCGCATCAGCAAGCCCACGTGCCATGTGTACGTGACGGTTGGCAATTAAGGCTGGAAAAAATATGGGACAGAAAATCCACCCCACCGGCTTCCGCCTCGCGGTCAGCCGTAACTGGTCCAGCCGCTGGTACGCAAGCAACAAAGACTTCGCCGGCATGCTGGCCGAAGACATCAAGGTGCGCGAGTACCTGAAGAAGAAGCTCAAGAACGCATCGGTTTCGCGCGTGCTGATCGAGCGTCCCGCCAAGAATGCCCGCATCACGATCTACTCGGCACGTCCGGGCGTCGTGATCGGCAAGAAGGGCGAAGACATCGAGAACCTCAAGCGTGAACTCGGCCGCCAGCTCGGCGTGCCGGTCGCGGTCAACATCGAAGAAGTGCGCAAGCCCGAAATCGATGCCCAGCTGATCGCCGACAGCATCACGCAGCAGCTCGAGAAGCGGATCATGTTCCGCCGTGCCATGAAGCGCGCCATGCAAAACGCCATGCGTCTGGGTGCCCTCGGCATCAAGATCATGTCGTCGGGCCGCCTGAACGGCATCGAAATCGCGCGTTGCGAGTGGTACCGCGAAGGTCGCGTGCCGCTTCACACGCTGCGCGCCGACATCGACTACGGCACCTCGGAAGCCAAGACCACCTACGGCGTCATCGGCGTCAAGGTCTGGGTCTACAAGGGCGACACGCTGGGTCGCAACGACCTGCCGGCCGTCGAAACGCCGCGTCCCGACGACGAGCGCCGCCCCCGCGGCCCGCGTCGCGATGGTCGCCCGGGTGGCGATCGTCCGGGTTCGGACCGTCGCGGTCCTGGCCCGCGCGCCGGTGCCCGTGGCCCGATCGGTGGCAACACCGCGCCGGCCGATGGCAGCGACAAGCCCGCAGAAGCCACTGGTGGAGCTCCGGCTCTCCCGGGTGCAGACTCGAAACCCGCCGTTAAGCGCGTACGCAAAGCCGCGCCAGCTGCAGCAGCTGACGGTGCCAAGACCGAGTGATCGGTCTTAGAACTACGGAGTAACAAAAATGCTGCAACCTGCACGCAGAAAGTTCCGCAAGGAACAAAAGGGCCGCAACACCGGCATCGCGACGCGCGGCAACGCCGTGTCGTTCGGTGACTTCGGCCTGAAGTCGATCGACCGCGGCCGTCTGACGGCCCGCCAGATCGAAGCCGCACGTCGCGCGATCTCGCGTCACGTCAAGCGCGGTGGCCGCATCTGGATTCGTGTGTTCCCCGACAAGCCGATCTCCCACAAGCCCGCCGAAGTGCGGATGGGTAACGGCAAGGGCAACCCCGAGTACTACGTCGCCGAAATCCAGCCTGGCAAGGTGATCTACGAGATCGTCGGCGTGCCCGAAGAACTCGCTCGCGAGGCCTTCCGTCTGGCCGCTGCCAAACTGCCGCTGCGCACGACCTTCGTCGCACGCCAGCTCGGCGCCTGATCGAGGAGAACACCCCATGGCAACACGTAAGAAGAAGGAAGTCGCGGCCCCGGCCAAGACTTCGAAGGCTGCAGTGCTGCGCGACAAGGACGTCGCCGGCCTGCAAACCGAAATCAAGGACCTGCAGAAGGCCCATTTCGGCCTGCGCATGCAGAAGGCCACGCAACAGCTGTCGAACACCTCGACCCTGCGCGTGACCCGCCGCGACATCGCGCGCGCCAAGACCATTCTTGCTCAGAAGCAGCAAGAAACCCAAGCCGCCAAGTAAGGAGTGAACATGACGGAAGTTAAAAAGTCCCTCAAGCGCACCTTGATCGGCAAGGTGGTCAGCGACAAGCGCCAGAAGACCGTGACCGTGCTGGTCGAGCGTCGTGTCAAGCACGAGCTCTACGGCAAGATCGTGGCCAAGACCAGCAAGTACCACGCCCATGACGAAAATGGCGAATACAAGCTGGGCGACACCATCGAGATCACCGAGAGCCGGCCGATCTCGAAGTCGAAGAACTGGGTCGTGACCCGCCTGGTGCAGAAGGCCGTCCTGGTCTGAATGTAGACCCCCACGCTCCCCACTGCGTGCGGTTCGCTGCCCCTCGAGGGGGCCGCAGGCCGCCTTGGGAGCGGCCCGGCGCCGGCCTGATCACCGCGGCGCACGCCCGAACCGAAAGCGGCCCACAATGTGGGCCGTTTTTCTTTTTCTGGAGCACACAAATGATCAAAGTCGGCGACACCCTTCCTTCGGCCACCCTGCAGGAGTATTCCGAGGTCGAAGGCGAGGGCTGCAGCATCGGACCGAACCCGGTCGACGTCACCAAGGCCGCCGCGGGCAAGACCATCGCGCTGTTTGCACTGCCCGGCGCCTTCACGCCGACCTGCTCGGCCAAGCATGTGCCGGGCTACGTGCAGCACTACGACGACTTCAAGGCCGCCGGCGTCGACGAGATCTGGTGCGTGAGCGTCAACGATGCCTTCGTGATGGGCGCCTGGGCGCGCGACCAGAACACCGGCACCAAGGTCCGCATGCTGGCCGATGGCAGCGCCGCCTTCGCCACCGCCACCGGCCTGACGCTCGACCTGAGCGCGCGCGGCATGGGCGTGCGCAGCAATCGCTATTCGATGCTCGTGAAGGACGGCAAGGTCGCGACGCTCAACGTCGAGGGCCCCGGCAAGTTCGAGGTCAGCGACGCCGACACCCTGCTGGCCCAAGCCAAGGGCTAGAGATCTGCCTTGAGGTAGTGCGACCCCGCAATGGGGTTGTGATAGTAGGGCGGCACTTCCGCAAAGCCCAGGTCCTCGTAGAGGGCCCGGGCCGATTCCATGTCGTCCAGGGTGTCCAGCAGCACGCAGGCATAGCCGGCACCGCGGGCGGCATCCAGGATGGCCTCGGCCAGTTGGCGGCCCAAGCCGACGCCCCGGAACTGCGGCCGCACATAGAGGCGCTTCATCTCGGCCGCGTTCGGGTAGTCGGCCGTATCCAGCGGGCGCAGCGCGCAGCAGCCGGCGATGTGCGCGAGCCGGCCCTGGCCGCGCGGCAGCGGCGCGGCATCGACCGGGACGGCGACCTCGCCGACGTCGACCAGCGCCAGCAGCAGGGCGCCCCGCGGCTCTGCGTACTCGCCCGGCAGGCCGACCAGTTCCTGCTCGAAGTTCTGGAAGCCGAGATCGATGCCCAGCGAATCGGCATAGTCGCGGAAGATCGCCCGCACCGCGTCGAGTTCGTGCGGCTCGTCCGGCGTGATCATGACGATCTCCGGCGTGTCGGCAAGCGGCAGCGGACGTGACAAGGAGTGGCTCATGGTCGCAGCGATGCGATCCAGCTCGCGAATGCGGCACAGACCGCGAACACCGCCATCGCCAGCAGGCGCGAGGCGGCGTCGTCACGGCTCGGCGGTACGCTGCCGCCGAGCAGCCGCTTGTCCCCGGTGATCATCGGCCTCAGCAGCTGTTGCCGACGGACCAGCACATAAAACAGCACGGCCAGCACGTGCAGGCCGATCAGCACGATCACGATCCATTTGCCCAGCACCGCGTGCCAGTGCGTCGCCGCACCGACGATGCCGCCGGAGACGAAGCGGGCGAGCGGGCCTGAACTCGAGATCTCGTCGTCCGAAAAGAGGCCGGTCGCAACCTGGACTGCGAGCAGCAGGAGCAGCGCGAACACCGACAGCGCGCCAAGCGGCGAGTGGCCGACCAGATGGTCGGGAGGGGCTTGTCCGCGCAGGTAGTCGGCCACCGAGCGCGGCGCATAGAGAAAGGCCGCGAAGCGCGACCAGCGGCCGCCGACGAAGCCCCAGACCGCCCTGAACAGCAGCAGCGCCAACAGCGTGTAGCCGATCCGGAAGTGCCATTCCATCGCGCCGCCGAATCCGGTCGCGATCTGGGCGACGACCGCCGTCGCGAGCAGCCAATGGAAGACGCGGGTCGGGAGATCCCAGACGCGGGTTTCCGAGGGCGCATCGCTCAGCCCCGCGCGTGGCGTGTGGGACTGGAAGGAGGCGGTCATCGATAGCGGTGGACGCAGCGGCGGAAGCCGCAGATTAGCAAACTTCCAGGCTGCCGCGCCCTGCGGGTTGTCTCTAGTCGTATGCGGGCGCAAATTCATACACTCGGCCAGGCGGCATTTCCCGCGGCTTTCCAGAAAGAACCAAGAATGAAACGATTGCCCCTGTTCGCCCTTGCGGGCGCCGCTTTCGCCCTGGCGCTTCCGGCCGCCGCTCAGTTCGCCAAGCCCGCGGATGCGATCAAGTACCGGCAGAGAGCGATGTTCGTGCAGAACCAGCACATTGGGCGCATTGCCGCCATGGCGAGCGGTCGTGCGCCCTTCGACCAGGCCGCCGCGGTCGCCAACGCGGATGTGCTCACGGTGATCACGAAGCTGCCCTGGGCCGCTTTCGGACCCGGCACCGAGGGTGGCAATGCCAAGCCCGACATCTGGAAGGAGCAGGCGAAGTTCAAGGAACTCAACGAGCGCTTGATGGCCGATACGGAAAAACTCGCGGCGGCGGCCAAGACCGGCAATCTGGATGCGCTGAAGGCCGCTGTGGCGAACGTCGGCGAAACCTGCAAAACCTGCCACGACACCTTCCGGAAGAAGTGACTCGGGCCGGGCCGCGCCGGCCGGGGGTCAGGTTTCCGCCAGGAGTTTCTCGATCAGCTGGTGCAGTTCGGCGAAGTCGGGCTCGCCGACGTAGCGCTTGACGATCTCGCCGCGCTTGTTGACGACGTAGGTGGTGGGCGTCAGCTGCACGTCGCCCCAGGCCTTGGCAACGGCGCCGGTGTTGTCGATCGCCACCTTGAACGGCAGCTTGCGGGTTTCGGCGAAATTGACCACGTAGCTGGGCGGGTCGTAGCTCATGGCCACGGCCAGCGTGTCGTAGCCGCGCGCCTGGTACTTGTCGTAGGTGGCGATGACCTTGGGCATCTCGCCGACGCAGGTCACACAGCTGGTGGCCCAGAAATTGACCAGCGTGACCTTGCCCTTGAGGTCCTCGGTGCTCTTCTTGCTGCCGTCGAGCAGCACGAAGGTGGAGGTCGGTGCCGCCGACACCCCGGTATTCAGGTACACGCCGACACCCACGGCCAGGGCGAGCGCGACAGCGGCGGCGTAGATGACTTTTTTCATGGGCAAGGGATGGAGCGGTCGGGGGAATTTTAGTTCCGATCGGGCGGCGGTTCGATAATCGGGTTTCCGATGGCCCCGATGACCCGTTCCCGCCTTGCCGCGCCCGCCTTGGCTCTTGCCTGCGCGCTCGCCGGCTGCAGCCCGACCTTCAATTGGCGCGAGGTGCCGATCGGGGATGAGGGCGTCGTCGCGCTGCTGCCTTGCAAGCCGGACCGGGCGACACGCGCGCTGCCGCTCGGCGTCGACGCGGTCACGGTCGACATGGCGGGCTGCGAGACCGGTGGCGCCACCTTCGCGGTGGCCCACGCCGTCGCCGGCAACCCGGCCCAGGCCGAAGGCTGGATCCGCGCCTGGCGCGCGGCGACGCGCAGCCAGCTGGCCGGCGCCCCGACGACCGAAACCGCGGCCGTGCTGCCGCGCGCGGCCAATGCGCCCGCGCCGGTGCGGCTCGACACGCCGGAGGCCGAGGGCGGCGCTTCCGCCAAGGCGCTGCATGTGCTCTGGTTCGCCCAGCAGCGACCGGACGGCGTCGCGCTCTACCAGGCGACCGTGATCGGCAAGCCGTCCTCGGCCGACGCGCTCCCCACCTTCTTCGAGGGCTTGCGCGTTCCATGAGCCGCCGGGCCGCCCCAAGGCGAATACCGCAGTGCGAAGCACGGAGGTTGCCTGATGCGCCGCCGGGCCGCCCCAAGGCGAATACCGCAGCGCGAAGCACGGAGGTTGCCTGATGCGCCCGCCCCCGCATAATCGACAGGCCGCCCTTCGATCCGAATGAACAGCATTTTCATCATCGCCCACTCTCCGCTCGCGCAGGCGCTGCGGCAGTGCGCGCTGCATGTCTTTCCCGACTGTGAGACGTCGATCGTCGCGCTCGACGTGCTGCCCAACGTGTCGCCGGACGAAACCCTCGCTGCCGCCCGCATCATGCTGGCCCAGTTGCAGCTCGCGCCGCGCTCGCAGGTGCTGGTGCTGGCCGACGTGTTCGGCGCCACGCCCTGCAACGTGGCGCAGAAACTCGTCGACGGCGTCCGGTCGCGGCTGGTGGCGGGCGTCAATCTGCCGATGCTGCTGCGCGCGGTGAGCTACCGCAACGAAGCGCTCGACACGCTGGTGCAGCGAGCCGTTACCGGTGGCACCGCGGGCGTGATGCAGGTGGCGGTGGCGGCTCCGCAGAATCAGGCAAGAAGAAAGCACAGTGACCAAGACATCCGTGACCATCAGCAATAAGCTGGGGCTGCATGCACGCGCCTCGGCCAAACTCACCAAGATCGCCGGCAGCTATCCGTGCGAGGTCTGGCTCTCGCGCGGCGACCGCCGCGTCAACGCCAAGAGCATCATGGGCGTGATGATGCTGGCCGCGGGGTTGGGTGTCACGGTCGAGATCGAGACCCTCGGCGAGGGCGAGCAGGACGCGCTCGATGCGATCGTCGCCTTGATGAACGACAAGTTCGGCGAGGGCGAGTGATGGCTCTCCCCCAGGTCGGCTCACTGCGTGTAGCCTCCCACCTCCTCGCCGGGGGCAACACCAGCGGCCCGGCAAAGCCGGTTCCCCGGTGTTTCACCCGCAGAGCCCGCGCTTCGCGCTGGCTCATGGGATGACGGGGGCGCCATGACTTTCGTCGTCCACGGCCTTCCCGTTGCTCGCGGAATCGCCATCGGGCGGGCGGTGCTGGTGGTCTCGAGCCGCATCGACGTCGCCCACTATTTCATCAAGCCGGAGCAGATCGAGACCGAGATCGACCGCGTGCGCATGGCGCGCAACGCGGTGGCCGAGGAACTGCAGAAGCTGCAGGCGAGCGTCGCGCTGATGGGGCCCAACGACGCGCCGCACGAGCTCTCGGCGCTGCTCGAAGTGCACCAGATGCTGCTGCAGGACGAGGTGCTCACGGGCGGCGTCAAGCACTGGATCGTCGAGCGGCTCTACAACGCCGAATGGGCGCTGACCACCCAGCTCGAGGTGGTGGCGCGCCAGTTCGACGAGATGGAGGACGAATACCTGCGCGAGCGAAAGGCCGACCTCGAGCAGGTGGTCGAGCGGCTGCTGCACCGCATGAAGGGCACGGCCGCGGTGCTCGCGCCGACGCCGCCGCGGCGCAAGCGCACCGCCGACGAAGACGACCACCACGACCTGATCGCCGGCGACGCCTTCGACGCGCCGCTGGTGCTGATCGCGCACGACCTGTCGCCGGCCGACATGCTGCAGTTCAAGAAGAGCGTGTTCGCCGGCTTCGTGACCGATGTCGGCGGCCGCACCTCGCACACCGCGATCGTCGCGCGCAGCATGGACATCCCGGCCGTGGTCGGCGCCCGCAGCGCCAGCCAGCTGGTGCGGCAGGACGACTGGGTCATCATCGACGGCGATACCGGCGTGATGATCGTCGACCCCTCTCCGATCATCCTGGCCGAGTACGGCTTCAAGCAGCGCCAGGGCGACCTCGAGCGCGGACGCCTGTCCCGGCTGCGCCACAAGCCGGCCGTGACGCTCGACGGCCAGCGGGTCGACCTGCTGGCCAACATCGAGATGCCCGAGGACACGCTCGGTGCGGTCAAGGCCGGCGCGGTGGGCGTCGGCCTGTTCCGCAGCGAGTTCCTGTTCATGGGGCGCGAGGCGCACAACCTCACGCGGCTGCCCGACGAGGAGGAGCAGTACCAGGCCTATCGGCGCGCGCTCGATGGCATGAAGGGCATGCCGGTCACGATCCGCACCATCGACGTCGGCGCCGACAAGCAGCTGGACGGCAAGTCCCAGCGCGAGGATTTCCACCTGAATCCGGCGCTGGGGCTGCGCGCGATCCGCTGGAGCCTGGCCGACCCGGCGATGTTCCTGACCCAGCTGCGCGCCATCCTGCGGGCCGCGGCGCACGGCGAGATCCACCTGCTGATCCCGATGCTGGCGCATGTCAGCGAGATCCACCAGACGCTGTCGCTGCTCGACTTCGCACGCACCGAGCTCGACAACCGCGGCGCGGTGTACGGCAAGGTGAAGCTTGGCGCGATGATCGAGATCCCGGCCGCGGCACTGACGCTCAAGACCTTCCTGAAGCACTTCGACTTCCTGTCGATCGGCACCAACGACCTGATCCAGTACACGCTGGCGATCGACCGTGCCGACGAGTCGGTGGCCCACCTGTACGACCCGGCCCATCCGGCGGTGCTGCGGCTGGTGGCCGAAACCATCGCCGAATGCCGGCGTCAGGGCAAGGGCGTCAGCGTCTGCGGCGAGATGGCCGGCGACGTGACGTTCACGCGGCTGCTGCTGGGCCTGGGGCTACGCAGTTTCTCGATGCATCCGTCGCAGATCCTGGCGGTCAAGCAGGAGGTGCTGCGGGCCGACACCAGCAAGCTCGAAGCCTGGGCGCAGGAGGTCCTCGAGTCGGAGAACCCGGCGGCTGCGCTGGTGCGCACCTGAGGCCGGCGCCGGGCCGCCCCAAGGCGGCCTGCGGCCCCCTCGGGGGGCAGCGACCCACGCGCAGTGGGGGAGCGTGGGGGCTCAGGCCGGCGCCGGGCCGCCCCAAGGCGGCCTGCGGCCCCCTCGGGGGGCAGCGACCCACACGC